>JAAYEH010000340.1 GCA_012728855.1 Rhodopirellula sp. | reverse complement strand
GCACTTTGCGCGGTGCTACGGCTCAGAGCCTCTCAGAGTTGCCATACGCGTGCTGAGCATCGTTCAACGGTGAATCACGCCTCCGCGCTCCCCAACACCAAACGCATTTCGCCGGGCTTCCTCAAGAGCCAGACAGATCGGCTTGAGGTCTGCACCCCCCAAATAACAAGTGACAAATGACAAATACGAATGACATCCCAATCCCAATTCCTCGATTGCATCGATCGCGATGAGGCGCAGCGGCGTTTCTATGCCGCGATCCGGCTCGAACCGCTCGGTGCGGAGCGGGTTCCTCTCGATAGGGCGTTGGGACGCGTGCTGGCGGAAGACGTTCTTGCCGAGGTGGACGTGCCGTCGTTCGACCGTTCCAACTACGACGGCTATGCTGTCCGCGCCGCCGATACCTACGGCGCTCAGGAAGAGAGTCCTCGGCGTCTGCGACTCTTGCCTGAAACGATCGCGACCGCCGTGGTCCCCCGGGCCGAGGTCGCGGCGAACGAGGCGATGGCCATCGCCACCGGCGGAATGATCCCGCGCGGCGCGGACGCCGTGGTGATGATCGAGCATACCGAGCCCGACGGCGACAGCTTGAACGTCGCCAAAGCGGTGACGCCCGGCTTCGGCGTCTCGTTTACCGGCACCGACATCGCGGCCGGGGAAACGGTGCTGCGACGGGGCGAAGTGCTCGGCAGTCGCGAGACCGGCGTGCTGGCAGCCACCGGAGCGGCGACCGTCAGCGTCTGGCGGCGGCCGGTTGTGGCCATCTTCTCCACCGGCGATGAGCTGATCGCGCCGGGCGAACCGAGGCGACCAGGGATGGTGTATGACTCCAACGCCCGCATCCTGGCCGATGCGGTTCGAGAACTCGGCGGTGAACCGCTCTGTCGCGGGATCGTCGCCGACGACGCCGAGCGGCTGCGCGAGCGACTCCACGAGGCATTGCAGGAGGCCGATGTCGTGTTGCTCTCCGGCGGCACGAGCAAAGGCGCCGGCGACCTGTCGTATCGAGTGGTCCACGAATTGTCCGAGCCGGGCATCGTTGCGCATGGCGTCGCCTTAAAGCCGGGAAAGCCCATCTGCCTGGCGGCGGATCGGGGCAAGCCGATCGTGGTTCTTCCCGGCTTCCCCACGTCGGCCATTTTTACCTTCCGCGAGTTTGTCGCTCCCGTCATTCTCATACTTGGCGGCCGACCTGCCGCCGAGCAACGTGCGGTGCCGGCGCGGATGGCGGTGAAAGTCAACTCGGAGATCGGACGCACGGAATTCGTGCTCGTGGGGCTGGTTCAAACGGGCGGCGGTCTGGCGGCATACCCGATGGGCAAGGGTTCTGGCTCGGTCACCACCTTCAGCCGAGCCGACGGCTTCGTGACCATCGGCCGGCACGAAGAGATTGTCGAGACGGGCGCCACGGTTGAGGTTCAACTTCTTGGCGGTGAGCTTCTTTTGGCCGATCTCGTGGTGATCGGCAGCCACTGCGTAGGACTGGATTTCCTCCTTGGGCAGTTGCAGAGCCAGGGATTCCAAACCAAGTTCATGGCGGTTGGCTCGACGGCCGGGCTGCAGGCCGCCGGGCGCGGCGAGTGCGACGTGGCCGGCATCCACCTGCTCGATCCGGCAACCGGTCGCTACAATCTGCCTTACCTAACACCGAATCTCCACCTCATCGAAGGCTACGGTCGAAGGCAGGGCGTCGTCTTTCGGCAGGGCGATCCGCGTTTTGTCGGACGAGAGGCGGCCCAGGCCATTTCAAGCCGTGAAGGCCGACCGCACCTGTGTCATGGTCAACCGCAACCAGGGGAGCGGCACGCGGATCCTCATCGATCGGCTGCTGGAGGGTGCCCAGCCGCCCGGCTATGCGGTACAATCGCGGAGCCATCATGCCGTCGCCGCCGCGGTGGCGCAGGGGCGGGCCGATTGGGGCGTGGCCATCGAGTGGGTCGCCCGCCGGGCCGGTCTCGGTTTTCTCCTGCTGGAGAACGAACAGTATGATTTCGTCGTGCCCAGGGAGCGGCTCGATCGGCCCGCGGTGGCGGCGTTCGCCAAGCTGCTGGCTGATCCGACCATTCGCGGGCATCTTGCCGAAATGGGCTTTCTTCGTCCACGGATAGAAACACACGGATAAGAAGCCCTAACAAAACGGGGACAGGCACCCTCGCCTTGCTTTACTTCCCCAGATTTTTGACAATTGCCGGGAGCCAGTCCCCGTTTTGTTAGGGCTTCCAAGAAGAAGAACGCAACGAAAGCTTTCGCATGAACTTCACGAATAACGATCTCAGCGAAATCGACCGGATTGAAGACGTCGAACAACTGGAAGAGATGCTCAGCCGTCCGACGGAGGGCGTGATCGAAACGATGCGCCGCGTGGAGGGCGACATCGTCGTTCTGGGCGTGGGCGGCAAGATCGGTCCCTCGCTGGCCCGCATGGCTCGCCGGGCGAGCGACGAAGCCGGCGTTGCCCGCCGCATCTTCGGCGTGGCGCGTTTCTCCAGCGGCGAGCTTCAGCAACAACTCCAATCGCAAGGGATCGAGACCGTCCGCTGCAACCTGCTGGACCGCGCAGCCCTCGCCGCACTGCCCGAGGCGCCCAACGTCCTCTATCTCGCCGCCATGAAATTCGGCTCCAGCGGCCAGACCGGGATGACCTGGGCGATGAACACCTATTTGCCGGGCATGGTCGCCGAGCGTTATCCGAAAAGCCGCATCGTGGCTTATTCCACCGGCAACGTCTACCCGATGGTGCCGGTCGAATCCGCCGGTTCGCTGGAGACCGACGCGCCGTCACCCGTGGGCGACTACGCCATGAGCTGCCTGGGCCGCGAGCGGATCCTCACGCACTTCAGCCTGGAAAACGGCACCCCGGTGGCGCTGATCCGTTTGAACTACGCGCATGAGTGCCGCTACGGGGTGATGGTCGATATCGCCCAGCAGATCCTCGCCTGCAAACCGGTCGATTTGTCGATGGGCTATTTCAACGCCATCTGGCAGGGCGACAACAACGCCATCACGCTCCAGTCGCTGGCGCACGTCGCTTCCGGCCCCTGCGTGCTGAACGTCACCGGACCGGAAAAGCTCCCTGTCCGCGACGTGGCCGAAGAGATCGGCCGACTGGTGGGCAAGCCGGTCCGGTTCGCCGGCACGGAAGCGCCCGACGCCTTCCTCAGCAATGCCGCCAAGAGCATCGAACTCTTCGGCCAACCGCGTGTGCCTGCGGAGAGGTTCTTGCGGTGGATCGCCGATTGGCAGGGCCGCGGCGGTCCTTCGCTGGGCAAGCCGACGAAGTTCCAGAGCCGCAACGGAGCGTTCTGATGCTCGAGTTCGAACACATCGGGTTAGTGACCGACCAGAGCAAGCCGGGCGAGAGCTTTGTCGAGGCGACGCGGGTGTGGCGAACCAATTACCTCGAGCACCCTTTTCGCGTCGAGTGGCTCCGTTTCGAACCCGACAGCCCGGTGGTCGGTCCGGTCCGAGAAAGGGCCCACGTGGCTTTTCGCGTCGAGGATATCGCGACGGCCGCCCAAGGGATGAAGGTGTTGCTGGAACCTTTTGACGTCGGCCCGCGGATCGTCGCATTCTACCAGACCGACGACGGCGCCGTGGTGGAGTTGGTGCAGTACAAAGAGGATCGTCAGGAATAGATCGATCCGTAGCAGCCCGGCTGCTCTACTTGAAGAGGTTTGCATCAGTCCCGCGCGTCCAGGACGGTGCGCCACCGGCGGGGCAGAGCCGCGAACGCCCGCTGGTAGGTGCTCTCCAGCGGGACAAGAACGTGGGCGCCGGGTTCGAGGAACAGCGGCATATCAATCAACGCATCGCCTACAGCCACGGGCTGGACATAGGCGCGGACCGTCAGTGCCGACTCGTAGGCCGCCAGCGTCAGCAGCTTTCCCGGCGGAGCAGCGTATCCCTGGCCGGTGATCTCTTCCCAAATCGCCCCGTGGATCCCCCGGGGATCTCGCGAGGTGGGCGGCTGCAGGTCGAGGATCAGCAGATGCATCCTCCGGTCGAGCAATTCGGCTGCCTTTTCGAGACACCTCCAGAGAGCAGGGTTCGTGAAACGGCCGGGCAAGTGCCGTAGGTTGGCAAGACGATTTCTCCGCGCCAACGAGCGTGTTGTGTGGCCTTGTGGCGGGCGGGCGACATCTTGGTTTGAGAAGACGCAACAGCGGAGTGCCTTCTCCCTGCCGATCGGTTATGATCAATGTCCGCGTGCCTTCGAAGGATCGCCCTCACGATGGAGACGGAGGACGGATCGACCATCGTATGCGGCGACTGTGACTTGCAGCCAAAAGGAGACACCTTTGATGATTCTTCCCTGGAGATGCTTTCGCCCGGGCCGCCTTGCACTCGCTGCAAGCGTTGTCTTCGTCGGCTTGTTGACCACGCAGTGGCTTGCCGCAGCCGAGTTCTACGTCAGCCCGACGGGCAGCGACAAAAACGCCGGGACCAAGGACGATCCTTTTGCAACGCTCGTCCGAGCCCGCGAGGCGGTTCGCCGTTTTAAAAAAGTCCATCCGCGTGAGGAGATCGCGGTCTTGCTCCGCGGCGGGACGTACCGGGTGACGGATACCATAGTGTTTTCCCTGGAAGACTCCGGAAGCGACGATCAGAGGATCACATACGCGGCCTATCCCGGCGAAGTTCCGATTCTCAGCGCGGCAACCCCCGTCCCAAACTGGCAGCCGCTGGAGGATCCGGCTCCCGGCTTGCCCAAGCAGGCTCACGGCAAGGTCTGGGTAGCCGATGCCTCCTTTGTTCGCTCGCTGAAGCAGAAGCAGACGCCGTCGCCAACCGTTGCCACTCAGGACGACCGCGGGTGGTCTTTCTTCACGCTCTATACCGGCGGCACCCGCCTGCCGCGAGCCCGCGGCCCCGGTTTCTCGCCCACGCGTGCCATGGACCGCGGCTCGCGGGATCACCAGACGATCCACTTTACCAGTCAGTCGTTGCGATCGTGGCCGAGGCTCGAGGAGGCGGAGTTGCTGATCATCCCCAGTCACTTCTGGGTCAGCGACATTCTGCCGCTGGAGTCGGTCGATGAGGCGGCGGGCACGGCCAGGGCGGCGGTGCCGGGGACGTATCCGTTGGGCAAGAACGGCATGACCGACCGCCCCACCGCTTGGATCGAGAACGTCTTCGAAGCGCTCGACGAGCCCGGCGAGTGGGTGCTGGACAGCAAACAGGCGCGGCTCTATCTCTGGCCCGAGAGCGGTCGCCCACCGGAGAACGAGATCCTCGTGCCGACGCTGGCCGAGATCATCCGGATCGAAGGGAAGATCGATTACGACGGGCCGCGCGATACGCCGGTCAAAAACCTTGTCTTTCGCGGCCTGACGTTTACCCACGGCGACCGTTTCTCGTGGCACGGCCAGACCGGCTGGGGACTCCAGCACGACTGGGAGCGGTTCGACAGCCCATCGGCCATGCTCCGTCTCCGCGGCGCGGAAGGTTGCGCCGTCGAGGATTGCCGGTTTACCGAGGCCGGCAGCACGGGCGTGCGGCTGGATCTGCACGCCCGCGAAAATCACATCCGAGGAAACCGCTTCGACCGTCTCGGCGGCGTCGGCATCCTCCTGGCCGGCTATGGGCCGGGGACCAAGGATGTGAATCGAGCCAATCAGGTCACCAACAACTATGTTCACGACATCGGCCAACTGTATTGGGGTTCCCCGGCGATCTTCGCCTGGCAGAGCGGCGAGAACCGCATCGCGCAGAACCACATCCACCACATTCCCTATACCGGCATCTGTGTCACCGGCCGAATCTCCTGGGATCCCGGCGGCGTGGGCGAATGTTCCCGGACCGTCCGCTGGAAAGAGGTGGGCGTCGATCCGGCGGGGCCTCGCAAGCAACTCAGTTGGCACCAGCGCGAACCGCTGTTGCACAGCCGCAACAATCGCGTCGAGCGCAACGAGATCCACAACGCCATGGAAGTGACCGGCGACGGGAACTGCATCTATGTCTCCGGCGCCGGCGCGGGGAACGTCGTTCGGGAAGACTACTGCCACGACTGCTACGGCCGCTACATGAACGCGGTGATACGCTGCGACGACGATCAGCACGGCACGCTGATCGAACGAAACCTGCTCCACCGCACCCGCGGCTATGGCGAAGGGATCATCAGCAAGGGGGAAAACGACATCCTGGGCAACATCATCGCCGATCTCCGCCCTCAAGATCGCCACCGGGGTTACCTGGTGTTCCCTTACGGTTCGCCGAAAGGGTCGAAGATCGAGCGAAACGTTTTCTACTCATGCTGCCGGAGGCAGATCGTCTGCGGGGAAGGATCGGCCCGCGGCAGTGAACCGGCGCCGCGGCTGTCCGACACCGACGCCGACTTCAATCTCTATTTCTGCACCGAAGATCCGGATTGGGGCAAGCAGCACCTCAACCGGCAGCAACCGCTCGGCGTCGAGACACACAGCCTATCCGCCGATCCGCAGTTCATCGCCCCCGCCTTGGCCGATTTCCGTTTTCGCCTCGGATCGCCGGCATTGAAACTGGGCATCGAGCAACCGATTGCGATCGGCGATACGGGCCTCGAAACTCCCTATCGTCAACGGTGGGTCGGCCGGCGTCTGAGCACCGTCATCGAATCGGCCGGCGGCGTCCTCCGCAAACCGGTTCGCCTGGTCATCTCCTGCGACTTGCCGCAGGCCGAGATCCACTACACGCTCGATGGTTCGCCGCCGACCTTGCAATCGCCGGTTTACCGAGGGCCGTTTGCCGTCGACGCTCCCACGGTCGTTCGCGCAAGGGCATTCGCCGAAGGCGCCACGGACCTGGTCGGGGCCGAGGTGGAGTTTACACCGCCGCCACCGCCGATCGTTGAGGATTTCGAGGCATGTCGCGTCGGCGATCCGACGCCCGGGGCCACAACGAGCGAAGGCAATGCGGAGATGACCGCGCGGGTTACCGATGAGCAGGCCGCCGCTGGTCTTTCGCGACCTTCCTTGTCAGCCGGGGTTTTGTGAACTCGACTGGGTGGGGTTCGTCGCCAATGGCAGCCAAGCCGCGGAAATCTACATCGATAACCTCGATCTGCGGGAAGAAAGGTCACCAACGACTTGGATGAAATGAGGCGAGCGTCGGGCGAAGGGGGAAAAGGAAAAGCAGAAAGAATGCGGTGACGAGTCACGCGCACTCCAAAGCTGAGGACTCTACCAGCCGGACGTTTTTGGCTTGCATCGCGGCAATGGCCCGCTGGATGTCGCCCGCGTGGCGATCGATGCCGCGGCAGGCGTCGCGGACCAGCCAGGTCGTGAATCCGAGGTCGGCGGCATCCAATGCCGTGAATTCTACACAGTATTCGGTGGCCAGACCGCACAGGTAGACGTCGGAAACGCCACGCGCGCGAAGTCGTTCGGCAAGGCCGGTCGCGTGGCGGCGGCCGTTGTCGAAAAAACCGCTGTAGCTGTCGACCGTTCGCTCGGTCCCCTTCTTCACGAAATCGTCGATGCGGCTGCGATCGAGTTGCGGGTGGAGTTCGGCCCCGGGGGTATCCTGCACGCAATGGACCGGCCAGAGGATCTGCTCAATGCCGTCCAATTCGACGACGTCGCCGATCTGCTTGTCCGGATGGTTTACGGCAAAACTGCCGTGATCGCGCGGGTGCCAATCTTGGGTGGCGATAACGAGATCGAACCGCGCCATGAGCCGGTTGGCGATCGGCACGACCGTATGCCCATCGGGAACCGGCAACGCCCCGCCGGGGCAGAAATCGTTCTGCAAGTCCACGAGGATCAAAGCTCTCATGGCAGATTACGGCTTCTCCTGAATCGCGTACAAAGCGACTTCCGGCTGACTGCGGAAATCGAGCGTGCGGCAGAGGCGGTTCATCGTCTCGGCCGGCTCCGACTCCAGCACGCCGGCGAAGGTGATGAAATGGCCGGCCGCCGGCGACGCCTCGATGCCGACACCCCCGGCGCCGGCCCCGGGGGCAATGTGGTGCAGCGCCGCGACTTCCGGCGTCGCCAGCCCCAGGGCCAATCGATCGTCGTTGAACTTGATGCCCCAAAACGTGCCGGCTTGCTCCACTTGGCCCGGAACCCCGTCGGCCTGCTTGGCAACCGCGCCGCTGCTGCCGTCCGAGAAGAGATATCTGCCCGGCTCAGGGCCGTCGGCGGCGAAGTTCTTCGGATCGTCGAAATCCCAGTAGTGGGTCACCGGATTGTCCAGCACAATTTCCATCCACGAACAGCCGGCAAACAAGCTGATGGTCTTGGCGAGCCCGTCCGGCGCCGAGACCCGATAGCGAACCAGGGCCGGTCCGCGGGCCAGACAGTCGAGTTGGTGCTTCACACCGCGGTGGCTATGGACATCCGAAAAGCCGGCCCAACCGGATTCGCCGGGCATCGTCAGGTCGCGATAGTCGCGGGCTTTGACTTCCCAACGGTAAACGTGCCCGCCTTCCGGCCCCAAGAGGAGTCGAACCTTGCCGTTCTCAATCCAGACGCCGTCCTCGGGGCCGCCGGTCGCCGCCACGCTCTCGACCAACGGCGGCGATGACGGCAGGCCCAAATACACCTGGATGAGGGCTTGTCGTCCCTGGGAAATCGGCGAATCCAGCGCCATCGTGAGCCGGGCGTTGGCGACGTCGCCGCATCCCGGATCGACTTGGACGGGGATCTCCCGCGGCGATTCGTCGCCCACCGCACAAAACGCTCTGGCGGACTGCGACACCAGTGGCTCAGGGAGTCGAACGTCGACCTCGATCGGCAGTGCGGCGCGGTCCACCGCCCCGGCTTGCACGACCAGCCCCAGGCGGTGCGTTGCCGCGGTGTCCGCCCAGGGCGCGTCCGGCGCCAGCGGCGTCGGAACGATGCGGTGGGGACGGGTTCGCCTCGCAAAATGTTCCGGCATGGCCAATCCGACGGCCTCGGGCGACGGCAGCGGCCTGCCCGCCTCGGCTTGTTTCCTCGCGTCGGCCAACCGCAGAAGCACGTCGTCGTACCACTTCACGGCGGCCGCGTAGCGGTCCAGAACTCGATCCAGCGCGTACGGCTTGCTCTCCGACAGCCAAAGCCGCTCGAAGTCGCGGCCGAGCGCCGCGTGCGCATCGCGGTTTTGTCGGACGAGCGACTCGATCTTCTGCAGTCGCGGCAGCGAGTCGGCGGCCGGGAGCTGATACGCCGCGGCGTAGGATTGCACCGCCTCCAGACCGTCGAGCATCCTTTGGCCGATCCGCTCCATCCGGCGGGCGCCGAAGAGAAAGTGGTCCAGCAGTTCCTGATTCACCGTGGCCTCGTCGTGACATGTCTGCAACTGCTCGATGGCCGGACGGACGATCCCGAGCAATCGCTCGGCGGAAGCAACCACCGCCGCCGGCTTGCGCTGGGGAACAAAGTCGTTCTCCCAGAACCGCTTGTTGTTCATTCCCGACATGCCGGGCAAGGCGTGGGTCCGGGCCAGCAATTCGATCGCACGGCCGAAGTGGTCCGCCTTTTCACCAAACAGCACGGCGCCGATCCGCCGGCTGAACTGCTCGGGCGAGGTCGTCGAGGCGTTCCACGCGCACTCGGCCCCCCAGGCATAGCCGTGCCACTTCGGCGCATTCAACGCTTCGCCGTCGTCCTCCCATGCCGTATTGAGCATGCCGAGGGCGCCGTGCTTTGCGCCGTCGCGGACGAAATTGCCGATGTTGGTCGTCGCCACCCCGAAATCGGGAAGAATCCGGCTCCAGTTGCTCACGCCCGGACAAACGAAAAACTCGTAGCCTAACTCAACGAAGGGGAGAATCTGGTGTTCGAAGCTCTCCCGCGGCCCGTAGCCCCAGGTGAGCATGATCGTGTCTTTGGGCACCTGGTCGAGCTTGTCGGGATGCTGGAGGATGATGTCGCCCCACATCATCATCCGTTTGTCATACTTGTCCTTCAACAAGTCGTGGACGCGGCGGACATGGCGGACATAAACGCCGCCGACGCCGATCTCCTCGGCTAATTGCTTGGAAGGGCCTTCGCCGAGGCCCCACGTTTCATCGCAGCAGACATTGAACCATGGGAACGGCAGCAACGGGCAGACTTCGCTGTAGAAATCATCGAGCAACCGGTACGAATCCTCCGCGACTGGCGAGAGCAACGAGGGCGTTTCCCGCAGGTGGGCGTAGCGGTCGTGCGCGAGAATGTGGCCGAAATGGCCGAACGACTGCTGGTTGCCGAGGATGTCGACGTAGAGCGGTTTGGCATAGTCGACCAGCGCGGCGAGATCCTCCGGTGTGAGCGAACCGTTCTCCGGACCGATGAGCGGGTGCTTCTTGAAGGCGTATTGATGCTCCATGTAATACGTGAAGAGGTTCATCTTCAACTCGGAGCCCAGCGCAACTTCATCTTCAAGCGTGCCGAGCTTCGAACTGGGGCCGCGGGTCATGTCGTCCTGAAAACACCGCCAACGCAGTGAAGGCCAGTCGGCAATCGCAAGGTTCGGCAGGGCGTTGCCAAGGCGATTGGCGCGGATCAATTGCCGCACCGTCTGGAGTCCGTAGTACAGGCCCTCCTCACCCGTCGCAATGCAGATGATCTCCTCGGGGCCGACATTCAAAACGTAGTCTTCCTCGCCGGCGCCGTCGCGATACTGCGGCGCGGAGGGTACTCGGCCGCCACCGTCTTTGGCAAGACGAAACCAGTATCCACGGCCGGCCACCGCGACCGTCTCGGGAACCGGCATCCCGGCAAGTGACAACTCTTGCCCCAGTTGGTGAGCGAACCGCGTCGCAACCGTCTCGGGGGCTTCGAACACCAGGGACCGATCGAGCGGAAATGTCCCATCGGTCTGGCGAACCTGTTTGGGAAAGGGAACGAGCCTCAGCTCCAGTTCCCTCTCTGCCTGGACAACACCGCCTCGATTCGCCGCCAGCAGACAAAGCACAGCAACCACAGGTCGTATCGCCATGATGCTTACTCTCGGAAAAAGCGGGGGAGATGCCAGCTTACCGGGCTCCTTGATACCATACCGCGCCGCCAAATTGAAGCGCGAGCGGGCAGTGCGGACGCGACAGTGGAGTCGCGATACCGCCTGGCCCCCCGTTTTGGCTTACCATCTTGCCCGTCGCCACATGTTTCGCCACAGAGTATCCGGGTACCATTTCTTGGCCCACAACACTCCAACCCACCCCGCCAATCTCAGGTAATGCACTCTAGTGGGTGGCTTAGCTTGTGTCCGCGACAGGAATTTGACAGCACCTCCACCGGACGGGATGATAGAAGGTGCCACTGCCTCGATCATGAAGCTGCCGCCGCCTGAGGGGGGCGGGAACTTTTCTCCTTTGTCTCGCGTCCTAGTCGTGAAGCCAATGAGCGACGATTCCCAGTTGATTGCCGAAACCCTTGCGGGAGATACCGCGGCTTTCGGGCAACTGGTCGAACAATACCAGGATCGGCTTTACAACACCATTCTCCGCATTGTGGGGGGAAGGGAAGATGCGCGGGATATCGTCCAGGAGGCTTTTGTTCAGGCGTTCTTGAAGCTGGATACCTTTCAGCAGAATAGTGCCTTTTATACCTGGCTGTACCGCATTGCGTTCAACGTAGCGGCCAGTCACCGCCGACGCAGAAGGCCATCCGTTTCGGTCGACTATGTCCACCAGACCACCGGGCAGCAGCCGGTGGACTCGCGGCCCGGACCGGAACATCGGATGGAAGAAGCCGAACGCCGACAACAAGTGGAGCAAGCCATTGCCGCTTTGAGCGAGGAGCATCGAGCGGTTTTGGTATTGCGGGAAATCGACGGATGTTGTTACGAAACCATTTCAGAAATGCTTGGCCTGCCGATCGGAACCGTGCGCAGCCGTTTGCACCGCGCGCGGCTGCAGTTACGCGAACAGCTCAGAGAGGTTCTCTTACTGGAAGAATAACAGGGGGTTCACCAGCGTAACACGTCTGGGGGGAACGGTTGGGCGGTAGTTGTTCGGCCGCGGAAAGCGGCCTAGGATTGCCACGGCTGACCGAAAGACTGTCGCGCGTAGCATCAGGCGTCCCGTCGGAAGCGGCGGGGGTATCATGATTCATGTACCGGAAAACGAAATGCTCAGTGCGTATCTCGACGGGGAATTGACCGCTGAGGAGGAGGCGAGTGTAGCGGAACTGCTCCGTTCCAGCCCGTCCGCGCAGCCGCTTCTCGACGAACTGCGGACGCTCAGTGCCACGATCCAGTCTCTCCCGGCGGAAAAGGTTGGCGTGGACTTGAGGGATGCCGTGCTTCGATCGGCGGAACGGCGGATGCTGGAGAAATCTCCCGGCCCGCTTCGCGGTCGCGATGGCAACCTTCGCACTGCCTTCCGGGGTGTCGTTCGCCGGATTCTCCGCCCGCGGGCGATGGTTTGGTCGGGTCTGGCGATTGCGGTGGCATTGGTGATGTTGATCGCTTTGCCCGACGGAGGCGATCAGGACCAGATCGCTCGACGCCCAGCGGCCGTGGAGCCGCCCTCACGCTCAGCCGCGGAAATGCGCGCCGTCGAACCGCTACAAGCGGACTCGGCGATTGCCGCAACGGAAAGCGACGAAAACCGGTCGTCTGCAGACCGTGTTCCCGCTGTTTCTGCTGAGAAATCACCCGAAGCGACTCCCGAATTGCCCATGACCGCGGCGAGCGAACCTCCCACCGCGGAGCGGAATATCTTACCGGAACCGGTTGCACCTCTGGCCGCGGAGTCGCCCAGCACGGTGGCCTCAGTTCCCGCTACCGATCGACCAGCCACCGAAAGCGACGATCCATCCTCGCAACGTGTACCGGAAACCGCGGTCGCAGCGGAAATGCAGGCCGACGACGCGAATCGCTCCACCGAGAAACCCGGTCGCACCAAGACAGCATCTCAACCGGCTGAGTCGGTCCTCCTCGTCCGCTGCGACGTTCCCAGTGACAACGCCCTGGAGGAATTGTCGAAGATTCTGGCCGGAAAGGGGATTACCGTTCAGAGTGGCGCCCTGACGCCGAAAACCGAGGACGGCGACCATCGGGTCGCGGCGAAGACCATCCGAATCGACGCCGAGGCGGCCCCTGAGCAAGTGGAAGCCGCCATCGCCACGATGAGAGCCCAACCGGACTCCTTTGCCTTGGTAAAGCAGCAAAGTCTTACCGGAGACGCGGCATTGGCCTGGTCACCCGCCAAGGCTTCCGAAGCGGTCGTCTTCGAACGCTCGCCGGGCGACGCCGCTTCCGACAAGGCCCGCAGCAGCACGCTAGCAGCGGGAGAGTCGGCCCCGTCGGCAACGTCCACAACGCAGAGTCTGAGCGGTTCCGGGGCGATTCGATACCGGATTGGGGCCAGCATCAGGAAGCCCAGCCCAAGCGTGAAGTCCCGGGTCCACTTCGACCGGGATGCGGCGCCGGCCGAATCAAAGGTTGAGGAGAAAGCGCCCGAGGCAGCGCCGGCGGCGAAACGTCAACGCGTGGTATTCCTGCTCACCGTGGTAGTCTCCGATGCGACCAGCTCTGGCGCTCCGGGGCAACCTTGAGGCCGTGTGGGCGGGACATTCTCTGGCCCGCCTCTTCTTAGAGCCTATCCCAAAACCTCGAGGAGAAGGGGACCGGCACATTTTGCCCCGAAGACTCCGCAAAATGAGCCAGTCCCCGACGGTTTTGGGATAGGCTCTTAATGTAGCCGCGACACCCCTTCACCCGCCTCTTTTCCCCACGAAGTCTCCGCGCCGAAGCATTGTTTCACGGGAACATCGACAGCTTTTCCCCAACCGACCCATGCGGGCAGCTCTCTTTTTTGCCTCACCAATCCGCCTCTTGCCTCGGGATTTCACGGTCTACCTCCTCTTGCTCGACCTCAGTCCCGGCGTCAGCCGCTTGCCGCGTGGCGAACCGTGTTAGAATCGTACCTTTCCCTCGGCGAGCCAACCGCAGCCAGGTTCAGCACGGACCGCACCGAGACACCCGGAGGATTTCTTTTCGATGCATGAGAATCTCACTGAAGATACGCTCGGACCGTTGCCGGTAGACGAGGCCCTGCTCGAGGAGGCCTCGGCGGAATACATCGGGCAATGGAACCATCTGGTCAGCACCACCAATTGGGAAAAGGGACGGATTATTCAGCAGTGGCGGCAACGGCTGATCGCCTCCGAAGCCCCGGTCCAGGCCTATTCCGACGACGCCTGGAGCCGCCGTGTGGGCAACGTCAGCGGTCAGCACGTCGGCCGGCTCCGCCGCGTCTGGCAGCGGTTTGGCGACAGCTATCGCGAGTACCGCGGGCTGTACTGGAGCCATTTTCAGGCCGCCTCGGAATGGGACGACGCGGAGATGTGGCTGGAGGGGGCTGCGCAAAGCGGCTGGTCGGTCGCCCAGATGCGGGCGCAGCGATGGGAAACCATGGGCTCGCCGCCGGACGAGCGACCCGAAGACGACGACATTCTCAGCGCGGAATTCGACGAAGACGCCGAACCTGCCGATGAGTCAAACGTATCGCAGGTCAGCGAATCGACCGAAGTCGTTCGCCGCCCGGGCGACCGCAACGAGGACGATGACAGTGAGGAAGATGATGGAGAGGAGACGGCGGCGGTCGGCACGGTCGATGCCGTTCCCTTCGACGTACCCGATTCTGCGGCCCAGTCCGTTGAGTCGGCCGCGCCGGTTCGTCCGTTCGAAAAACTTCCCGCGCTTCCCGACGATTTGCAGGAGGCGTTCGAGGTGTTTAAGCTGGCGATCCTTGCGCACAAACTCACCGGCTGGCAGGAGATCTCCCGCGACGATGTGCTGGCCGTCCTGGATGCCCTCAAGCAGCTCGCGCTGGCCCCCAGCGAGTCGGAATGAGAGGGGCGGGCGTGCATGCTCTCAGGCTTAATTGCCGCGAGTATGGCGCGTAGGGATGAATTCATTCGCCCCGGGTGGAGCGTATCCCATCCTGCGTTATTGCTGCGGCAGTCGCTGAGCAGCCCGGCTGCCGGCACCGGCTGAAGCGTTGGTGCCGGCGCGAAACCGATGCGTAGCAGCCGGGCTGCTGGAGTCCTTGCCACTGCTTGGCGTTGGATACGAATTCCCTTAGAATCGATCCACCACAAGTCCAGGAAGCCCTAACAAAACGGGTGCCTGTCCCCGTTTTGTTGGGGCTTCTAAGGAGTGTTCGGAAAGACCCCACCTCGGCGAGGAGCATCGCGTCATGCCGGAATCGAGCGTCAGCTTCACCAGGCTCGATGGTCTTATCCTCATCGGCTACCTCGTCGGCATCACCGCCTTCGGCCTCTGGATGGCGAGGAAGGTCCGCACCAGCGGCGGCTATTTTCTCGGCGAGCGGCGACTGCCGTGGTGGGTGATGGTCGGCCAGTCGTTCAGCACCGGCACCAACGCCGAGAACCCCGTCGCTCAGACCGGCGCGTCGTTCCAGTCGGGCTTTGCCACCATCTGGTATCAGTGGAAGAATATGCTCATCACGCCGTTCTACTGGCTGATGGCGCCCTGGTATCGCCGCAGCGAGCGGACCACCGTCGGCGAGATCATCGAAGACCGTTACGGCCGCGGCCTGGCGCTGCTCTACACGATCTTTGCCATCGCCTTCTTCGTCTTCAATCAGGGGGCGATGCTCAAAGGGGCCGGAAAAATCATCGCCGTGGCGACCGGCGGAGAGATGATCTCGCCCAACGGCGTTGTGCTGGCCATGACCGTGGCCTTCGTCCTCTATAGCTTCTTCGGCGGCCTCGTCGCGGCGGCCTACAACGACTTCGTTCAGGGCTTCCTGATCATCCTCCTCTCTTTCATCCTCATCCCCTCCGGGCTGATGGCCATCGGCGGCTTCAGTGGCCTGCGGCAAACCTTGCCGGAGAATTTCTTCGACCTCTACAGCGAGGTGAGCGGACTGGACGCCTTCACCATCGCCATGCTCACGCTCAACGGCCTCGTCGGCATCACCGCCATGCCGCACACGCTGACCATGAACGCCACCGGCCGCACCGAACGGGCCGGCCGCATCGGCCAGACCTACGGCTCGCTCGTCAAACGCTTCTGCACGATCGGCTGGGCCTTTACCGGGCTGATCGTCGCCGCCCTGGTCATTCAGCAGGGCGTTCAACTCGAGGACAAGGAACACGCCTTCGGCTACGCCAGCCTCCACCTTCTCCGCCCCGGCTTCACCGGCCTGATGGTGGCCTGCGTGCTGGCGGCCAACATGTCGACCTGCTCCACCTTCATGGTCAACACCGGCGCCCTGTTTACCCAGAACATCTACCGCGACTACTTCGACCCGTCGGCCGCCGACCGGCGACTCCTCTGGATCGGCCGTTTCTCGGGCCTCTCGCTGACGGTCCTCGGCGTGCTCTTCGCGCTGGTCGTCGACCAGGTTCTCCAGGCGTTTCTCTTCACCGAGACGATCGCCGCGCTGATGGGCATCATGTTTCTCGGCGGAATTGTCTGGAAGCGGGCCAATCGTTACGGCGCCTGGGCCGCCACGATTGCCTCATTCCTGGCCTACTACGCCACCAATTTCCTCATGACCTGCCGGCTCGACGGCCAGTTGCCCTCGACCCTCCGCGAAGCCTTCGGCCAGTTCGCCGGCGGCATCAGCGGCGGGGTGTGGTCGAGCTATCTCGCCACGGGCGAGCTGCAGTTGGTCTACAAGTGGACACCCGGTTCATTCGGTTTCGCCATGCTCATTGGGTTTGGGGCCTTCATCCTGGTAAGCCTCGTCACACCGCGAGAGCCGGCCGAACGGACCGAAGCGTTTTTCGACCGCTTGCGGCGATCTTCCGACGGTGAGGCGATGCCGGAAAGCGGCCCCCGACCGCTGGCCGCCGAGCGCGGGCAAGACCTCATCCTCGTCGATCTGCCCGGCTGGTTTACGGCCGAGCGCTGGCAGGGCTTCTTCCGACGCTACCGGGAAGACCTGATCGGTTTCGCGCTGGCCTGGGCGACCGTTGCGCTGTTGGTCTTTTCCGCCTGGGCGCTGCTGCAACTGGGGGCGTAGCGCCATCCTGTATTCAGAAAACAAAGAACAATCCAATGAGACGATCTATCGTGCTCTCCGTTCTAAGAGGCCCTAAGAGAATCGCCGCACGCAAGCAGCCCGGCTGCTACCATCAATTCCGATGCCGAAATCACGACGGCCCGATCGAGAGCAGCCGGGCTGCTGATAGCCGCTCGCTCTGGGTTCTGTTAGGGTTTCTGATGCTCTCCACCGTGCCAGCCGTAGGGGCCGATCGCGAGTGGACTCGTTTCCGCGGCTCCAACGGTTGCGGCATCGGCGAGGCCTCAGGCATCCCCGCGACCTGGACCGACCAGGACTACATCTGGAAGGTCAGCCTGCCGGGCATCGGCTTCAGTTCTCCGGTGATTTGGGATGACCGCATCTACCTGACCAGCACGATCGAGGAAGAAACGACGCTGATCGTTCTCTGCCTGAATACGGCTGACGGAGCCGTGCGGTGGCAGCGACGCTACCAGACCAGGCCGCACCCTAAGTTCAAGGCAAACTGTGATGCGTCGGCCACGCCGGCGGTCGACGAGGATCGCCTCTACGTCGCTTGGGCGACTCCCGATGAGCACGTTGTGCTGGCCCTTGAGCAACGCCAGGGAACCGAACTCTGGCGGCGCGACCTCGGGCCCTTCGTCGCGGAAGATGGCTTTGGAACCTCGCCGATCCTCGCCGGCGACGTGGTCGTACTGAGCAACGACCAGGATCCGGGCGGGACGAGTTCGATCGTCGCGTTGGATCGGCAGACGGGCGAGACGCGCTGGCAGGTGGATCGTGAGTCGAAAAAGGCCACCTTCTCCACCCCCTGTCTCTTCGAGCCGGAAGGGGAACGCCCGCAAGTGATTGTCCTCGGTTGCGCCCACGGCATCACCAGCCTCGATCCGGCCACCGGGGCCAAGAACTGGGCGCTGGACGACATTTTCGAGCTTCGCACCACGGGCTCTCCGCTGGTGGCAGCGGGGATGATTTTCGCCAGCAACGGCGCGGGCAACGCCGGCAAGTACCTGGTGGCGGTCCGGCCGGGCTCTGCCGAGCAGGGCACTGGTCCGGACGTTCTCTATCGAATCAGCCAGGCGGCGCCCTATGTGGTAACGCCCGTTGCCAACTGGCCGCTGGTGTTTTTCTGGAGCGACCGCGGCGTGGTCACCTGCGTCGACGGACCGAGCGGAGACGTGCATTGGCGCGAGCGCGTCGGCGGCGAGTACCTCGGCTCTCCGGTACGCGTCGGCGACCGGATCTACTCGATCTCCAATTCCGGCGAGATGGTTGTCTTGGCTGCCGCCGAGCGGTTCGAGGTACTCGCCCGCATCGACCTGGGCGAGCCGAGCCACAGCACGCCCGCCGTGGCCGGCGGAGTCATGTACCTGCGGACCCTCTCACATCTCATGTCGCTGGGTGGAAAGTGAGTGGCCTTGTCGCGAAGACTCGGGGCCACCTGAAGCAATCGCAACACCTCCTGCCGCGCAGCCCCGCCGCGCAACTCCTTCCCGGCGTTTTCTTCCGCAGGCGTCTCCCGTCAACTCCCCTTCCTTGGTCCAATACGACCCTTGCAAACACGCGCCGCAGCCACTATCCTGGACAAGGGATAGTGAACGCATGTATCTTAACCGAGCCCCATTGCCACAGCCCGGCACCCATGACCAACAACAAGGGACAAACGCTTCGTCCTCGATGCCCCTGACGACTTGGAACAATCGGCCGCAGCGACGCTCACGCATCTCGTGTGGCTCGAACTCTGCGATCAGATCCCCTGCTGAGAACAACGATGACGATCAGGCGAAAAAGTGAACTGCTCCACCCACAGGAAGGCGGCCACCACAACACCTCCGTTCTGAGAAATCGGCGATTTGGCGGCCACACCGAGCACCCGGCGATCCTTTTCGGTTCCCCGCGATGCTCGAGCCGGCGAATTTGCCGGCTCGAAAGGTGGCTGAAAGTACCGCTTCGTGGACTGCGTCCTTGCTCGCCGCCCGGCGCCGTGATATCCTGCCTCCTGCCGAGCGGGGTGATGGCTCGGTCGCTTGCCAACCGCCGGACAACTCGATATCCCGACAGGAGGGCTTGCCGTGCGTGCCGGATTCGTCGCATTGGCCGGATACGTTTTCCTTGCCTCGGCGTCCGCCGCGGTCATTGGCCCGCCGATGCCCCCCCATCAAGACCTTCCGGAAGATCGCAGCCGTGAGCACGTCCAGATGCTGGATGCGGGCGCGAGCGGCTACACGATCGACTTCCGCGGCACGGTCGACGGCGCGATGACCCGCGACGTCGTCGGCTATGCCGCCTACGGGCAGGGCTGGCAGCCGAATCGGTCGCTGCTGCTGGAAAACATCGGCAAGATCGACGTCCGCAATCCCCGAGTCGTTGTCAACGGCAAGCGACGATGGTGGAGTCTGCAAGATATTCTCGCGGAGGCGACGCGAGGTTATACGGATCCGGCGGACCGGGCCAGGGCCATTTGGGAGTTTCACCGGCGACAACGCTTCCATGCCACCACCTGGGACGCCGAGTCGAGCGATGCCGTCAAAGTGCTCAATGTTTACGGATACACGCTCTGCGGCAATGAAGCGCAGATCGTCAACGACTACTGGAAAGCGGCCGGACTGACAACTCGCCGCGGATATCCCATCGGCCATTGCGTCAGCGAGGTGTTTTTCGACGGGGCGTTTCGACTGCTCGACAGCGACGAACACGTCATCTGCCTGAAACGTGACAATCGCAGCATCGCTTCCTGCGAGGACATCGTCCGCGATCACGACCTGGTGAAGCGAACCCACACCTACGGCATCCTCAACGCCGACAGCCGGCAAACGGACGAATTCTCGGCATCGCTCTACGTTTACGAGGGCCGCCGTGAGGGAGACCACGGCAGCCACACTCGCCACGCGATGGATCTCACTCTCCGGCCGGGCGAGTCGATCGAGTTCCGCTGGGATCATGTCGGCAAGCAGTATTCCGCGGGCCAGGCGATTGCCGAAGGAGAGAAGAAACGCGACGGCCTGGGCGATCTGTTGGCCGGCTGGGGTGGAACCGCCTACGACAAGCTCCGCAACGGCAAGCTGCGGTATCGGCCGAACCTGACCGACGACACGGCGCAACGGGGCGCTGAGAAGACAGAAAACGCACGGCTCGACCTGGCCGCCGGGAGCGTCGCCCCGCAACAAGCGGACAAGCCGGCGACCGTGCGGTGGTGCTTCACAAGCCCTTACGTTTTTGTCGGCGGGAAAGCGTCGGCGGCGATTCGGCTTGCCCCGGGGGCTTCGGCCCAGTGGCGTTTCTCGGCCGACGCAAAGACTTGGAAACCGCTCGCCGCCTTATCCGCCGAGGGCGAAATGCCGTTGGAGGCGGTGCTGGACGAGATCGTTTCCCCGCGTGGACGCCCCGATTACCGTTTCTGGCTGGAATTGGTGTTGGAAGGAAAGGTCACAGCCAGGGAGATTGCCTTTGAGCACGACATCCAGACGTCGCTCCTCTCTCTGCCCGAACTTGAGGTGGGAATCAACCGCATCGAGTACCGCGATGCGAACGACTCGCGCGGAAAGGTCCGCATCACGCACCGCTGGTTGGAACGCACCTGCTGGCGACCGCCGCAGGCCCCCGCCGATGCGATTGTTCCGAAGGACGGCGAGACGGTCGCGGGCTCGCAAGTCGCCTTCCGCTGGACGGCGGCGGCGGACCCGGATTCCGATGCCATCGCCGACTACCACTTCGAGCTTTCCGAACACTCCGACATGCGGTGGCCCCTTTCGCCGAACTTCGAGAAACTCGTCTCACGAACGCCGTCGGCGGGAAAATCCGAATGGACGGCGCCGTACCGCGGGCTTCTCAATCCCGCCACGACCTATTATTGGCGAGTCCGCGCCCGGGACGACAAGGGAGTCTGGGGCCCGTGGAGTCGAACATTCCACTTCCGGATCCGGGCGCCCGGCGTTCCGTTGGATGTCCGACTCGAGCCCGAAGACC
Source organism: Rhodopirellula sp. (assembly GCA_012728855.1). Classification (GTDB taxonomy): domain Bacteria; phylum Planctomycetota; class Planctomycetia; order Pirellulales; family Thermoguttaceae; genus JABWBD01. Next base: position 95,632 of record JAAYEH010000340.1, on the reverse strand, counting down.
GCGGATATACGCTCCACTGGAAAGCCAACCCGCAGGGCGCGATGCCGGCGGCGTACAAGGTATACGGCAGCGATGAGAAGGGGTTTTCGGCCAGCGACACGAACTATCCGGTGGTTCGAGGCAAGGGCTTCGTCAAAACGATCGAGCAGTTCACGGCAAAGCCATCCAACGCGCCGGACGCCGGAGTGGTTCAAACACCGCCGAATCTAATCGGTACCGTGCAGGAAACGTCGCTGCGAGTGGTGGGGGCGGAAGTCGATCTGCCCAACGCCAACTCGGCGTTCTATCGCGTCGTGGCGGCCGATGCAGCCGGTATCGAGAGCGGGCCGTCCGACTATGCCGAGGCACCGAGGCCGATGGTGGTAATCCCGGCGGAAGATAAGGGCAAGGTGGGTGCGGAGTATCGCATGGCGCCAAAGTCGGTTCTCTCCATCGGGGATCTGCGTTGCCGGCGGAGCGATCAATCGTCGTACAACGCGGCCTATTGGGACCGTGAGGAGTACACGTTTCGTGCAACAGCTTTGCCGGAAGGGTTGACGATCGACCCCGCAACGGGCGAGATTTCCGGCAAGCCGGTGAAAGCGGGGAGATCCGACGTCCGAATCACGGTGTCGGACCAGGCCGGCGACAGCCGAGAATTCACCTACCGATTGTTGATTGCCGACGGAGCGGCAGGAGATCCACATCTTTGAACGACCATCTTTGAACGCTCCCTTTCCCTTCTGCAACGAATATGAAAATGCATCCGCAATTCCCCTTCTTTCTTTTCTCCGTCGTGGTCTGCTGCCGCCTACTTTCCGGCAATCTTCTCATGGCAGGGGATTGGCCAACCTATCGGGCCGACGCCGCCCGCAGTGGCTACACCGGCGAGTCGCTTCCCCGGAAGCTTGCGCCGCGATGGATCTACCAGGCCCGCCATGCCCCGCGGCCGGCATGGTCGGGGCGGGACACTCGCATGCCCTTCGATCGCGCGTTGCTTCCGGTCGTTTCCGGCGAGAGTGTCTACTTCGGCAGTTCCGCCGACGGAAAGGTCTATGCGCTCGACGCGAGCACCGGCGCCATGCGCTGGGAGTTCTTCACCGGCGGCCCGGTGCGGTTTCCCCCGGCGGTCAATGCGGATCGGGTCTTCGTGGCCAGTGACGACGGCTTTCTCTACTGCCTGGCAGCCGCCGACGGCCGCGTCCTGTGGAAGCTCCGCGGCGGTTCCAGCGACAGCCGCGTGTTGGGCAACGACCGGATGATCTCGCGGTGGCCGGCCCGCGGCGGCCCGGCGATCGCCGACGGTGTCGTTTATTTCGCCGCCGGCATCTGGCCCTCGGAAGGGATCTTCGTTTATGCGGTCGACGTCACCGATGGCAGGGTGATCTGGTGCAACGACGACTCCGGTGCGATGGAAATGCCGCAGCCGCATGGAGGCGCCGTGGCCAAGAGCGGCATTTCCGGCCAGGGGAATCTTGTCGTCGCCGGCCGCCTGCTGCTGGTGCCAACCGGCCGCGGTGTGCCGGCGGCCTTGGATCGCCGCACCGGCCAGTTGCTCTACTTCCACCTCCAGCAATACCGAGCGCTGGGCGGTTCGGAGATCGCGGCCGCCGGTTCCCATTTTCTGCACAGCGGCGCGATCTTTGATGTCGCCACCGGACACGCAGCCGACGGCAGTCTGGCAACGATGGCCGCGGCTGTGGCGCCGGATCGTATTGTCTGCGCCGTCAAGGATGAACTGGTCGCTCTGGACCGCCGATCGATGTGGACTCGCCGCCAAGGCACCGATCGCAAGGGGCAGCCGGTTGAAAAAACGGTGCTCGACGCGCCCGTTTGGCGGATGAAGAGCCCGTTGGATCGAACCTTGGAACTCTCGGTCGCAGGGCGTCAGATCATCGCCTGCGGCGAGGATCGCATCTGCGTCATCGACCAGGATACCCAAGCGACCGTGTTCGCCTCGCCAACCGACGGGGCGCCCTTCGCTCCCGTGGTTGCAGGCGGCAGGCTCTTCGTCGCTACCGACCGCGGCTTCCTTTATTGTTTCGATGGCGGCAAATCGCGCGAACCCAAACGTATTGGCCCGGTAAGCAATCCGACGCCGGTGAAGCGCGACCCGCTCTATCATCGCGCCGCTTCCGAGATCATCGAGCAAACCGGCGTAACTGCGGGCTACTGCCTCGACCTGGGTTGCGGTGACGGTTCCCTCGCCGAAGAACTGGCTGAACAGACCGATCTGCAAATCCTGGCCATCGATCCCGACGCGGCCAACGTAGCCGCCGCCCGTCGCAGGCTCGATGCGGCAGGGCTCTACGGAGTTCGCGTCACCGTCGATCAAGGCGATCCGGCGGCAACCGACTATCCCGATTATTTCGCCAACCTGGTCGTGTCGGGCAGATCGGTGACGGCCGCGCTGCCGGCGGGGGCGGAAGCTGAATTGAACCGTATCGTGCGGCCCTACGGCGGCCAGGCGTGTCTCGGCCGGCCCGGAGAAATGACCAAAACGGTTCGCGGCGAACTCGCAGGGGCCGGCACGTGGACGCATCAATACTGCAATCCGGCCAATACCAACTGCTCCGCCGATCTCTTGGCCCGCGGGCCGTTGGCGATGCTCTGGTTCACCGACTGGGGCTTTCCGATGCCCAGCCGCCACGGCCGCGGTCCGGCGCCGCTGGTCCTCGATGGCCGCTTATTCGTCGAGGGGCTCGACGGCCTGCTCGCCGTCGACGCCTACAATGGCCGCCGGCTCTGGGAATATCCGTTGCCGGGAATTCTCCACGCCTACGACGGGGAACACCTCATGGGAACCGCCGGCACCGGCAGCAATCTCTGCCTGTCGCGCGACGGGCTTTTCGTGCGGACCGGCGGCAAGTGCCTTCGCATCGATCCCATTTCCGGCAAACTGCTCGCCGAGTATCAGCCGCCCCGGCAAGAGGACGGCCGTGAGGGAACGTGGGGACTGGTGGCCGTCGTCGGCCAGACGCTCTTCGGCACACTCTCCGACACCGAGCACGTCGTCGGATGGCGATACCAGAAAGGCGACATGTCGACCCAATTCACCGAATCGATTCAGCTCTTTGCGATCGATGTCGCCAGCAAGAAGCTCAAGTGGACCTATCAGCCAGAACATTCCATCCGCAACAACTCCGTTGCGATCGCCGCCAGCCGCGTTTACTTGATCGACCGGCCGACGGCCGCGGCGGATTTGCTTTCCGCAAAGACGGACAGTCGCCGCGGGCAGCCGCTGCCGCCCCATCCACCCGGTACGCTGGTGGCTCTTGACGCAGAAACCGGGCAACCGGCCTGGACGACGCCGGATGCCTACGGCACCACGCTGGCCGTCAGCGAGGAGCACGACATCCTGGTGATGTCCTACCAGGACACCCGATTCAAGCTCGATTCGGAAATCGGCGGCCGCATGGCCGCGCTGCGCGCCTCCAGCGGGGCAATACTCTGGGACGTGGCGGCGAAGTACGCTTCCCGTTTGCTGATCAACGGCAGCACGATCTACGCCCAGCCCGGGGCGTGGGATCTGCTCAGCGGCGAGCCGCAGGAGTTCGATTTCCAACGCTCCTACGGTTGCGGCACTCTGGCCGGTTCGCGGCACTTGTTGGTCTATCGGTCGGCGACGCTGGGCTACACCGATCTTTCCGACAACCGCGGCACCGAGAACTACGGCGGTATTCGTCCCGGCTGTTGGATCAACGCCTTGCCCGCCGCCGGACTGGTGCTCGTGCCCGATGCCACCGATCGCTGCACTTGCAGCTACTTGATCAAAGCTTCCGTCGCCTTGCAGACGCAGACGAGCACACCACAATCATTGAGAGGTTCTCGATGAAGGCGTGCCGGAGTGCCGTCTCCCCCTTGACCTTTATCTTCATGGCAGCGCTCGTCGGCTGCGAAAACGGATCGCCCGACAAGACCGCCTCGGCCGACCGACGGCGCGGCGACCAGGACGTGGTGACCGTTTTTGCGGCAGCCAGCGCGACCAACGCCTTGGATGAAGTCAAAGCTGCTTTTGCCGCGAAGTTCGGCGCTCGTGTCCAGTCGAGCTATGCCGCTTCCTCCACCCTGGCGGAACAGATTGCCAGCGGAGCCGAACCTGACATATTCCTTCCCGCCCATGTGAGTTGGGCAAATTATGTCGGGAGCAAGGCCTCGGTGGCGCGACGGCGCAATCTGCTCGGCAACCGGTTAGTGGTTGTCGTGGCATCCGACTCCCGACTGGAACTGGCGGCGCCTGAGGACTTGCTCTCCGTCGATGTGGAGTATCTCGCCTTGGGGGATCCCGATGCGGTGCCCGCCGGCAAATATGCCCGCGAGGCATTGACGGCGCTTGGCCTCTGGGAAAGAATCAAAAGCAAGGTCGTTCCGGCGAAGGACGTCCGCGATGCGCTCACCTACGTGGAAACCGGCGCCGCGGAAGCTGCGATCGTCTACGCCACCGACGCCTCCATCAGTAAGAAGGTTCGGGTTGCCATTGAGATCCCTCCCGAATTGACCGAACCGGTGGTCTATCCGGTCCTGTTGTTGAATCGATCTCGCGAAAATGAAGCTGCCGCGGCTTTTTACGAGTACATCGCTTCACCCGAAGCGGCGATGATCTTCAAGAAATTCGGATTTGCCGTGCTCCCGGAAGGCGAAGACACCGCGAAACGACCCGGCGGCAAAGCCTCCCATTCCCGCGAGCCATAGCCGTGCATCTTTTCGGCAGCCTTCTGACGATCGAAGAAGCCAGCGCCCTGCGACTCAGCTTTCAGGTCGCCACATGTGCGGCGGCGGTCGGACTTCCCTTTGCCGTAGCAGCCGGCTACCTGCTGGCGCGCAGCCATTTTCGCGGCAAATGGCTGATCGAAGTGCTCGTCAACCTGCCGCTCGTTCTTCCGCCCGTGGTCGTCGGCTACCTGCTCTTGGTGTGCTTCAGCCCCCGCGGTCCCGTCGGATCGTTGCTCTCGGCATGGTTCGGCGCCAGGATCGTGTTCACCTGGTGGGGAGCGGTTCTGGCCTCCGTCGTCGTAAGCTTCCCGTTGATGGTCCGCGCGATTCGACTGACGTTTCAGGGAATCGATCCTCGCCTGGAAATGGCGGCGCAGAGCCTCGGGGCCGGGCGATTGCGGACTTTCCTGACGGTAAGCTTGCCTCTTGCCCGCCGCGGACTGATCGCGGGATGTGTCCTCGGTTTCGCCCGCAGTCTCGGCGAGTTCGGGGCTACGATCATGGTTGCCGGAAACATCGAGGGGCAAACTCGCACCATTCCGTTGGCGATCTTCACGCTGACGAACCAACCCGGCGGGATCGATCGGTCCTGGAGGTTGGTCGGTTTGGCGGTTCTCCTCGCTGGCGGGGCGCTCGCCGTCAGCGAGTGGCTGGAGCGGAGGCGATCGACCGATGGCACTGCTTGACTTCCGTTGCCGGCACCCGTTTTCAAGCGGATTTCAACTGGACGTCGCGTTCGAATCGGAACATCGCTTCACGACGCTTTTCGGCCCATCCGGTGCGGGAAAAACAACGATCCTTTCGATCATTGCCGGTTTCGTCACGCCGCGGGAGGGCTACGTGCGGCTGGGAGACCGCACTCTTCTGGACACCGACCATCGAGTATCCGTTCCCGTCAAAAGCCGCTCGGTCGGGGTGGTGTTTCAGGATGCCCTTCTCTTTCCGCATCTCACGGTGGATGCGAACCTCCGCTTCGGGCAACGCCGCCGGCGAAAACAGAAACGGGTGGTCGACTTTGGCCGCGTGGTGGAAGTCTTGGAGGTCGGCGGACTGCTGAAACGGCACCCGCGAAACCTGTCGGGAGGCGAAAAACAGCGAGTCGCCTTGGGGCGAGCGCTGCTCAGCGGGCCGGAACTGCTTCTGATGGACGAGCCGATGGCGTCGTTGGATGCTCCGCTGAAGACCAGGATTCTCGCCTATCTTGAACGGGTCGTCATCGAATGGAACATCCCCACCTTGTACGTGTCTCACTCGCAAGCGGAGGTGCGGCGGGCTTCGGACTGGGTGGTGATTCTAGATCAAGGCCGCATCGTTGCGCGCGGTGTGCCGGAGGATGCCCTGGGGCAACCCGCGCCGCTGGGATGGAGCGATTCGACGCGTCCGATGAATCTGGTGCGACTCGATCGCGTCGAACGAACCGACGGCCAACTCAAAGGCTGGATCGGCTCTCAACTTCTCTCCTTGCCGCCGCAAGCACCATCGGGCCTGTTGCCGCGGTTCGCAATGTTCTCCCCCGCCCACGTGTTTCTCAGCAAACAAGATCTCGCCGGGGTAAGTGCTCGCAATCATCTTCGCGGACGGGTATGCCGCCTCGCCACGAGCAATCAGGCGATTTTCGTCGCCATCGACATCGGGCAAATCATCTGGGCTGAAGTGACTCCTGCCGCCGCCAACGAAATGAATCTCCGCGCAGGAGACGAGGTCTTTTGCCTCCTCAAGGCCCACGGTCTCAGTTTGGTCGATTGACGTTGTAGCGGTGACCGAGAAAATCGACGTGGCACAAAAGGCTGGTGCAACAGTATTGAAACTCAGGATCAATAGCTTCGCGGGCTTTTTTCGATCGGCCGGGCCGTGGGTAAAGATGCACGGTGAGGATCTCGTGCTCTTTGGGTTCCCTGACTGTGCGGCGCCACTTCGGGAAATTGCCTACGTGGCGGCCCGGCCGGCCTGCAGCAACTTGAGCGGATCCGTCCGGCCTGTGGCAATGGCCGGCCCGAGGGCGGCCAGCGCCGCGAATACGAGTACGACCGTCAGACCCACCAGAAGCGAGGCCACGGGGATCACCAGGACCGGCCGCAGGCCGCCGAAAAAGCTCATGTACTGCGACAACCCCGTGCCGCACCAACCGGCCATGATCCCAAACCCAAGACTCAAAGCGCAGGCGACGACGCCTACCAGGAGACCTTCTGCGACCACAAGGCGGACAAGCGTTCCCCGCGTGAAGCCCAACGCCCGCAACACGCCCATTTCCCATTGACGCGCGCGGACGGAACTGACGATCACCGTCAACACTCCGAGGCAGCCGATCACCACGGCCACCAGCGGCAGGACACTCACCGCCCACAGCCACCGCGCCGCGTTGGCGCGGATCGTCCGTCGCACGTCCTCTGCTGACACCGCTTGGATGTAGGCAACCGGGCGGCCATGCGCCGATCCCGCGTCCGGATCGCCCCGGCGCCATGCCTCGTCGGTTCTTCTCGGCTTTCCCTCCAGGACTTCTTCCCCCAGGTAGCTCGCGTAGTACTCGCGAGCCGCGGCCGCCACGTCGGCCTCGCCAGTGGCGGCGGTCGCGTACCGCAGCCAGACGTGCTTTGCCTTGAAGAGGTCGAAATCGCCACACACCATCCGATCATTCGCGATCACCAGAGCGGCTGCCCGATGGGTGCGAACCCGCAGACCGCCTACCTTGGTCAGCCAGTGCCAGCCCTGGAAATCCGCCGACGCGGCGATGGTGTAGGCGACCGGCTGCCCGGGGTTCTCGGGCGGCACCAACTCAAAGCGGTCTCCAATCTCAAGCCCTGTTTCCTGCAGGAAGTGTTCGGGGACGATACAGCCTCGCCCGTCTTGCATCGATTTCAGGGCGAGCTGGCGGGTGCCCCTGATGTACGTGAAATCCAATAGCGGCCGGTTTCCTCCGACCGCCTTGACCGGATCGATGCCGATGATCACCACGTTGTCTTGCCGTGTCACCGAGGCGCGCTCGCCGCTGCCGGTAAGGTCTTCACGAAGCCGCGGTTGCTCCACGACGATCGCCGCACACCGCTCGGCGTCGACGCCCGGCAGATGGGCAACCTCTTCAGCCGCCTCGCCAGTAAGCCCGTAAGGCTCGAAGTTGACGAGCATGTCGGGAGTCCATTTCCCGGGGACGAACGTTTCCAGCAGCGTGTAGCCCCACACCTGGATGCTGATATACAACGTTAGCCCGACGCCGAGCGCGATCGCCGACGCAACCGTCCGGCCCATATGGCACGAAAGTTGTTGGGCGAGGAGCTTGGGGCTCAAGCCGATCGCCCGCGCCAGTAAAGGACCGGCAAGCCGGTCTACCAGCCGCACGATGCCGGGGGCAAGCAACAAGAAGCCGGCAGCCAGGGCGAAGATGCCGTAAGCCAGATGGCTCTTCGCTTCCTGGGTCGATGTCGGCGGCAGCACGAAGGTGAGGACGGGCGCCACGCCGATCAACCCCAGGCCGACCAGCACGGCAAGCCAGTATCGACGGGCGTTGCCCTGCGCGCTCGTCTGCGGTGGAGCCATGGCGTCGAGCGGTCGCACACGGGTCGCGCGCCAGGCCGGAATGATTGCCGCCAGAAGTGCCGCCCCCAACGACGCAATCGCCGCCAGGAAGATTCCCAAACCGCCTATATGCGCCCCGTGCCGCAATACCGATACCGACAACGAACCTGCCAGCATCAGTAGCGATTGCCCGGCGATCAGGCCGCCCGCGAAGCCGACCCCGGCAATGACGAGACTTTCGACGAAGATGATTTGAGCCACCTGGGCCTTCGTCAGGGCGATCGCCCGCAGCATGGCGAACTGCCGCGTGCGTTCCGAAACGCCCATGTTGAGCGTGTTGAAGATCACCAGAAACGCCAGAAGCATGGCCATGAGCGTGGCCGCGTACGACTGCAGCTTGACGTTTTCGGCGGCGGCCGCTTCATCGAGTTGCTCTTCGAGGTCGTGGTCTTCCTGAAACTGGGCCGGTTCGTCGAACGCGCTCAGCTTCGGCCCCCAGGCATAGCGAAAGCCGTGGACGTCGACGCCTTCTTTCAAGCAGAGCCCCACAAATGTCACCACGGGATCGCGTTTCAGAATTTCGGCGGCCGTATCCATGCGGACATAGATCCCCGCAATCCCCGGGCTGGGCAGCGTCATGCTCGCCGACGTCCGGCCGGTGATCGGAACCGGCGGATTATCCACGATCCCGACCACGCGGAGTTGCTGCGTCGCGTCGTCCCGCCCGATGGTCAACAAGTCGTTGACGCCGATGCCGAAGCGGTCGGCAATCTCGCCGCTCACGGCCGCGTCGAGCGCATCGGCCGCGTCCTCGTCGCCTCTTTCCTCCGCGATCCAACGGCCGCGGACCAGATCGAACGGCGGCGCCGGCGCATCGGTGCCCAACATGAGACACTCATTGACTCCTTCGCCCGGCTGCGAACCGGACCCTGGCGGCGGAGCCTGAAGCTTCACGGCCCGTGACTGGATGACGACGCGCTCGGCCCACATCGGTTCCGCGGCGGTCACGTGGGGATCGGCGCGGAGGGCCTCCACCACCTCGGGCGGAACCTGCCGGTCCCATTTCCGGCTAATCGGATCCACCGACAGCGTATAGCGGCCCAGTGCGCGTTGAGCGAAAACGTCGTACGATCGCAACAGTGCCTCGTACCCGCTCACCATCCACAACACCAGGCACGTGGCGGCCACGGTGGCGAAGACGGTCAGAAACAGCCGGACGGGATGTTGTCGCAGAAAACCCAACGCCAGCTTCAGCACGGTCTTCATGACGCTTCTCCTCCGCCGCTGACCACCCTGCGCAGGGCCTCCTGGTACGCGTTGGCCAGCCCCTGGGCGTCGGGAAACCCGGCGGTTTCGAAACCATCCACGATCGCGCCATCCTTGAGGATCCGGACCCGGTCGGCCACCAGGGCTACGCTCGGCTCGTGCGTGACGATCACAATGGTCCGCCCTTGCTCATCGCAGAGCGACCGCAACAGCGAGCAGATCTCCGCCCCGGCCACCGAATCGAGATTCCCGGTAGGTTCGTCGACCAACAGAATCGCCGGGTCGGTGACAAGCGCCCGGGCGATGGCCACCCGCTGCTGTTCGCCGCCGGAAAGGGCATCGGGCTTGTGGGTTCGACGGTCCGAAAGGCCGAGGCGTTCGAGCAGCGCAGCGGCCCTTTCGCCGCCGCGCCGATGATCCATGATCGGCAGAAGAACATTGTCTTCGGCGGTCAACAGCGGCAAGAGATTGTAGGCTTGGAACACCAGGCCGATCCGTTCGCGCCGGAACCGCGTGAGCCGGCCGTCGTTCAGGCTCGCCAGATCCCGGCCGTCCACCTGGATGGAACCTGCGTCGATGTCGGTCAGCCCGGCCATCGCGTGCAACAGCGTGCTCTTGCCCGACCCCGACGCACCCATGATCGCAACGAATTCCCCGCGCTGGACGGTCAACGAGACGTTGCGAAGCGCCTCAATCACCCGGCTGCCTTGTCGAAAGCGCTTGGTAACATGCTCGACCAGCAGGGGCGGCGCCGTACTACCGAGCACAACCGTGCCCTCGCTCCCCTCTCCCCTGTCGCCCGTCCTGTCTATTGGAATACCTTGTCTCATCTTTCCCCTTCCCGGCTGTTTTACAAGCAACACGATTGCGTTCAGGTCAGCGTTCTTTCAGGGTCACACTGACGCCCGCGCCCTCCATGTAGAAGATCGTCTCCAACTCGAGGGTGACACGAAATCCGCCTACGTCGATTTGACCAAATCGGCCGGTTGTTTGCACCCCGCCACAATTGCCGGAACCAACGCCGCCAGACCACACAACAGCAACGTCGCGGCGAAACCGAGCGACAGGTAATACCACGGAATCGTCAGCGGCGAAAGGAAACCGCCGAAGAACGAAACGTAGCGCATCAGACCGACGAAGCACCACGCACCGAGAATCCCGAAGCCGATGCTGATGATCGCCGCCGACAGCGCGATCAGCAGCGCCTCGGCCAGGATCAGCCGCACCAGGCCGAACCGGGTCATGCCCAGACATCGCAGCACGCCCAGTTCGAACCGCCGCGTCCGAATCGAGGCGGCAACCGTCCCCATCATGCCGAGCGACGAAATCATCAGCAGGATGAGCGGCAGCTTTGCCGCCGCCTGAATCACGCTGTCCCCTCGGCTCCCTACGCGGTCGTTGAGGTATTCGTGCGAACTGACCTTCACCATCGGACGGGAAATCGCGCCGGCGCCGTCGTCCGGGTGCGCTTCCTCGTCCACCAGTTTCTGGAGCGACCGTTCCAGGTCCGCGTCGGAAACCGTCGGCCCGCCGCTGGCGTGCATGGTTCGGTCGAACCAGAAATAGGCGGCGTCGTTCAGTTTGAAATCGTCCTGGACGGTCGTGTACGGAGCGAACATCAGCGCGCCCGAACGGTATCCGTACTTCCGGACGCCGCTGAGCTTCGCCATCCAGAGCCAACCCGGGACGCTGGCGACGCCGCAGACCTCGTATTCAATCGGCTTCGCGTCATCCGCCGACGGACCTTCCCCCGGTGCATCGGGGCGTTGTCCTCGCATTCCGCCACCCGCTCCGCCTGGACGCTGTCCTCGCATTCCGCGGCCAGGTCCGCCCGGATCTTGTCCGCGAACTCCACCACCCGCTCCGCCCGGACCTTGGCCTCGCATCCCACCGCCGGGTCCGCCTGGACCGCGCATCCCGCGTCCGCCGGGCTCCGGTTTCATCAGTTCGAGCTTGTCGCCGACGTGCAGTCGCGCGCGGAACGCGAACGAATCGGGAATGATGCAATAGCGTCCCCCGCTCTCCAGTTTCGCGAGGGCGTTGTCCCAAGTGCCTTCGACCAGGTCGACATCGACCAGACGCGTCCGATTTCTCGCGTCGGTGCCGAGATCCACGGGCTCGAACGCCTTGGCGACATCCAGACCGAAAACGACCACGCCCGCGCCGGCCTGCATGGAGGACATGCCGAACTCCTCGAACCGCTTCGCCTGCCCCGCCGAAAACAACGGCTGCTCCAGTGCGATCGGCAGGAACTTGTCTCGATCGACGCCGTCCAAATTGCGGACCGTGTCGATCCGATCGGGCGGCAGACCTTTCGGCAGGCACGCCACGAGCGTGTTGGGCAGCCGCTCGCTGTGCGTGAACGGAACCAGCATGGAATATCCCGAAATCTCGAGGAAGCTGTACACGCCCAGCCCGATCGTCAGCGCCACGGCCGTTCCGAGCGTCCGCCAGAGGTTCGCGCTGAGCTGGTTCTTGAGCAGGCTCTTTTCGATAAACAGCAGCTTCGCGATCGGCGCCGAAACGAAACGCTCGACGAAGAGCACCACCGTCGGCGTCAGCAGCACCAGCCCCAGAATTTGCGTCGGCAGTCCGACGTATGTGTACAGTGCCAGCCGCAACAGGGAAGTCTCCGCGCTGACGCCGTAATAGATGACGATCGGATTGACGATAAGCATCGCGGCGCCGACGATCCCGAAGGCGTAGAACCACCGCTTCTTGACGTTGTAGATGTATCCGCGGTTCATGCCTTCGAGCGGACTGACTTTGGCCCCGCGCCACGCCGGGATGATCGCCGCGAGCATCGCTCCCAGAAACGCCGCCGCGCCGGACGTGATGATCGACGAAGTATCGAGCGACGCCGTCTTGCCTGTGCCGAACACGCCGGGCTGCAACCAGACGGTCGCCTGGAGCACGATCCAGCCGGCCGTCATCCCGACGATCCACCCCAGCACGCAGAGGATCATGCTCTCGCCGAAGATGAGCGCGACGATATGCCGCCGCTCCATCCCCACGGTCCGCATCATGGCGAAGACGCGACTGCGTTCGCCCACGCCCATACTCAGCGCGGTAAAGACAATCAGCGTCGAAATGAGCGTTGTGAAGAGAATGATCGCGCTGATGGACGACGCGCTGCCCATCAGTCCGCCGCCGCCGCGCGGACCGCCCCGATGATTGAACGAATCCTGAATATCGCCGGCGTCCATGAATTTCATCTGGATCCCTTCCGACGCCAGGTGCTCGGACCACGACTTTTTGAACTGCGCGACGTTCGCCCCGTCCCGCAGGCGGACGTACAAATACTGCGCCTTGCCCTTGTCCGCTTCGTCCAACGGCTGGATCTTCTCGGCGGTTGCTATGGAAACATAGACCGCGCTGACGGCCGGCGAGACGCCGAAACCGAAACCGAAGCCGCCGCCGGCCTTCTGATCGACCAGCCCGACGATCTTGATCTTGTATTCCGTCTCGTCGAGTCGCACGGCCACGTAGTCGCCGACCCGGACAGGATCTTCGTCCTCGCCCCAAACGCCCAGGCTCTCGGCGGCCGCCGTCCCCATCACGCCCTGCATCTCTGCGCTATGGGCGTCGAACCAGTCGCCCTCTTCCAGTTCGAACGGCGACTGCTCGGCGTCGATCCCCACGATGGTCGGACTCCCCATCGGCGTTCCGTGGCCGGCACGCTGACGGCGGAGAACGCTCTGGGCGTCCGTATACTTGGCCATCGTGTATTTCCCGAAACTCCCGCGAATTTGCCGCGCGGGCGAGACTTGCATGACCAGATCATTGCTCCTCAGTTCGTCCAGCACCTTCGGCTCGACGAACAGCGGTGCGGGCGGCCCCAGCGGCATCGGCGGCATGGGGCGGGCCGCGCCCGCCGGCGGCTCGTCGCTTCGCTGCGGAATCATCGTCACGTGATAGTGGCCGAGAAACTTCTCCCCCTCGTTCTCGAATTCGAGCGCGACCAGTCCGATGCTGCCGACGAGCCAGACAAGCATCGCGGACATCGCCGCCGTCGCGATCACGGCAAGCGCGAGCCGCGACCGATGATACCAGGCTTCACGGAGAATCAGTTTGATAAGGAGCATGTTTGTGGTTCGCGGTTGCTTGGGTTAGGAGGAATGGGCCGGTGGGCTCAAGCGACGGATACGCGGGCCGGGCTTCCAAGCCCGCGGCGCCGTCAGGGCGGAAAGAGGATTAAGGATGGAAGAAACACTCCCGTTTCCCGCCTATCCTTCCGTCCGCCCGTCCCTGAGGTGAATCGTCCGGTCGCCGTAGTCCGCCACGTCCTTGTCGTGCGTCACGACGACCAGGGTGCGATTCTGCTCCGTGCAGAGCTTTCGCAGCAAGGTGCAGATCGTCGTGCTGTTCGTCGAATCGAGATTCCCCGTCGGTTCATCCGCCAGGATGATCGCCGGGTTCACCAGCAGCGCCCGGCCGATCGCGACGCGCTGCTGCTCGCCGCCGCTCAAGGCGTCGGGGCGATGCGTGCGTCGATTCTTGATTTCCAACAGATCGAGCAACTCGTCGAGCCGCGAACCCGACACCGGCGTTCCCCGTTCCAGTTGAGCCGGCAGGAGGATGTTCTCTTCCGCCGTCAGCGTAGGGATGAGGTTGAACTGTTGGAAGATCACTCCGATATTCTTGCGGCGGAATTTCGTCTTGCGCGAGTCGCTCATCTCGGCGATGTTTTCGCCGCCGACGTGGACGCTGCCCGACGTGGGAGGCATCAAACCGGCCATCACGTGCAACAGGGTGCTCTTTCCCGACCCGCTGGCGCCCATGACAGCCACGAACTCGCCGCGTTGGATGGTCAGGGTAACGTCCTTCAAGGCGTCGATGCTCAAGTTTCCCTGCCGAAATCGCTTCGTTAGGTTTTCAACGCACAGCGGTGGTGTTGGATTACTGGATGCACTCATGTTGTTGGAGTTCCCTTCTCAGTATTCGCCAATGACCTCGCCGCCCGCTCGCGTCCAGAGGGCATACCAAGTGGTCCGTTCGACCGTCTCGCTGATGAAACGCACGCTGCCGTCGCAGAGCCCGGCGTTGACACCTCCGGGATGGCGGCTCCTCGGTCCCGTTATCTTGTTCGACTGCCCGACCAGGTCGGGGACTTTGGCGTTCGGCGGGAAACGTCCGTTCAACAGCGGGCCCGACGGAGGCATGCCGCGAAGCCAGTACGAGAGCCGACCGCCGTCCCAACTGCTGACGCTGATCGCGGCGAGCCCGCCGGCCTCCACTTGGTCGGCCGCCGCCGCGCTGCAAGCCGCCCCCGAGCCCATATTGGCACGATAAACCTGGATATCGGGCGTGGGCGTCAACGGCGGCGACGTGCATGGTCCTCGGAGCGATTCCGTGAACGCGAGCGTATTGGTCGTGCCGTCGCAGATGTCGGCGATCCGCACGGTCGCCCCGGTCCAGCAGAGGCCGTCGGCCGCGCCGAAGCCCGGATGGAAGATGAAATTGGCGCCCGTCCCGCTGCCGTGATTCATCGCGTAGTTGCTTCCCGCCACGGGAACGACGGTCGCTCCGAACGTCAAATCATGGACCGGACTTTCGCCGTCGCTGGGGCACAAGAATAAGTCCAGCGGCTTCCCTAGGACCGGAAGCAGCGCATCGGGCGGGGGTGCGTAGGGAGCGCCCAGATTGAGACGAAAGTCGATCAAATCCTGGAGATTCGCCTGCTCGCAGTACGGCAAGAGCTTCGCCAGCGGCGAGAAATCCTGCCCTCCAAATCCCGAGTTGGGCAGCACGTTGAACGTGTTCATGTAGTTATGAAGCGCCAGGCCGATCTGCTTCAGATTGTTGGTGCAACTCATTCGCCGGGCGGCTTCGCGGGCGGCCTGAACGGCCGGCAACAACAAGGCAATCAGGATCCCGATGATGGCGATTACCACCAGAAGCTCGACCAGGGTGAACGCTGAGCGCCGCGGCGTGGGCATGATTTCCGTCCTCCCGTAGGGGCAAATGGCGATGCAGTCCCGCGTTTGCCTCGCCGAAGCCGGTTCCTACCGGTATCGCGATTGGGCGGGACGGCGGCTCTCTGATCCGTCTCGGATGGTTTCTCACTTGCCGAAGGCGCCCCGTAGGGCAATTCGCGTGCCGCTGCCGCTGACTTTCTTTGAGTGAAGGCAGATCGAGCTTTGCAGGGCTGTCGTCACGAAGAGACACTCTGCCCACCTACGGCCTCGCCAACCCCGGAAATAACAGGCGTTTCCGCTGGCAACGGATGTCGACATCGGCCATCGTACCGACCCGCTCTCCTCTCGACTCGTCCCTTTTCGCGACCCCTGCTCCGAGCCACCATCGCACCTTCAAACCCGCCATGTGTGTCGATTCGGCCGACAGTCGCGTCGGAAAAATCGACACACCGGACAGAAGGACAGCAGCAGAGTTCCTGAGAAGACTCCCCAGGCTACTTGCCAGCCAATCGGGCGGCAAAATCGGCGTGGAGCCCGCCACGCGCCCCTACCGGCACCACGTCCTCGCGATTCTCGCCCTCTGCCTGCTCGCCGCCGTCTGGCCGGCCATTGCCATCGGCCGTGCCGAGCCGCTAAGATTGTTGCAGGCCGGCCGCGGAACGATGTAGCGTGTGTCAACAACCTTTTTCTCTCTGTATTGGACAAAGCGATGAAGATGAACTGGCGCAAGACCTTGATTGCTCTGTCGCTCTTGGCCGTGATTTCGATGGGGGCCCTTGGTGTATTGGCCCAGCCTCCGGGCAAAGTTCCGCCTGCGCGTCCTGGCGGTCCGTCTGGTCCCTTGGGCTTTCCCATGTTGATGGCAATCGATAGCGATGGCGATCGGGAATTGTCCGCCGCGGAGATCGAAGGAGCATCGCGGGTTTTGAAGAAATTGGACAAGGACGGCAACGGCAAACTGAGCGGCGAGGAACTCCGGCCGCAGCTCGGCGATCGCAGGGGATCCGGTGGGCCAGCGGCTGGCGGCCCGCGTGGTCCCAGGCCAGGCGGGAGCGATCAGTCCGCTCTCTCTCAACACGCACCGAACGCCAAGGATGACGGCGAGCGCAAGATTCTGCAAGGCATCGATGAAATCTTACAGAGCCAGGGGCGCCGCATGAACGTTCCCATGGCGGACGGCCGCCTGCTGCGATTGCTCGCCGAAAGTATTGGAGCGAAGCAGGTCGTCGAATTTGGTACGTCCAATGGCATTTCCGCCATCTGGATGTCGCTGGCCCTCCGCAAGACAGGCGGCAAGCTGATCACGCACGAGATCGATCCGGACACGGCGGCACAGGCCCGAAAGAACTTCGCCGCGGTAGGCGTGGCGGACATCGTCACCGTTGTCGAAGGCGACGGCCACGAAAAGGCAGCCGATTTGAAGGGCCCGATCGATCTGGTGTTCATCGACGCCGACAAGGAAGGGTACTTGGACTACTACCAGAAAACCTTGCCGCTGTTGCGGTCCGGCGGTCTGGTCTGCGCGCACAACATGAATGCCCGCATGGCCGACGCGGACTTCGTCAAGGCGATCACGACCGATCCCGACGTCGAGACGGTGCTCTACACGCAAGGAGCGGGGATGAGCGTGACGCTCAAGAAGCGCTAGTCCAACAAGGCTTGCTCGGTTGAAAAAAGGCCAGTCAACCGACTATTGCTCTTGACAGATCGTCGGCACCTGTTAATTTGAGAAGAAGTCTCAATAGCGGTCCCGCAGGACGCCCGCCAAAACTGCCCCACCATGCCACTCCGCAATCGAACTGCCGCCGTTCTCGTTCTGGCCTCGGCCTTTCTTGCGGTCGTGTGCGGCGGCGAGGCGTGGCATCTCGTGCCCGGCAGCGGCCACTGGACCAGCCTGCCCGCCGGTTATCTGTGTGTGGGCATTCATCTGCCTGCCAATGCCAGCGTGCCTGACGGCTGCGGTGCCTCGGGTCGCCTGGACCGTCAGCGACCTGCACTTGGGCCTACCGAAGATTGCTGCTTGATTTGCCAGATCTCCGGGCAGCATCGCATCGGTTCGGGAGCAGTGGAGTACGTCCGCTGGCTGACCTGCCACACGGATTTGCCTGCCGTCGCGACGCGTGTCGACCGTACCGCCGCGGCCAGTCCTTTCAATGTTCGCGCTCCTCCTTCGGTCTAACCGCTTCGCAATCTGTCCTGCGCTCGCATCGCGTTTGTGGTTGGAACGATTCTGCCCGCTGCTGGCCGAGCAACGCGCTCGCGGTCCGCAACGGCAAAACGAAAACGAGGAGCATTTCATGAGATCTTTACGGAAGCATTCCGCATTTACGCTTGTCGAACTACTGGTGGTCATCGCCATCATCGGCATACTGGTGTCGATGCTCTTGCCCGCGGTGCAAGCCGCGAGGGAAGCGGCGCGGCGGACCCAGTGTACCAATAACCTCAAACAACTCGGCGTCGGCTTTCACAACTACCACGACACCCACAAGGTGTTCCCGCCGGCCTACGTGATTCAGCCGGGCGGTGGAGGCGTGCATGGCACCCCGGACCCGACCACCCGCGATGCCGGCCCCGGTTGGGCATGGGGCACGCTGCTATTTCCCTTCCTGGAGCAGGGCAACCTCCACGACCGCCTCAATATGAATCTGCCCTGCTGGGATCCGAGCAACGCCGCGGCCACCGCCACGCAGGTAAACCTCTTTCTCTGCCCTTCCGCCACGAGAACCGGAGGTTTGGTGCAGGTAAAGGACGACGCGGGCGGAGTGCTGGCCACCTTGGCACGGTCCTGCTACGTGGCCAACGCCGGCCAGGAAGAACCTTGGCTTTTCGCGGTCGACGACTACCAGAACATCGCCGACGGCCCGCTTTACCGTAACTCGCGGACCCGATTCGCCGACGTGACCGATGGGCTGTCGAATACCGTCTTCCTTGGCGAACACCATCCTGTGCTCAGCGAGAAGACCTGGGTCGGCGTCGTCCCCGGCGCGATGGTCTGCCCGCAGCCGGAGTTTGCCTTCTCGATCTGCGAGCCGGGCGCGATCCTGGTCAACGCCCATAGCGGCCCGTGCAGCATCGTGACTCCGCCGGTAATCCATCCGCCCAACAGCCCGGTTGCCGCTCCGTGCCAGATGTACGCCGAGCATCCCGGCGGCTGCAACGTCCTTTTGGGCGACGGCAGCGTCCGCTTCGTTTCCGAAACGATCAACCAGCTCACCTGGGCCGGGCTGGCAAGTCGTGCAGAAGGCGAAGTCATCGGTGAATACTGAGCCGAGGCTCGATCCATCAGGAAAAGGAGAACCCTCATGAATACGAGGACAACCGTTTTGGCCGTTGCGCTGCTGTTGGTAGCGACCATGCTCTGGGGATGCGGCCGGCCACAGGTCGCCCCGAAAAACTTGCACCTCATCGCTTCGTTGCGAACCGCTCTCTCGACGCGCAATCCCGAGTGGCTCGAACAGAACGCCGAGATTATCTCCCAACGCCACCAAGGCGGAGAGATGTCGGACGACGAGTACGAGGCGTTTCAAGACATTCTCGACGCTGCCCGCGCCGGCGACTGGCAAGACGCGGAGCACGATGCCATTGCTTTCCAGAAAGCGCAGCGTCCAACCGCGGAGCAAGTCCAGCGAGTGAGCCGGCACTGGCACGACGGATCCTGACCGGACGCGTTTGAGCCGGCCACGGCAATCTCGCTCGGCGTCGGGCTCACACCGTATATCGGCATCCAGGCGTGGGGCTACACGTTAGTGAATCTCAATGGCTCGGCCGCTCCGCTGGCAGCAACGCGGTCCGTTTCTTGGAAAAGAATCGTCGATAGGACAGGGCGTAACCGGTGTAGACCAGAAACAGCGAGGCGACGGTGGCAAGCGTCGCGATGATCTTGCCCACCACGCCGAACGCGGCTCCCGTGTGCAGGAAACGGATCCAGATCCGTGCCTGCAACCCGGCACTTCGATCCTGCAGGCGGATGGCCCGGAGGATCTCACCCGTGTAGGGATTCAACTCGACGGGGATGAACGCCCGATTCGGCATGTAGTCGGCCGTGGTAACCGAGGCCTTCACCGGCGCCGTTTCCTCGGTGTTGCCCAAATCGGCGAGCGGAAGCCGGATCGACTGCCAACCGGGAAAACCGTCTTGCATGCTCTTCAATAGGGCTTCCAGGGGCAAGCGTTCGCTTCCCTCGGACGGAGGTGGAACAACGAACGGCGGAACCAGCGTCATGCGGAAATCGCGAAACTCGGGCGGTGTTTCTCCTGCCATGCGAAAGACCAGGTTGTGAGCCCAGGCAAAGGAGATGACCACTCCGGTCCCGGCCAGCACGACGAGCACCGGCAGGCTCCAGAACCCGAAGACAAGGTGCCAGTTGAAGTCGCGCGCCTTGCCTCGCGCTTTGGGCTTCAGCCGCAGGCGGTATCGCACCGCGCGGCGGCTCCAACGCTTAGGGAACCAGAGGTAAATCCCGGTAATGCACAGCAGGAGGAACGCCAGGTTGCTCGTGCCCGTGATGAGCCGCCCCACGGTGCGGCCCTCGCCGCCGATCGCCAGCCAGCGGTGGAGATCTTCCAGGAAGTGGATCGCTTCGTGGACGCCGTGGGCACGCGATTCCCTCAACTCACCGGTGTACGGATCGATGTACCATGGGCCGGAGCGGCCGGCCCAGAACTGCCAGGCTCGCCGCGGATCCTGCTCCACGACGAGGTGGTCCGCGGCAAAGCCGGGGGATTCCCGCTTGAGAATCGACCGCAGTTCGGCGACGCTCAGCGGTGGCCGCCCGTCTCCGGGCAACTCCACAGCGGCGACGTTGCGATCGCACCAGGCAAGAATCTCCTGCTCGAACGCGATCGCGATGCCGGTGATCGACATGACGGCAACCACGGCCCCTGCAAGAACGCCGAGCGCCAAGTGCAGCCAGAAGACAGCGGATCGTATCGTCATGCTGGTCGTCCGGATCCCGCTCAATCCATATTGATCGTGCGGACTTCGCCGCCCGCGCGGGTCCAGCTTGCATGCCACGCGCCACGGTCGATCGTGTCGGACACGGTGCGCACGCTGCCGTCGGCCATGCATGCGTTGACGACCCCAGGGTGGTAGCTACGTGAACCGGTGATCTTGTTGGATCCGCGGACCAGGTCAGGCACCGCGCTATTGGGCGTCAGGCGGCCGTTCATGACCGGCCCGTTGGGAACGCTGCCGCGAAGCCAGTAGTGGTTCCTGGAGCCGTCCCAGCCGGCGATGTAGGATTGAACGGCGCTGATGTTCCCCGTATCCGCAGCGGCGGCGACCGTTGCGTCAATCGCAGAAGCCGCCGCTCGATAGCGCCGAGGATCCTGCAGGGGCGTTGGCGATGCGGGCGAGTCGCCGGGACCGATCGTCGTTTCCGCAAAGATGATCGTGTTGCTCGTCCCGTCGATAATGTCGCGCAAGCGGATCTTGGCGCCGACCCAACACAATCCGTCCGCAGGAAGGCCGTTGCCGGGATGGAACACTCCGTCGATACCGCTGCCCTGATTGAAAGCATAGCTGATGCCCGCGATCGGAATGATTGCCCCCGACGGCATCGTCAGGTCGTGAAGGTCCGCGCCGACGTCGCTGGGACATTCGAACGAGTTGACGCGGGTCGCGGCGGCCCGGTGCAGTTCCGCCGGGAGGTCGTTCAGGGCGGGGTGGCCCATGTAGATGTTGAAATCGATCAGATCCTGCAGGTTCTCCTGCTCCATGAAGGGGAGCAATTTCGCAAAAGGCGAATAATCGCTTGGATAACCGCCGGGCCACGGCCATCCGTTGTTGGGAAACGCCTCTGGATAGGTGGAGGCGTAGTTGTGCAACGCCAGCCCGAGCTGCTTGAGATTATTACTGCACTGCATCCGCCGGGCCGCCTCTCGCGCCGCCTGCACGGCCGGCAGCAACATGGCGATTAAGACACCAATGATGGCGATCACCACCAGCAGTTCAACGAGCGTGAAGCCTTGCGGGCGCAAAGCGGATCGAGCGTCGTGACGCGACACGGCAAACCTCCTCGCGTTAAGTGTGACTCGTCGCAGCATCCCGGCTCGGACGCGGCCGAACCGCCGGCGAATGCTGCGCGCAGAAATACCTCGCTGCGGGAGGCGAACGTGGCTAGCAAAGAGGCCCGACAGCCGAGCTGGCGGGTTCGCCGAGCAGACATGTGTTTCCGAGCGGCCTCTCAGGACCAGCCCGAAAATGAAATTGATACTCAATATCAATTAGAGAGGAGTTTATCCCATTCAGTTCCGCTTGTCAAGCATCCACGAAAAACGCGATTCATTTTGGCAACCTGCGGGTCGTCTCCTCCGCAGTTGTCCCAGCGTAGCCAGCGCGGTCGGTCCCACGCCCGCCTCGGCGCTCAGCGAACCGTTTTCTGACGGCTGCTTGACCAGGAACCCAGGGGTGTCGTTTTGCGCGACACAGATGTCGGTTTTGTCGACAGTGCCTGTGAGCCTGAACGCGTTGCGCGGAGGGCCACGCATCCGGTCGCATCTGGTCGTGTCGCCTGGTTGATCCAAGCCCCGGTTTCGTTTATAGTGCGTGCCATCATGGTAATATGCCTGCCAAGAGGCTCCACATCAGGGAGTTCCCGACCATGACCATCCGCCAGAGACGCGTCGCGCTCCCGACACTTCTGCTCCTGACGGTACTTAAGTGCCCGATCGTTGCTTCGGAGGAGCCTGCGGCGACGCGCGAGTTCGAAATCAAGAATGACCGCGCTTTCCTGGGCGGCCATCAAGTCGATCTGTGGGGCTTGCGCTGCGGCAACGCGCTGCATAGTCCGGCCATCACCGAGAGGCACGGCCGCAATCTCGACAACATGGCGGCGCACGGTATCAACCTGATCGGCCTTTATGTCCAGGGAAGCAATGCCGGTTGGCCGGACTCCGATGCGGCCGCCAACGGCTTCACCCGCGACGGCAAGCTTCGCCCGGAATTCGCCGCCCGGCTCGAGTATCTCGTCCGCGAAGCCGATCGACGCGGGATGGTCGTGATGGTCGGCCTCTTCACGCCCCGCAAAGACCAGGAATTCTACGACGAAAACTCCATCCGGCTCGCCATCGAGGCGGCGGCGGGCTTCCTTAGGGATCGAAACCTCAAAAATATCTTCGTCGACATCATGCACGAGTACAGCCATCCCGAGCGGATCGACCACGCGATTTTCCGCGAGCCCGGCGGCACCGCGAAGAAGGCGAAGCTGACTGCCTGGTTCAAGGCCGTTGCGCCGGACATCGAGGTCGGCATCTGCCCCGACGTCAACTCCGGCTCGGCCGATTCGTATCCGGGCATGGACGTGCGGATCATTCAAAAGGAGATGCTGATTCCCGAGACGGGCTTCGTCGTCAACGTCGAGACGAAACGCCAGGACGTGTATCAGAACGACGGAGTCTTCAACCAGACGAATCTCCACTATGTCTTCGCCGACTGCCGCCGCTTCCGCGAAGCTCCCAATGCGGCGATGCTCTTCCACGCTGCATTTGTTCAGGGGATCACCAATTACAGCGGCAGCGCTCCGCACGCGGAGATGGGCGGTCACGGCACGGGAGCGAAGGATCGTGGTGTGCGGTTCTACTACGAGTGGGTACGCGATAATGTCGGCCGCTGGGAGTATCCCAAGCACATCCTCGTGAGACCGGGACGATGATTCGTCGCGCCTTTACTCTCGTCGAACTCCTGGTCGTCATCGCCATCATCGGCATCCTCATCGCCCTGCTGCTGCCGGCCGTGCAAGCGGCCCGCGAGGCGGCGCGGCGGATGTCGTGCAGCAATCACCTCAAGCAGATCGGCCTGGCGATCCACCACTACGAAAACAGCCTGGGAGTCCTCCCACCCGGCGCGCTGGTTGATCTTCGTCCCGATGGTACCTACTGGACCGGCTACCTGGGGCCGCACGCCCGTGTTCTCCCCTTCATCGAGCAGAACAATATCTTCGGTGCGATGGATATCAACACCAGCTACGGCGATCTGGCCAACAAAGACGCCGTCGGACGGGTAATCGACCTGTTTCTCTGCCCGAGCGAAGTCCGGCGGGAGCCGCTCACCCACGCCGCCTTCGGCGACGTCGGCGGAGTGAACTACGGGTTCTCGATGGGCGACTGGTACGTCTGGAATGGCGTCGGCAGTGGAAGTCCTCCCTGCCGCTCCGCCTTCGGTGTCAACTTCAGCCGCCGCTGGCGTGACTTCAGCGACGGTGTAAGCAACACCCTCTTGATGTCGGAGGTGAAGAACTACCAGGTCACCGTTCGCGACTGCGGCCCGTTCTCCGTGATCAACGACCCGAACAACATCCCTCCGCCCACCGCCGATCCGCTCACCGTCTGCCCGGAGTACCAGGCGAGCGGAAGTTGCCGGGTGTTTCGCAACGCGCACACGCAGTGGGTCGAAATGTCGTGCCACCACAACGGCTTCACGACCGCCTGGCCGCCGAACAAAGTCACTCCCGGCGGCTCCGGTCTCAGCGAGCCAGACGTTGACATCATCAGCCGCCGCGAGCGGTTGGGCGGTCCAACCTTTGCCGCAATCACCTCGCGAAGCTACCATCCCGGCGGAGTCCAATCGCTCGCGGGCGATGGCTCCGTCCGGTTCATCTCGCAGTCGATCGACGGTTTCGTCTGGCGGGCGCTGGGAACCGTCGGCGGGGGCGAAGTGATTCCGGGCGACGTCCTCTGAAGCCGTGCCGTCAGCAAACTCTCGTGGACCTCTCCGCTGGCCCTGGTCGCCAGGGCGGTACTTCACTGCTTTCGATCCAGCCGAAACTCGCCCACCTGGTGTGCGCTGGTGAAGAAGCCGACGAATTCCGTCCGCGTCGCGCGGCCGATCCAGTCGTACACCCCGCCGTTCTCCTCTCCGAGATCGCTGGTGCCTTTGAAGAGCACCGTGCCACCTGCCTGTCGTCCATCCATGGTGACGGCAAATTTGTAGGGACGAGAACACTCCCCTTCGAAAGTCGCCCGCCAACCGTTGCCCTCCCGCGTCACGGCGCAATCGAGCCGCCGTTTGCACGAAATCTCTGCGTCGGGAGCCCTGGGCGCGGGCGGATGAGTCCACCAGATACCGGTCCACTCGCCGGTCACCTCGGGCGGCGTGCTCTCGGGCATCTGCTTAGGCGAATCCGATGGCGCCGCTGAAGCGATCAACGCCGCCGCCGCTGTGGCCAAGCACGTACTCCAGAAGACAGAACTCGGGCTTCTCATCGATCGATCTCCTCTGCCATCATTGTTGGGACACCCCAATGTTTACGGACTTCACGGTAACGAGCGCTCAAGTGCCAGCACCGATTGTGCAGGGGCTCGAACTCAGAACTCGCCGACCACTTCACCTCCCGCCCGCGTCGTTAGCGCATCATAGACTGTCGCTTCCATGGTTTCACTCAAGAACTGAACGGATCCATCGACCAGCGCATGCTGAGCGCCCCCGGGGTGAAAACTCGATGGGCCGTATTCCTGGCCGATGGAATTGGGAAAGACTCCGCCCGGAAAATAGGGTGTGTGGTTGATCGACACGGAATTGCCGGCATAAGTGGGGCTCGTCAGGTCCGTCCAGCGCGCCGCGACGGCAGCGCTGGTGCCGTCGATCCAGACGGAGGATTTCTCCTCGCGAGTCTCGGCAAATGCGATCGTAGAGGAGGTGCCATCGATGACGTCGCGAAAACCGGTCCGAGATCCGGGAAACATCACGCCGTCCGCGGGAATCGCGCCGGACAGCCCCACAACCGTGCGGGCACCGAGGGTCACGTAGTTGCGAATGGCAAACTTGTCGTATCCGGCAGTCGTTACGTAGAGCGGGTCGGTGCTATAATCCTTGCCCGCATAGCTGGGACAGCGGTAGAAAGGCAAGATCTGCGAAGCGATCGCGCGGTTGGCGGGATCGAGCGAAGAGACGTTGTAGTTGATCCGATCGGCGACGTTCCCTTGCTCCAGGTAGGGCAATAGCAGGCTGGCGAAGCTGTGCAAGTGGATTGCCGGGTCGGAGGGCCCGGATCCGGGATAATTCCATACGCCCTTGCCGTAACCGCTGGTGCTGCTGGGAGGAAAGACTTTGAAGGAGTCGTGGTAATTGTGCAACGCCAGGCCGATCTGCTTGAGGTTGTTGGAACACTGCGATCGGCGGGCCGCCTCGCGCGCGGCCTGCACTGCCGGCAACAACAAGGCGATTAGGATGCCGATAATGGCAATCACGACCAGCAGTTCCACGAGCGTAAATCCGGCAATCGGGCGATTTGAACCGAAACGCTTCATCGAAGTCTCCTTTTCACGTTCTTTCAGGTTAAAGCAATGCATTATTGGCGGCCATCAGGCAATCGCGACCAGTTCCGCGCGGTGTTTCCACGTATCGCGACAAAGACAAACGTTGTATCCGCAGCGTCCGGGCGGCTCGCATTGATACTTGTCGTAAATCTCCGCAAGACCTTTCTTGACGGTCCGAAAGAATGTCAGGTCGGGCACGACGGGGCTGGGCACGGCGGGCAAACCGTGCGGCATCCAGATTGAAGGAATAGGAACGATGCCGTTGGCGGCGAGATAATCCGCGCCGGCCAGAAAGCTTTCGGCCGGTTCCAAACCGACGACGAATGTGCTGCACGCCCTGAACGGGCCTTGGGTGCTCGCGATGTGCAGCAGGGCATCGAGGTGGCGCCGGCGGCCCGTCTTCCGATCTTTGCCGGGGCAGATCTGCGTCGCGAGTTCCTTGTCCCAGATCTCGATATCACAAGCGACGCGATCGGCGCCCGCGGCGAAGAGCCGGTCCAGTTGCCGGAGGTCGGACGGCGGCGTCGTGTAGAGGATGATTTCGCCCTGGATGTTGTCCAGCCCGGCGATATCGTCGATTGCCCGGAGAATCTCCACGATCCGGTCGCACTCCCCGTTCGTGTCCAGTGTCGAACCGCCCGTGATTTGGACATAGCTCGCGAACTTCTCAACATTCACCGCGTAATGAACCGCCTCCGCGACATCCTGGGCAGTGAATGGAAAACCTCCCGGCGTGCCGCTGAACGACTGCTGCTGCGTGAAGTTCCCGCAATGGCAGAACGCGCAGGCCAGACCTGCCTTGGCCAATTCGCATGGCCACAGATACGGAAACGCCAAAACATCCTGCCCCTGGAGAACCGCCATTCCCAGGAAAGGCACTCCTCGGGACGTCCGCTGCCGATAGAAGGCCGTGGGCGAGGGAAGAGACACATCCGCCACGAATTCCCCGCGATGGAGCAAACAAGGGTTTCCGCGCGGCCCCAGAGACAATTCAAAGGGGGCAGCGGCCCCGATGTCGGCGATGTGAACAACGGTTCCGTCGGGCAGAAACAGTGCGCTGCATTGCAGCGGGTCACGGGAGATCCGGTGCGAGGCGCCGAAAGTCTCGTAAACCTCGGCACGGACGTGGACTCCTTGGATCAGCAGTAACGCTTTCAGATCAAGGGTGTCGATCCTCTTGCCGTCGAGCAGCAACTCCGTCAGCATGGCGGCACCTTTCGCACAAATGGGGCGAACTGCATGTCGAAACCACGGGCCGCCCCGCGGTCGGCGCGTCGGTAGGAGGCGGTGAGGCGTGAGGGTGTCCCGATGCCCAGGCATCCGCCTCCCGGTGCCGCTGGTCATCGACCCGGCATTACGGGGGAATCTGGATGTCCTAGGTAGGTGAGTACGTCTTATAGAAGAC
The DNA here is from genome assembly GCA_012728855.1 of Rhodopirellula sp. Classification (GTDB taxonomy): domain Bacteria; phylum Planctomycetota; class Planctomycetia; order Pirellulales; family Thermoguttaceae; genus JABWBD01. The sequence goes on along the minus strand of JAAYEH010000340.1, from coordinate 68,588 downwards.
TTCGCCCAGTATCTCCTGGCGCGGGCCACAAGTCAAGCGGCGGTGTGCAAGAATTGGAAACCGCCCTATACTGGCCGATAGGATCTGCGCTGATACACTTGAATTGAGGAGTAGACGGCCATGCCGAAGCAGGGTACGCAAATATCGCTCGACCTGTTGGACTGCCCTTGCGCAGGATCTACCCTCGACAAGTTGATCCAGCCCGCTATTCTGACGCTCCTGGCTGCCGGCAGCATGCACGGTTATGGCTTGGCAGAGCGACTCAGTGAGATGCCGCTACTCAAAGGCTCCAAGCCGGACCCTTCTGGGGTTTACCGTTTCCTGAGGACGATGGAAGAGAAAGGGTTGGTGGTGTCGTCCTGGGATACGTCTCATGCCGGCCCGGCCAGGAAGACGTATCAAATCACGTCGGCCGGACAGGCATGCTTGCGGAGTTGGATCGAGACTTTGGAGCGGTATCGCAAAGGCATCGATTCGCTGCTTCGCGCCGCGAGACATGCGAGTGGGGAATGAATCGGTGCGATGGTCAGCATGTCAGGTAATATCGTCAACTCCGTACGCTTCGCCTGGCGCCTTGCTCAAAAGCTTTCGTGGACTTCCCCGCCGCCCCTTGTTGCCAGTGCCCGCATGACGCCCTCTTGCATCGTGTCGGACAACAGCGATACGTGGCCGTCGCAGAATAGCACGTTGGCGCCGCCGGGATGGTAGCTCCGTGCGGCCATCCGAGCCTGCGTCGACATGCCGTTCATGCAATCCGCTTGCTTGGAGTTGGGTGCATAGTAAAACGTCATCGCCGCGTAGGGAAAACTCCCGCTGATCCATTTGTCGCCGCGATCTCCGTACCACACGTTGTCGGCGGGCCCCGCGTTGCACGCCGGGAAGAAGGACGTGTTGCGGATGTGTTGCCGCTTCACGTCGCCGGCGTAGGGCGCAAGACCGCCGCCCATCCCCTTGGTGCTCTCGCCGATGGCGATGGTGTTGGACGTGCCGTCGGTGATCTCGGCGAGGCGAACACCGGATGCCTGGTAAGCAACGCCGTCCGGAACCAGTCCGGAACTCACCAGAATGGAGCCGTTGTTGACCAGGCCGCTCCCCACGTTGAACAGGTAGTTGGTCGGTGCCAATCCGTCGGGATCCGTTACGCCGACGGGATCCGACGGACACTGATACCCGTCGATCACGGTCCGAGCCGCCGGCATATTCACGCTCCCGTCGGCCACGCTCCCCGCGCCCGTAACGGTCGTATAGGGGTAGTGTCGAAAATCAAGCATGCCATACATGTTCCCTTGCTCGAGATACGGCGCAATCATTGCCAGGGCCGACCAATTGTGAAGGGACTTACCGGTGCGATTCATCGGGAACGCTTGGTGCGTGTTCAGGTAATTGTGTACTGCGATTCCCAGTTGATGCAGATTGTTCGAGCACTGCATCCGCCGAGCCGCCTCGCGGGCCGCTTGAACGGCCGGCAACAGCAAGGCGATCAGAATGCCGATGATCGCAATCACCACCAACAGCTCGACCAACGTGAACCCGGCGCGTTTCATCGTGGTTTCTCCTGGCAGATTGACGGGATGACGGATTTGCTGATATTACGATATGGAAACTCGTAACACAAGACCCGGACGGAGTTTCTTCGGCGGACACGCCCGCAGACCCGTTGAACGCCATCGCGCGGCGTAATAAGATGAACGAAATCGTATTACGCCACTTACGCTCCCGCACTGAGCTAAAATGCTTACCGAAGACTGGGGGGTTAGCAATCTAGTTTACAGGACTAGTTTGCTGTTGCTCTATCCCACGCTGGTTCTGTTGGGATTCAGTTTCCTGCGAACGATTTGGCACCTGGGCGAACTCGTCCAGGATCTATGGACCGTTCGGTCTCACCGCAAACCGGAAACCTCCCGGGAACTGAGAGACCTTCGGCTCAACGATCGCCACTCGCTCGCCGAGTCGCTCAGCGCGTTGGCCAAAAGCGGGCGACAGCATCCACAACTTCGCAGGTTCGTGGTTCTGCTTTTGGACGAACTCCGGCAAGCTCCCAGGGTTACACTGGAGGCGCGGATCGATCATCTCGTTGGGCAGATCGAAGCGGGGCTCGCCCGGGACGTGAACCGGGTGCGGGTGCTGGTGCGGCTGGGACCGTGCCTGGGGCTGGCCGGGACATTGATTCCTTTGGGCCCGGGACTCATGGCGCTCAGTGAAGGCGACCTGAGCCGGTTATCGGCACAACTGGTGGTGGCTTTTTCGACAACGGTCGTCGGGCTGCTGGTCGGCGGGGTCAGCTATGTGATCGCGATGGCGCGGGCACATACGGCCGATCTGGTGGCCGGCGACATCGAATTGGTGAGCGACCTGGTCCGCACACTGCTCGATCTGCAGCATTCCGAAACCGCGTCCCCGACCCAAGGGATCGAGGTCCGGGAGGTTTCCGCATGAAACGCCGACTCCGTGCGGGCCGGTTCATGGATGCAACGGCCGACGACGACCCGCTCAGTCTCGTGCCAAACCTCTTCGACCTGTCGATCGTGCTGGCGATCGCCTTTCTGCTGACGGCCTTGGGCGCCCTGAACTTTCGCGACCTGGCGCAGTCGAGCGACGATTGGACGCTCTTGAGGAAAAGCCCCTCGGGACAGACGGAGGTGCTGTCCCGCCGCGGCGGTTCCATTCAGGTGCAGCGACTCAGCCCGCGCAAAGCCGGCGGCCAGGGAATTCGCCTCGGTGTGGCGTACGAATTAGAAGACGGAGAGGTGGTGTATGTTCCGGACAATTAGGGCGGGATCAGAAATACGACCGGCAATACGGCTCCTGACCGCGGCGCTGCTGATCGCTGCCATAATCGTTCCCTCCCTGGCCGTCTCACAACAACCGACCCGCAAGATCGCCTCGGGGCAACCGGTCAAGATGGCCGTCCTCGCGGAGGCCGTCCACACTCCGGTCTTTGTTCGCGCCTACGACCGGTTTCGCAAGCAGCATGGAACGGACAAGCTGGTCCTGGACCTTTGGATCGAGCAAGAGTGGGCCGAGTCGCCGCGGGCGCTGGAGTTCGACAAGTACGATATGATCCTCGCGCTGCGCTGCTCGATCCCGGGGCTGGAGAAGGCCGTGGCCGCGGCCGCGGACAAGGGGACGTGGGTCGTCAGCCATTCCGACCTCAAGTACCGAGACATCGCCGTGCTCGTCGACGACCTACCGGACATCGCGCCGTATTACCGGCAGCGCGGTGTTTCCAATATGGTGGGTCTGCTGGAAAGAGTCTGCGAGAAGTTCAAGGTGCCGGGCGTGAAAGCGGCTCCGCCCTCGCCCAGTCCGATCGAAGGCATCTATCATCCCGACGCCGGCGATGTATTCGCCGATGCCGAAAGCTATTGGAAATGGTACTCATCGCGGCCGGGTTTCAAGGCCGACGCGCCGAAGATCGGCATCTTCGTCTACAACACGCTGTACCTCAACGAAGAGACCGATTTCTTCACGCAACTCATTCGCACCGTGGAAGAGGCTGGAGCCAATCCGGTCCTCGGTTTCTGGTTCCTGCCGGTCGGCGAAGACAACACGGCCGCCTCACCGGTCCTGCGCTTCTTCGCCGGCGTCGATGTTCTAATGACATCCAGCTTTCGCCTCATGCAGGAGAAGCAGCGGCACTATGAGGAGCTGCAGAAGCTGGACGTGCCCGTACTGAACAGCATCATCCTCAATATCCCGCAGGAGGAGTGGCAGCAGAGCCGGCAAGGGCTTCCCGCTTCGACGCTGTTGAGTTCGATCGTGAATCCGGAGCTGTCGGGACTGATCGAGCCGACGGTGATCGCCGCCCGCCAGCAGGTGACGAACCCCGAGACGAAGCAGCGATATTTTCGTTCCGTGGTCCTCGACGAGAACCTTCAGTGGCAGATTCGGCGGGCGTTGGCCTGGGCCAGGTTGCGGCGAACCGCGCCTGCCGACCGCCGGGTCGCGATTCTCTACTACAATCACAGCGGCGGAAAACAGAACGTGGGGGCCAGCTATTTGAACGTCACCGCCAGCCTCGAGCGAATCCTGGACGACTTGGTCCGCCGCGGCTACCGCATCGAGGGCAAGATCGACCGGCAAGCAGTCGTCGATTCGATGCGGGCGGTGGGGCGAAACGTTGGCCAATGGGCTCCCGGCGAATTGGACCTGCTCGTGGAGAAAGGGGCCATCCTCTGGCCGTTGGAAAGCTACCTGGCCTATTACGACCGCCTGCCGGAAGAGGTCCGCCGCCAGATCAGCCAACAATGGGGCCAGCCGCCCGGCGACGTGATGACGGTCTCGCGCGACGGCCGCCGCTGGTTCGTGCTTCCGGCCTTTCAGGTCGGCAATGTCCTGCTGGCGCCGCAGCCCGCCCGGGCCTCGTCGCAGAAACAGGCCTCGCTCTATCACGACCCGCTCACCTGGCCGACGCACCAGTACCTCGCCTTCTACTTCTGGCTCAAGCACGAGTGGCAAGCCGCCGCCGTCGTGCATCTGGGCCGCCACGGCACGCTGGAATTCCTGCCGGGAAAGAGCTGCGGCCTTGGTTGGGACGATCCTTCCAGCATCGTCCTGGGCGAACTGCCCAACCTCTACCCGTACATCGTCGATGGCATCGGCGAAGCGGTGGCCGCCAAGCGGCGCGGGCAGGCGGTGATCCTGACGCACGCCACCCCTCCCCTGACCGGAAGCGAACTGTACGGCGAACTCGCCCGGCTCCGGGAGTTGACCAACCACTACGCCCGCGCGCACGACCAGCAGCAAGCCGGGCTCCAGGCGGAATACTACCAGAGCATCCTGAAGCTGGCCGGCGAACTGGGTTACCAGCCCCGCGAGGACTGCGAGCACATCGACGGCCAAGAGCAATCCTCCGCGCTTGGTTCCGCCGAAGATCGCGCAGTCCACCTCATCGAGCACTGGCTGGCCGATGTCCAGTCGCAGTCCGGCCCGCGGGGGTTGCACACCTTCGGTGAAGCCTATTCCCCGGAGGCCACGGCGGATATGCTTCCGCGGATGTTCCGCGACGAGTTCCAGGTACTCCGCGACGGCGGTCTGGGAGCGGCCGAAGAGAAGGCGTGGCTGGCAGCCGTGGCGGGGGCGGAGACTCCGGCGCCGCCGGCCGGAGACAAAGCCGATGCCCGTGCCGTCATCGAAGCTGCCGCCTGGCACATGCGTCACAACCAGGAACTCGATTTCCTCGCCCGCGGTCTGGACGGCCGTTTCATCCCGGTAGGACCGCCCGGCGATCCGCTTTCCAATCCGGACATCTTTCCGACCGGAAGGAACCAGTACCAGTACAATTCCGCCAAGCTGCCGACGCGAGAGGCATGGAGGGTCGGCAAGCGGATGGCGGAAGAGACTCTCGAAATCCATCGCCGGCGCTACGGCGACTACCCGGGCAAGCTCAGCGTTACCCTGTGGGCCAACACGCTGATCCGCACCCACGGCGCACTCGAAGCGGAGATCCTCTGCTTCTTGGGTGTCGAGCCGGTCTGGAACTCGCGGGGTGATCTCGAGGATGTCAAGCTCATCACGCCCTTGGGTCGGCCGCGAGTCGACGTGGTGATGACCGTCACGGGCATGTACCGCGATTCGTTTCCGGACAAGATGCTGTTGTTGGACAAAGCGGTGCGGCTGGCCGCCGATGCGCCGGCCGAATCGGGGATGCCGAATCATGTCGGCCTCAACACCGAGCGAATCGCCCGCGAGTTGACAGGAAAGGGAACCAAGCCTGAAGAAAGCCGGGAACTGGCCCTCGTGCGGATCTTCGGAGCGCAGACCGGGATGTACGGCACGGGCGTCGGAGGGCTGGTGCAGTCTTCCGGCCGGTGGTCGCAGCAGAGCGAGGTGGCCGATCAGTATCTCCAGCGAATGTCGTTCGCCTATTCAGGCGGCGGATGGTCTCAGCCGGCACGCGAGCTTTTTGCGCAACAGCTTCGCGGCGTGCAGGGGGTCGTCCACGGCCGCAGCAGCAACCTCTACGGCATTATGGACCTGACGGAGAACTTCGAGTACCAGGGAGCCTTGGCACTCGCCGTCGAGCAGCTCGATGGCAAGCAGCCCGACCTGTATGTCAACGACCTGGTGCAGGGCGAACGCGTGATGAGCGGACGGGAGGCCGTCGTCCTGGAACTCTTGAGCCGCTATCACAATCCCGAGTTCATCGAAGCGATGGTCAGCGAGGGGTACGACGGGGCGAAATACTTCAGCCGCATCGCCGACAACCAGTTCGGCTGGGATGTCGTCAGCGATGCGATCACCGCCGACGACTGGAAGAAGTATGCCGAGATCTATCTCGAGGACAAGCACCAGTTGGGACTTCGCGAGTTTTTCGACCAGCACAATCCCCATGCGCTCGAGAACATCGCCTCGCGGGTCTTGGAGACGCATCGCAAGGGTCTCCAGGAACTCGACGGCAAGACGCTCGAATTGGCGGCGCGTGTTTACGTGGAGACGATTGCCCAACACGGTGCCGCCTGCACGTCGCACATCTGCGACGGTGCAGAGCTGAACGCGATGGCGGAGAAGCTCGCCGAGGCATCCGGCCAGCTTGCCGACGGCGCGCTGGAACGGTTCCGCCGGCAACTGCTTCGCACGGGCAACGTCGAATTGGCCAAAGCGATGGCGCCGGCCGGCGCTTCCGACCTGCCTGCCGCGGCGCCGCAAGCGGTTGAAGGCCAGGTCATGACACCTCCCGAGCCGGATCCCGGCCGGCAAACGGTCGACAGCAGTGCCCCGCTGCCGCCGGTCGCAAGTGCCGGCGATGATTTGGACCCTTCTCGTCCTGAGGCGGCTTCTGTGTCGGCGGCCCCGCGAGGAAATCGGAACTGGCTCACGATGGCTGCCCTAATCGTCGTCTGCGCCCTGGTATTCGTCTCCGGCATGTTCTCCCGCGCCGTGCGCAGCCGGCCGACAACGAGGCCCTAACGTTCGTGCGGGTGTCAAACTCTACGCTGCCCGCACGTTCGCAACCTCACCAGAGCCCCCGGAGGGAATACGCACGAGTTTCGCTCGATGGCCCCGGATGAGCGCGACGACAGGAAGACCGGAGCCGCGCCGGTGCGCAATCGCAGAGGGGAGCCCCTGAAATGAGCAAGTTCTGCTCCTGCCGTGTAAACCCGATGGGCCTGCTCATCGCCGCCATGGCAATCCTCCTCGGTTCCGGAGAGCCGCGAGCCGCGGCTGAAGTAGATCCGCAGGACGAATCAAACACCTCCCTTTGGGAGCCTCGAAAGACTCTCTTGCAGTGGAGCTATGGAACAAGCTTCCAAGGGGGCCCTAACCTGGACGAACCCCTGGTCACCGACCGGCCCGACTTCACCGAGGCCAGCAGCACCGTCGGCCGACGCGTGCTGCAAATCGAGTTCGGCTACACGTACTCTTTCGACGACAACGGCACCCAGAAAACAATCGGCCACTCCTGCCCGGAGACACTCTTTCGCTACGGTATCTTCGCCGAGTGGCTGGAGGCCCGCGTGGGATGGAACTTCGCCCATCAGAGCGTCCAAGTTGCGGAGTTCTCGGGGGCGGAAGATCTGTACCTTGGCTTTAAAATCGGGCTCACTCCGCAAGAGGGGATTCTGCCCGAGATGGCGCTGATTCTCCAGAGCATGGTGCCGACCGGGGCGCGGGCGTTCACCGCCGACCGGCTCTTGCCGGGACTGAACTGGCTCTATTCCTGGGAGATCAACGACTGCTTCTCCACGGCAGGCAGCACCCAATTCAACAGCAACCTCGACGAAGCGACCCAAGACGTCTACACCGAGTGGGCCCAGTCGTGGACGATCGTTCGTAGCCTGTCGGATCGCGTCGGCCTCTATACCGAGTGGTTCGGGCTCTTCCCGCACGGCGCCGACACGGCAGAAGTGCAACACTACTTCAACGGCGGCTTTACGCTGCTGCTGAACGATGACATCCAATGGGACATTCGCGCAGGCGCCGGGCTGAACGATGCCGCCGACGATTATTTCCTCGGCACCGGCTTGTCGATCCGCTTCCGATGAGCGTGCTATCGACCGAGAAGTCCGCACATGAAGCCTGCGTAGGCAGCGCGGTGTTCCTACGCGTCGTCCCATAAGGGCCCGTTACATTCGTTGCACATCTTGGTGGGGCCAAATACCATGCAAAGCCACATCGGCAGCCACATGCCAAAGGTGAATATCGTCACCAGAAGCTCTTTCCAGTGGTTGACCGGGTCGTAATGGTACTGAACGCCCTTCTTGCATCGACTGCAATAAACGGTTTCCAAATGTTCCATGATTCTTCTCCTGCTGCAACGCAGGTCATCGTGTGAGACTGCGGCCATGCGACGCTGGTCAGATGGCCGGCTTCCACGATAGACGCACGCTGTACGTCTAGCCCGCGCAGCGAAAACTGGATGGGGGCACTGCCAAGGACTTCCAGGGATGCGCACGCATCCCAGCCGGCAGATCAAACGATCCATCGACAGAGGAGAATCTGGAGAGAACGATGCGAACCAACTCGGCAAGAGAGCCCCGAAAGGCGTTGTCTTCCGGGCAGCCGTCGATTACTCGGACCGGCTTGAACACCGGAGAAGGAACCTGATTTCCACCTCTCCGAACTCGCGCTGATGTGTGATGAGCCTTCCGCCTGCCATGCGGCGGGAGATGGCTGCCGATCCGCGGGAGAGTACGTGGGCCACTGCGGGCCTGCGTGAGAACCCGAGTAAGTCGCTTCTTGCTCGCCGCAGCCGGTGAGGGGCGAGCAGTCCGCCACGACAGTCTGGCTGGGACCGTTCGCAACATAGCGGACCAATGCCGCCACCATTGCTGCCGCCACGATGGCGGAAACTGAGAGCCTGATCAAGCGATTCGGGCAGGGAAAGCTTCCCATGGTACGACTGGCAAACAAGGTCACATTTAGAGCCTATCCCAAAACCGTCGGGGACTGGCTCATTTTGCGGAGTCTTCGGAGCAAAATGTGCCTGTCCCGCTCTCCGCCAAGGTTTTGGGATAGGCTCTTAGAATGCCCCGCTCAACGCGAACGAGCGAGGGGGGGCTGACGACGCCATTGTCCCTCGGCCATTCCACGATATACATATAACAGGAATTCCATCAATCCGCAATCGACGGGTCGCCGTCAGGAGAGCCCCGGGGGCATGGCAAGCCACTCGCGGATGTCCGCCGCGGGTCTCATCCGCCGTTGCGCTTGCGCAGGCTGGCGAGAACCGTAACCAGGAGCGTGATTACGGTCAGGGGAACGACATACAACAGGACGACCGCCCCCAGCGTGCGAGCCACCGGGCTGCCGGTGGCGCTCAGCACGAGATACGCCGTATAGAAGACGTAGTACGCCAGAAAGAGAAACCCTTCCCAGCGAGCGATCGTTGCGCCGGTAAAAAAGATCGGCAGGCACGCCACCGCCACGGCGATCATTACCGGGATATCAAAAAGCAGCGCCGAGCGGGAAACGGCCACTCCCTCTGGAGTGAGCACCGCGGCAAGCCCGAGCACCGCCAGGATATTGAAGATGTTGCTGCCCACGATGTTGCCTACGGCAATATCCCGCGCTCCGCGGAGCGCGGCAACCACGGAGGTCACCAGTTCCGGCAGGGAAGTTCCCACGGCAACGATCGTCAGACCGACAATCAATTCGCTCAGTTCCAGAAGCCGGGCAACCGCTGTCGCGCCCTGCACCAGCAGGCGGGAGCCGATCGCCAGCAGCGCCAGTCCCAGCGCGATCAGCCCGACCTGAAGAAGAACCGTTTTCCAGCCGGCTTTTGGCGGGCCGGGGAGTTGCCCGGAAAACTCGTCGACGATCTGCTTGTTCTCCCTGCGGCTCTGCACCACCAGCCAGGCCGTATAGACCACGACCGCGGTGAAGAGCAGGGCGCCGTCGATCCGGCCAATACGCAAATCGAGCGCCATGAGCGGGAGCAGGCAGGACACGACGATCATCACAGGCACGTCGAACCGGATCAGCCGGCTGGAGACGACCAGCGGGGCGACGACTGCCGACAGACCGAGGATCAACAGCACGTTGCAGATGTTGCTGCCCACGACGTTGCCGATAGCGATGTCGGCCTGGCCGGCGAGACTCGCTTGGATACTGACGGCCAGCTCGGGCGAACTGGTTCCAAACGCCACCACGGTCAGGCCCACCACCAGCGGCGATATCCGGGCAGTAACCGCCAGGGCGGAGGCGCCTCGGACGAGAGCCTCGCCTCCGGCGATGAGGACCGCAAGCCCAACGATTATCGAGAAGATCGGTAACAGGTATTCGACCATCGGAGTCTCCCCGAGTCGGACGTTGATGCCAAGGGCAGTAGCCAAGGCGACCGGCTCGGAGATCAATAATCGAGCGTCAGGATTCTTCCCTTGGTAAAGGAAAAGAACCGGTCTTTGTCGGCAAGTTCGACGCCTGGCGCAAGATCGTCCTTCGCCTTCCCGGCGGCCTTCAGGCACCCCGGACACGCCATCAGGATCACTCCCTTCTCCGGCAACGCCACGAGTTGTTCTTTGGACGGCGGGAATTGGGCGTAGCGAAGGTTCTCTGCGTGCTTGAGCACCACTTGGATCCCTTTGACGTCGAAGTAAACGAGCACATCCCGATCATCGGCCATGATGCTCGCCATGTTCAGCGCCATCAGCACCCGGTGCGGGTCGTCCTTGCCGTGCGTGACATGAATGAAGACCCCATCTCGCGGCTCCGCCGCGCCGACCCCGGACACACCGGTGTGCAGAAGACCAACGGTTGCCAAACCGATCCACAGCCAGGCGATGTTCGATTGCATTGCAGCTCTCCTTCTGTCGAGCGGAACTTGTTCGGAAAACTCGATCTTCCCCTGCAGCCAGGATAGGCGGCCAGGCATTCTGCGGCAAGAGCCCGCGGCCGAATCGATCGCACTGTCTGCGATCTTATGTCGAAGGGATACTCGATAGCGACCGGCCGCGCCGGAGTCGTTCTCCCACGGTATTACCAGGAACGCCCTGGAAATCGCCGCCTGGAAAAAACTTGCCCTATCCTATTGACAAATCCTCTCCGCTCTGCTTAACTTTGGTTAGTAATTCCTGCTAGATGGTACAAATTACCGCACTTTAGCCCGGCGGAGGCGTCCGTCATAGTGCGATACGAGCGGTCCGCTGGCGGGTACGTTGGCGATAAGGGGCAAGCGCGAGTCTACCGTGAATGAGGACGAGATTGAGGGACGGTTGCGGGAGTTTGAGGTCATCTGCCGCCGGCGGGGACTGCCGCTGACGGTCCAGCGCCGCGACATCCTCAAGGCGGTGCTCGAGCGCGACGACCACCCCAGCGCCGACCAGATCCACGACGCGGTGAAAGAGCGGATTCCGGGGCTATCCCGCACGACGGTCTACCGGGTTTTGGACACGCTTGTGGAAATGGGCGTAATTCGGCGACTGCACCATCCCGGGGCAATCGCCCGTTTCGACGGAAAGATCCACCGGCATCATCACCTGATTTGCCGGTCGTGCCAGCATGTAATCGACATCGAAACGAAGAGTTTTGACACGCTGAAGCTGGCGCCGAGCCAGCGGCACGGTTTTGAGATTGAAGATTTTACGGTGCATTTCGTGGGCCTTTGCGCGGAGTGCCGCCGCAAGATGTCGTAACTGTTCACGGGGCGGACGGGGACTGGTCCATTTTTCGGCCAGTTGATGCAGTTGGCATCAGAAGCGTTGGCCGAAAACATGGACCTGTCCCCCTCTCTTCCGCCCCGTGAACGGTTACAGGATGTCTTAGCTGAGTGACTGTGTAGCTCCGTTCGTTCTGGATGTCCCTGTGGACTGGAGGTGATGCCATGTGTTGTACGAGGTTTCTTCGCAGCGGCCCCTGGCTGGCCGCAGTCGGCTTCGTTTTCCTCGGGGCAAATCTGCCCGGGGTGAATGCCGCTGATGAATCGGCCCAGAGCGTGCCTCGCGATCAATTTGGGGCGGCGACCGTCGAGTTTCAACAGCAAGCGCTCGACAAGCTCATGCCCGCACCGGCCGCGAGCAAAGCTCACGAAGCCTTCGACCCGGTGATCTGGGAGGCGTTCGTCCCCGCGGACAACAAGCCGACGCCGGAGCGAATCGCCCTCGGGCGCAAGCTCTATTTCGACAAGCGGTTGTCTCAGGACGGCAGCGTCTCTTGTGCGACCTGCCATGACGTGACGCGGGGGTTTACCGATCAGCGGGCCACCGCCGAAGGGATCGGCGGCCAGATCGGCAAACGGAATTCGCCCACCACGCTCAACGTGGCCCTGCTCCAAACGTTGTTCTGGGATGGTCGGTCGCCCACGGTGGATCATCAAGCCAAGATGCCCATCCTCAACCCGATTGAGATGGGGATGCCCGATGAAGCGACCGCTCTGAAGGCGATCCGCGATGACCAGGAGTACCAGGAAGCGTTCAAGAAGGCCTACGGCAGGGAGATGAACTACGAAGACATGGGCCGAGCGATGGGGGCCTTCGAGCGGACGCTGGTTTTCCTGGACTCGCCGCTGCGGCGGTTCCTCGCCGGCGACCAGGAGGCCATCTCCTCCCAGGCCCGCGCGGGCTGGGAACTGTTCAACGGCAAGGCCCGCTGTGTGGCGTGTCATCCCATCAATCCGTCGAACCCGCTGGGCACCGACAACCGCTTCCACAATGTCGGCGTCGCAGCCCGCCACCAGAATTTCGAGTCGCTGGCGAAGCAGGCGATCAAGGCTCTCGCAGAGGACGCTTCGGAACAGAAACTGGACGAGTTGGCCACGGCCAGCGACCTGAGCGAACTGGGCCGATTCATGGTGACCCAGAACCGGTCCGACATCGGCTCCTTCCGCACGCCCTTGATTCTGAACATCGGCATCACTCCCCCCTATATGCACGATGGGTCGCTGGCGACGCTGTGGGACGTGATGGATCACTACAACAAAGGGGGCGAAGCCAATCCGTTTCTCGACGGCGGCATTGAACCGTTGGCCCTCACCGAGGAGGAGATCGACCAGGTGGTGGCCTTCCTGTTTACCCTCACCGACGTCCGCTTCTCGGAGGAGAACCAGCGACAAATCGAGCTTCAGCGGGCCGCGGCCGCCAAGCAGCGCCCGGTCCGTGATGAAGCAATGGCTTTTCGCCAGACGCTGCCTTTCGAGCAGCGCGTGACGGGGGCCAAGAGCACCGAACAGAAATAAGGAGCGAACCACAATGGCGAAATACAAGAGTGTCGAAACCAAGTATCGGGAGACGCGGAGCGAGTTCTTCCGCGGTCTGCGGAACCTCGATCGCCGTTCCTTCTTGAAAGTGTCGGCGGCGGCCCTGGGAGCAACGGCCGGACTTTCACCACCGCAATCGTTCACGCCGATCACCTTGGCCCAGGACGCCGCGGCGACCGGGGCAAGCCCTCCCTTCCGCTTCGCCTACATCTCCGATTCGCACCTCTACGAGAAGCACCTCAACGACCGTTTCGTGCGGGGCTTGCTCCGCGCGGTTGACGACGTGAACAACCTCGACCCGCAGCCCGACTTCGTCTTCTACGGCGGCGACTTGGCGCAGCTCGGCCAGGTCAAGGAACTCGATATGGGCGCCCAGATCCTCAAGAACCTTAAGGCGCCGCTGAAAATCATGGTCGGGGAACACGACTGGTACCTCGACATGGGCGAGAAGTGGCAGGAGTTGTTCGGCGAGCCGACCTACTCGTTCGACCACAAGGGAGTCCACTTCGTCGTGCTCAACAGCGTGGTGGAGAAGGATTTCTGGACCGCCAGGGGCATGTCCCCCATGGAACGGATGAAGACCGTGGCCGGCCTGGACAACGGCGTGCAGAGCCCCTTCACGGTCGGTGAGCCGCAGCGGAAGTGGCTCGAGGAGGATCTGGCGAAGCTGCCCGACGACGCTCGCGTGGTCATCTTCTCCCATTCGCCCCTCTACAAGCTTTACAAGCAGTGGAACTTCTGGACCGACGACGCCGAGGAAGTCCAGGCGATCCTCAAGCGGTTCAAGCACGTCGTAGTCATCCACGGCCACACGCACCAGTTGCTGACCAACCGCATCGGCAACATCCATTTCCATGGGCTGCTCTCGACCGCCTGGCCCTGGCCCTACGCTCCGGAGGGCATGCCCGAGCTGACTATCCAGATGAGCCGGCCGGACCCGTTCAACCCGAATGACGGCTGCGGCGACGGCGAAGTGCTTGTTCATCCCGACGGCCTGGTGGATAAGGTCTACAGCCTTTGGAACCGCAAGCCGATCACCGTGTCGGCGGCCTATCTGGCCAGTTCCGGAAAACAGAGCGTTCCTTCCAAGCCCAATCGGCCATCCTACTGAGAGCAAGGAGACGAACCATGAATCGAATACTGATTGGCCGGCGTATGAAGGGCGCCTTTGCCGGCACCGCCTGTTTAGCGTTGACCTCGTTGTGGATCGGGTGCGGCCAACCGTCTGGTTCCTCCCCGTCTCTCGCCGGGGTTTCCACGACGAGTTCGCCGGAAGCTGCGCCCGTTGAAGCATCCCTCCAGCCGGCACTCGCAGTCGCTGCCGTTGCCGAGGAGACGGCCGCCAAGGAAACCGCCGCCAAGGAAGCGCCGCCAGCGGGCGACGGCAAGACCGTCCAAGTCGGCTCGTGCGACGGCGAGCATACCGTAGCCGTCTCGAAGGATCTCTCCGGCCGGCCCCTGGCCGATGCCCTGATGGGCCAGTGGAAACGCGACCATCCCGAGGCCAAATGGGTTGCCGAGCAGAAAGAGCGGCACAGTTTTCTGCCGCCGGCCGACAACTCCGATCTGCTCACCGGCGAGCAAGGCAAGGAGCATGTTTACGGCAACTATACCGAGCGCGACATCCTCACCTGGGCTCGCGAGACCGAGAAGCTCGTGGCCGAGGGCTCCCGCATCTTCCACGATGGCGATGCGTTGGGCAGTACCGTTGCCGTATCGTGCGACATGTGCCATCCTCACGCGGCCAACACGCACCCGGAGACGTATCCCAAGTTTCAGACGCAGTTGGGCCGCACGGTTCTGCTCCGCGATATGATCAACTGGTGTATCGAGAACCCGGTGCGCGGCGACAAGCTCGAGCCGGATAGCCCGGAAATGCGGGCCCTGGAAGGCTACATCATGGCGCAGCGCAAAGGCGTCGAGATGAACTACGGGAAACACTGACGCCGCCGTGCGACGAAGCCGGCGAAATCTAGGAATAAAGGACACAAATCGCCAAGATCTCTCGTGTTTCTATCACCGACCCGCCAGGAGTTTGCGAAACAGAGCAGCCCGTCTGCTTGCCATCCGGTTCCCGCAGCATCTGGCCGTTGTCCGATGGTCGCAGCCGGGCTGCTCGATGTTCTGGCGGGTGGTTGATTTTTATCTCCCCACAATCGACTCCATTCCCGTTCCCACACCCTGACGGTGATTCTCCCGCCGATGCTTAGCCAGCACCGATGGGTGGGGTAATTCTAGATCGGATTACCCATGAGATTACACGATCCGGCCGCGCAAGCGATTGTTGTACAAGGATTTATCATCGATTGCGCGTCGGGCTGGTGTTCAGCAGTCTGCCTGGCTAGTCACCGGGCTCGCGGATAATCCGGGTTAGGCGGGCCCCTTGAGTTCGCAGCGAAAACAGCTAAGATAAAAGGCTTTCCCAGGCTCCCGCCGACGCCCCCTTAGCTCAATCGGCAGAGCATCTGACTCTTAATCAGAGGGTTGTTGGTTCAAGTCCAACAGGGGGCACTAAATAAAGCCTTAAACCGCAACGGTTTGGGGCTTTTTCTTTTGTGCCGCCTCTGCACCATTTTCGTTCTGCACCACTTTTTGCACCACTTTGGTCGGAGAAAGGTAGGGTTACATCTGCGAAGCGAGGGCCACCACTGGCGAAAGCCATCCATCGACCACCACAGACCCAGCCACCAAGCCGTTCCCGCTATGGGCTCAGAAATCTCCAGCGCCTCTTGGCCGGAGTGGATCGCACACTCTCCGTTCAAGCCTTGACGTAGCGCCCCGCTCAAGAAGAACTGCCCCTTCTTCTATAGCCGCCGCCGAGGGCATTCTTGCTTCCGGCTCCTCCTCTCCGCCGCCCTTCAGTAGCGGGCACCAACCAAGGACGGTGGTGTTTTCTTCTCGAACCGCAAAGGAGATCAGCCAACCGAATGTCGCTGTGCCTCGCCAGCGTCTGGGTCGTACAGCAGGTGCAGGAAACCGACGGGCGGGCGGATCGCTTGCACGGCTTTAACTCCTCTCGGGATAGATTGCCCCCTGTTGCTGCCACCGATTCTACCGCCCGCCGACCCGGTGGACTATCATGAGATCCAGGGCACTCCCCTACAGAACTGACACGTCTTGCTTGCTCCCGGCCTTCAATCCAAGGAGAACGCTGTGACCGCTTTCGCCCTGCGTTGCTCGCTTTGCTCGCTCGTTGTTTTCCTCACCTTGCGGTTCGGCTCGGCGGAGGAAAAGCCGCAGCAGCCGACTCGCACGCCGACTGCGAACACCGTCAATACCCCCTCGCCGGGCGCTGCTGCAAAAAGATCCCCACCCGCGCCCCGGCTGGACTGGAAAGCGGGGCTCGCCGCCGCCAAGATCACTCCCGACACGCTGATGTGGATGGCCGGCTATGGTGCCCGGAAGAAACCTGCGGAAGGCACGCTGCAGGATCTCTATGCAAAGGCAATGGCCTTGGAAGACGAAGGCGGTCATCGCGCAGTCATCGTTACGCTGGACCTTATCGGGGTGCTGACCAGCGTGCGAGAGAGCGTGGAGAAGCAGGTTGAGGAGCAACACAAGCTGCCGCCGGCAGCCTTGCTGCTGAATGCCTCCCATACGCACTGCGGCCCCGAGTATCGGGAACGCAAAGGGCGTGAGGAGGAGGCCCGCAACTACGAGCAGTTCCTCCAGTCCACGCTGGTGAAACTGGTCGGTGAGGCCCTCGCCGATCTGCAGCCCGCATCACTGACCTATGGCCACGCGCGGGCCGGTTTCGCCATGAATCGGCGCCGCAACTACGCCCTGCCCAAGGACGACATCAACGCCAACAAGGCCCCCAACCCCGACGGTCCGGTCGATCACGACGTGCCGGTCCTGTGCGTGTCGGACGACGCCGGAACCCAGCGGGCCGTACTCTTCGGCTATGCCTGCCACAACACGACGCTGCAGTTCTTCCAGTTCTGCGGCGACTACGCCGGTTTTGCCCAAGAGTATCTCGAAACGGACCATCCGGGCACGACCGCCATGTTCGTGATGGGCTGCGGCGCCGATCAGAACCCCTACCCTCGCTCCACGGTCGAGTTGGCCCAAAAACATGGCCGGAGCCTGGCCACGGGCGTGGAAGCGGCGTTGTTCGCCAATCCGCGGCCTTTGCATGGATCGATCCGCTGTGCTTTGGAGTACGTGGATCTACCCTGGGCCGATGCAATGAAGGAGCAGCGGCACTATCCGGTGCAGGTCATGTGCATTGGCGGCGACGTCACGCTTGTGACCCTGGCCAGCGAGGTTGTGGTCGACTACTCGCTACGGTTGAAACGCGAGTTGCGCCGTCCGCCGGCGATCGTCTGGGTCGCCGGTTATTCCAACGGCTATTTTGGCTATATCCCCAGCGAGCGAGTCTTGGCCGAGGGAGGTTACGAAGCGCCCTCCTATGCTCCCGGGATCGAAGATAAGATCATTGGCAAGGCCGTGGAACTGTACCAGCAACTGGAGAAGCCGGCGACGCAAACACCATAAGTCGGCTGTGATTCGACCTTGTCAGTGAACGTTTCAGGAGGAGTAACTGATGAAACGGATACCGACTACCAGCCCCTTCTCACCATGAAAAGCGATGCATTGGCTTCCGACGCAGGGTGGCAACGTTTGTCGCTGGTAGCAACCGCTCCGGACTTGGCGAGATGGCTCCGGATCCTCCTTCATGGTGAAGGTAGCGGAGGAGCCATTTGGTACGACGATGCTGAAGTCGTTAGGCTGCCTCCGTGAGGGTCTTTCGTAGCACTAAGCCAAGCCCTCTTCGTAAGGGGATGAGCAGCGAACAGGGCCCGGACGTCGCTGCCACTGCTCACCCCCGTCAACCTCCGCCGCCCCTCCCCACCATCTTCCTTGGCAGTCGGCGGCCCCGGCAGCGACTCGATCGCCGCCGTCTGATCGTGTAGTTCGATGTGCGTGTCGAGCCCATGGTCAAAAGGTCAAAAAGTCCAGCCACGCCGATAAGGGGCGCGGGTGCCTACTGCGGGCGATCCAAGTGGCCTGGAATTCGAGCCAGCGAGCGCTCTTCGGGGTGGCGGCGGCGAGGACGTCGCCCGTCAGAGGTTCCAGCATTGGGATGCTTTGCGAATTAAGCGGAGAAAGCGAAAAAAACCTCCTACTGCCCGAGCTTTCTTCGCTTCTTTCGCTTTCTTCGCAAGTCTGCCTCTGGCCAGCACAGACCATGTCAACCCAGGATTGTTGGCACAGCCAGAAAGCTTAGGCAAGACAGCTTGGTTTTCCTCCCCAGCTCTACGGCTACTTCCGTTGAAGCAAGATCGCCCAAGCCAAAGCCCCTTTGGCCTCTCCGCCCGCCGTATCGAACCGCGTTTCCCGCAGGGAGAGGATCGTGAATCCATCGGCAAAATCCTGGCGGATTTCAGCCTCGCTGACTCGCGGCGGACCGCCGGAGCGGGTCTCGTTGGCGTTGCCCGCGATGATCAGGATCCTGGTTCCGAGATGCGACAGCCGCCGGACGGCCCCGACGTACCCTGTGGCGTTCTGCCTGCGGACGCCGTGGTAACAGCCCCGGTCGAAGATGAAGTCGAAGGGGCCAATTTCTAGCGGGCTGAGCACATCGGCCTGGATCCAGCGAACTTCGGCGCCGGCCTTGTCGGCATTGTCCTTGGCAAGCTTTAACGCGGTGGGAGCGATGTCGATGGCGGGCGAGGAGCGCGCCATGAACCGGCAGAACGGGCGGAGGTTGCCTGCAACCGCCTGACTTGCGACGATATCCGGTGACCGCACTGAAGTGAACCGTATTTTACCCGCAGTCAGCGAGGAGCAGCATTATGAGCCTATCCCAAAACCTCGAGGAGAGGGGGTGCATTTCATCCACTCGATCGAGAACTGGGAGGAAATCGAGCGGGCGCTCAGGGCCGTACATGCCAAGAAGATGCTCGCCCAGAGCCGCGTGCTTCGTATCGGCGATTACCCGGAAATGAGCCGTTCAACCTACGGCACGCTGGGCACCGAGGTCGTCTGCATCCCGGCCGGACAGTACAACGATTTGTTCGATTCGATCACGCCCGACGACGCGATGAAGGCCGCAGCCATTACTTTGCCACGCACTGCACATGTGCGACCAGGCTGAACGGCCCCGACCAGCCGCCGCAACCGTTCAAGATTCGGCCCTTCTTCCACCATTTGCCCAAGACGCCCGCCTTGGACGTGCAGTGGATCGCAGGTGCGCCGGTAATCCTCGCCAAAATGCATCCGCAACCGAAGGTGCAGTATTTCGCCGGCACGGTCAAGCGATGCAGCGCGAGGAGTTGGAGAGCCTGCCTTTGTACCCCGAGCAGCGCCCTTGCCGCCGGCCGACCGCTCGCCGCGTGATCGACCTGTTCGACGACATCTATCGTCACACACTCAGCGACGACTCTCATACCCCGACCGTCTTCGTCACCCAACTCTCCGACCTCCAACGCCGAATCCTCAAGCTTCTTGGCGCCCCCGCAACCGAATACCGCGCATGACTTGCCGCCGCCGAGAAATCCCGAGAAAATGCAAACGGCATCTTCGGAAAGACAGGTATCGGGACTCTCCCTCGTATCTATATTTACCTGGCCGCATGTGTACACGAGACTGGGAAGCTAAAACGGAGGGAACTCAAATGACGCATACTTTCCCGCTCGCCCTGCTGCTTTGCCTTGTTCCACTGGCCACCGCAGCCGACTTCTACGTTTCGCCTCGAGGAGACGACGCGAACCCGGGAACCAAGGAGGCTCCGCTGGCAACCTTGCCGCGTGCCCGCGACCTCGTCCGTGCCCAGCGGAAGGCCGGCAAACTCGGCGACGGCCCCATCCGGGTCCACATCGCGGGCGGTGTGTACCGCATCTCCGAAACGTTTACCCTGGGCGAGGAAGACTCCGGCACCCAGCAGTCGCCGGTCATCTGGCAAGCGTCGCCCGGAGAGAGCGTTCGGCTGGTCGGCGGCGTGAAGCTGACGGACTGGCAGCCGGCCAGCGACGCCGCGGTGCGGGAGCGGCTGGCCCCCGAAGCACGGCCGCACGTCCGACAGACCGATCTACGATCCGCCGGCGTCAGGGATTTCGGCGAGGTGAGGCCGGGCAACCGGCGAGCCGAGTTGTTTGTGGACAATCGCTACATGCAACTGGCACGCTACCCAAACGAAGGCTTTCTCCGCATCGCCGACGTGCCCCAGCAGGGAGAATTGGAGTTCCGCGGCATGTATCGCGGCCGGAACCCCGTCCTCCACGGCGGCATGCCCTGGGGCCGGCACTACGGACGATTCGTCTACGACGACGACCGTCCCTCGCGCTGGAAACCGACCGACGATCTCTGGCTTTGCGGCTACTGGACTGTCGACTACCGCGAGGAGTACTTCCATATCGCGAAGCTCGACACGGCGGCCAAAGAGGTCTGGCCGGTCGAACAGGGCGCCTACGGGTACAGCAAGGATGGGCGGTACTACTTCCTCAATGTCCTTGAAGAACTCGAGGAACCCGGCGAGTGGTACCTCGATCGCCAGAAAGGCATGCTCTACCTCTGGTTTCCCGAAGGCACCGATACCGAGGAGGCCTGGTTCGCCGAGATGCAGAACCCGATGATCGAGCTTGCGCGATGCCGAAACGTCCAACTCCGCGGGCTTACGCTCGAGTGCTCCCGCGGCTGTGCCGTGGTGATCAACGGCGGCGAGCGGAACGAGGTCGCCGGCTGCACCATCCGCAACATCGGCAACACCGCCGTATCCATCGAGGGTGGAAAGCAGAATGGGGTGCGGAGCTGCGATTTCTATGAAACGGGGGCAGGCGGCGTCAGCTTGAGCGGAGGCGACCGCCGAACGCTCTCGTCCGGGGGCCACGTCGTCGACAACTGCCACTTCCACGACTATGCCCGCGTATTCCGCACGTATCGCCCCGCAGTGCAGCTTGCGGGCGTCGGCCACCGCGTGAGCCACTGCTCCATCCACGATGCGCCCCACGCGGCGATCGGCTACGGCGGCAACGATCACGTGGT
This sequence comes from Rhodopirellula sp., assembly GCA_012728855.1. Taxonomy (GTDB): domain Bacteria; phylum Planctomycetota; class Planctomycetia; order Pirellulales; family Thermoguttaceae; genus JABWBD01. The sequence continues at coordinate 47,470 of JAAYEH010000340.1, read as the reverse complement.
CGAGTATTGCGAGTTCACCCGCACCGGCCTGGAGACCGGCGACGTCGGTGTGATCTACTCGGCCATGGACTGGACGTACATGGGGCAGGTGTTCCGCTACAACTACTTCCACGACATCCACCCGCCCCCTCGCGTTCACGTCGGCGCCATGACCCTCTACATGGATCTGCCCGTCGGCGGGTCTCATATCTATGGCAACGTCTTCGACGACTGCGAGCGGGCCGTCTTTTACGACAGCGGCCGCGGAGTGGTCGTGGAGAACAACGTCTTCGTCCGCTGCCAGCCCGCGGTCGAAGTGATCGTGTGGACCGATGCGCAGTACTTCAAGCCCGGTGGCCCGTGGCGGATGGTCGAACGCCTGGCCGAGGTCGCCTACGACCAGCCGCCGTACCGCACCCGCTACCCGGTCCTCCAAGGACTGGCGGCCGACTTCGCCAAAGGCGAGCAAGAGGTCCGCCAGCGGCAGTTGCCCAAGGACAACGTCGTTCGCCGCAATGTGAGCTACGGCGGGCACTTTGTAAAACTCCATCCGTGGGTGACCCGCGACCACGTTCGGATCGAACAGAACCTGGTCGCCGACGAGGTCGTTTTCACCGGCTCGCTGGACGGCGACGGGAAGTCGTCTCAGTACCGCAACGGCGATACAGCGGTCGCGGAAGCGCTCGGCAAGGCCGGGAACGTGATCCGCGAAGGCAACCCCGGCTTCGTCGACGTCGAGGCCGAAGACTTCCGACTGGCGGCGGATTCGCCTGCCTGGGGTCTTGGCTTCGAGCCGATCCCGCTCGAGCAGATCGGGCTGCAAATCGACGAGTATCGCAAGACGCTTCCGCCTCGCGCTCCGGCGATTCGCCCCGGCTCACGGTTGTTCATAGGCAGGCTGGACGTAGAACTCGTCCCCTCCAGCCGTGGCGGCGAGGCGGTGCTCCGCTACGCGCTCGACGGAACCGATCCGACGCCCGCCTCGCCGCGCTACACCGGACCGGTCGCAATCGAGTCGACCACGGTCCTCAAAGCCGCTTCGTTTGCCGGCGCCGGGGCCGACGCAGAACGCTCGGCGGTCGTTTCTGCCGCGTTCACCGCCGGACGGCTCGGCAACGGATCCGCGGTGTATCTCAGCCAGCTTCCCGACCTCGAAGCATTTGCCCACGGAGGCCTGAAACACGACGCCAACTACAGCGGCGCGACGATCCAACTCGCCGGCCGCAGCTACCAGCGCGGCGTGATGATCTGCCCCGAGGCGACCGGCCCCGGCGGCACCGGGGGAAAGGGGAGCGTAACCTACCTACTCGATGGAGGCTTGAATCAGGCATCTCGCTTCCGTGCCGTCGTAGGCATCGAGGATGCCATGAAGGTCCACAACAACGGCTCTGCAACGTTTGTCGTCGAGCTGTATCGCCAGGGCGAATGGCAAACCGCATTCGAAAGCAAACTCCTGCGTCTCGGCCAGACGCAGGAGGTGGACGTACCTATCGCCGGCGCCGATCGCCTCCGTCTGCGGACCACCGACGGAGGCGACACTATTCACTGCGATCACGCCGTATGGGCCAACGCGAGGCTCGAGTAGGCATCGCTCACGAAAGAACTGCATCAAGAAAATGGTTCGGAAACTCACTCGCGGTGAAGTCACGATGCAAAACCTCCCCCCGATTCCCTTCGACGCCATGAAGCCACTCGTTTTGTTAATCCTGTCTCTGCCGGCGATCCGTGCCGCCGGGGGCGACGCGTTCCCCACGGTGTCGATCAAGTTCGAAAACGAGCAACACCCCACCGCCGACGCCGGCATCGGTCCCGGCATGGATGTCGTCCGTCAAGGCGACCACCTGTATGTGCTGCAGGACAGGAACCTGGTGATTCTGTCCGCGAAGGATCCGGCTTGCCCGGTTGTCGTCGGCAAACTCGAAGACGTCGGCAATCTTCGACAGATTGCCGTTGGTGAGAATGTCGCCTACATCACGGCTCGCGAGGATGGGTTGTTCGTTGTCGACATCGGCGACCGGACGGCTCCGAGACTATTGTCGCACTACGATACCCTCGAATTTGCAACGGGGATCGCCATTGAAGGTCATTACGCGTTTGTCGCACAGCGCTGGTTCGGCGTGGAGATCGTAGACATCCGCGATCCCGCCCGCCTGCGGCACGTGTCGGTTGTCCGGGTCGGCGAATCGCAGTCGTGCGTGGTCTCCGACGGCTACCTTTATGTCGGCGCCTGGGATGAGAAGCGGGTCGCCGTTTGCGACGTCCGCAATCCGGCCGCTCCGAAGCAGGTGGCCACGATCCGGCTCCATGGTCGCGGCGATGGCTTGTGCGTGAAAAACGGCGTCCTCTACGCCGTGTTTGGCCATCATCAACCGGGCGCCGCGCGCACGCTGGACGATCCGCGGTATGGGAGCGGCAACGGGATGGATCTCTTCGACGTGTCCGATCCCGCGAACCCAAAACAGCTCTCCCGTGTCCAGTTCGCATGGCGGTATTATTACGGATGGCCGGACTCCTGGCGCGTGAAGCTGTCGCTGCCGTACGCCTATCTCTATCACACGCACAACGGCGTCTTCATTTTGGACGTCTCCGACCCGAAGGCTCCCAAGGAAATGGCCCAGATTCGGGTTCCGCGCTATCCGGGCCAACCGGGCTTTCGGTCCCTTTCCACGGTGGATAAATCGGGGCTCCGTCCCGTTGTCCTGCCCTTCGACCCGGCCAAAGTCTCCTACAGCCCGGTGTGCGGCCTGGAGACGTTGGACGGCTATCTCTATTTCACCGGCCTCTTCACGGATCTGCACATCTACAAGAACGACACGTTGGTCAGGGCAACCTCGCATCGGCACGGTGGCGAGGTCAAGCTGTCGGCCAGCGGCGACTTTCACGACTTCAAGTCGCTGGACAAATACGGTCTGAAGGGTCTGAAGACCTATCGGCCGGGCGGGCAGGTCTACGCGGCCGTGGAGCAGGACGGATTGATCTACGCGGCATGTGGAGCGGCGGGCATTCACATTCTCGACGAGGATCTGAACTTGTTGAAAAAGATGCCGACCGCCGGATTCGCCATGGACGTACAGGCCTGCGGTCCGAATCTCTATGCGGCCCAAGGCCGGGACGGGTTGGTCTGCTACAAGGTGGACGGTGCGCATTTGGAAAGAGTGGCCGCGTATGATGCCGGCCGCGTGGTCAAGCAGGTTCGCGTTGCGCCGAACGGCCGTTTCGCGGTCGCCCATGTGGGCGGCAGCACCTACGAGGTCGTCGACCTTTCCGGCGGAGGCAGCCTCACGCGGGCGAAATTCGTGCGAGGCTGGGGCGGGCTGGCCTACTATCGGCAGCTCTGCAACGGGTTTATCGACGGCCGTTACCTTTGTGGCACCTGGTGCGCCGGCCGCACCTTTATGATGGACTTCGGCGGCGCCGAGCCGAAAGACTTGCCCGACCCCACCGGCGTCATGCCCGACATGGAATCCGGTGGCTACTGCGCCTGCGGGCCGTACGCACTCGTAACGCACGACGGAGGATATTCGTATTACAGGCCGCTGCACAGCGGCGACTATCCGACCGACTTGCCCGTCTATCGAATCGCGGGCGGTCCCACCTTTCGCGGCAAGCCGGCGGTGCGAGGAAACGTCCTTGCCGCCTGCAACCGGATAGGAGGGGAGGTGACGCTGGTCGACATCAGCGACCTGGAAGCGCCCAAGCTGATCCGGACCTTCCAGCTCAGCGGCAACCCCGATGTGCCGTATCTAGGCGACGGCTTCGTTCTGGTCCCGGCCGGCTACCAGGGACTGATCCGGTTCGAGTTGTAACGCATACGTCTGCGGATCACCGGCGACCGCTTATCCCTCCACCATTCACCGACAAGGAAATCTCAAACCGTGAACACCCCGGACCGCCGCCGATACGCCCGTGCGCACCGTGGAATGCCCTGTCTGTTCGTCCCATCGGTGCTCCTCCTGCTCCGCCTTGCCATCGCACACGCCGCGCCCCAAATCGAATTAGCCGACGGCATCTTCTTCGAGGCCGAAGATTACAACGGACGCCCCTGGTACGGCGACGACGGATTCGGCACCAAGCTTGAGGAAACCGCGGCCAGCGGCGGCGCCGTGCTCATCGGAATGTACAAGCCGGGGGCACTCAGCTATCGGCTCGAGATCCCGCAGTCGGGTCCGTACCACGTCTGGATGCGGTGCGCGGCGCCGGGCGATGTCAACCTACAATTCGGCGTCGACGCACGCTCCGAATCCGACCTTGCAACTGCTCCGGTTCCTGCGACGACTACCATGGAAGGTTTGACCGACAAGGGCGGTTATCAATGGCGGAACCTCGGCACGGTGGACTTGAAGCAGGGCGAAAACGCGCTGGTTCTCGGCCGTGGCGCCCTGCGGCCGGACTGCTTTCTGCTTACCCGCCAAAAAGACTTCACTCCCGGCGACGACTTCCTGGCCCGGGTTCGCCAGGCCAAGGAGGCCCCTAAGGGAGTTCTCCTACCCGAACTGCGGCACGACCGCCGCATTACCCGGCGGCCCAAGTGGCTCACGGACGGCGCTTTGCGGCCCGCCTACGCCCATTTTGAATGGGACAAGTCCAACACACCGCAGTCCTGGGCGAAGATGGCCGCCGCGACGGGCGCGAATTGTCTCGTCGGCGTCGGCGAAATGCCCGCCGGCACTCTCGATGGCAAGCTGAAAGCGTTCGCGTTCCGCAATAACTACGACACGGCGTTTAAGCACCCGGCCGGTTACAAGAAAGACGACTACTCGTGGGTCAAGGAATTCGTCGACGCGGGCCGCGCCGAAGGCCTGAAGGTCGTCATTTACGACGGAGCGTTTCGCACCCTGGATCCGCTCCTCGTCGACAACCCCGAGTGGCGCCAGCAGGACGCCAAGGGTAAGCCCTACGGCGCCGGATTCGGATCCTGGCACTCACCGTACCGGGCCGCCTACATCGAGCGATGGGTGAACGTGGCCCGTCAATACGGCATCGACGGAATCATGGTCGACATGCTCTTCACCGCGCCGAGCGGCGGCGACTACTCACCCTTCACGGTGCAGGCGTTCAAGGAGAAGTTCGGCGTCGAGCCGCCGCGGAAGGCGGACGATCGCAATCTCACCTGGCAGCGCTGGATCGATTTCCAGACCTGGACCCGCGAAGAGGTCATGCTCGACGTCACCGAGGCCCTGCACGCCGTGGCTCCGGAGATCGCCTGCATCTGGAATCAGACCGTCGGCTGGATCTTCGACGGCCGGGAGTATCTCAGCAGCCGCGCCGGGCAGTGCGCCGACGGACTTCTGGAGGAGATGGGCTGGGAGGTCTCGCACGGAGCCTTCCAGCACCGCCCCTCCGCCTGGCCGTTGCAGAGCGCCTGGCAGAGCCTCTTCCTGCACTGCCGCACGGCGCCCGGCTACGGCCAGATGTGGCACCTCAACGGATTCTACACGCAGGTCAATCACGAAGCCCTTTCTTACAGCATGTTTGCCAACGGCGTCGCTCCGGCCGTGGTCACCGGCGGCAACTGGCAATTCATGAAGCAGGTTTGGGACCACGTGAAGGCCTGCGAGCCGTACCTGTCCGGCGCCTCCCTCGTTCCGTACGCGGCGCTTCACTTCAGCGAAAACACGCTCCACTGGTACGCAAACGCCCGCGGCGAGGACACCCGCAACGCCTATCTCATGAACCTCTTCGGAATCTTCCAAAGCCTGCTTGAAACGCACCTCCCCGTCGCCTTCGTCACGGACGACGACATCGAGAATGCCGAGGTGCTCAGCCGATACGCCTCCGTCCTTCTGCCGAATAGCGCCTGCCTGAGCGACGCACAGGCCGTCGCCCTTGCCGATTATGTCCAACGCGGCGGCGGGTTGGTCGCAACGCTCCAAACCGGAATGTTCGATGAGAACGGCACCCGCCGCTCGCGGGCGGCCCTCGAAGACCTCCTGGCGGTGAAGCAAGGAGACGTTCACGAAGAAGGGAGTTGGTACCTTCGCACCGATCAGACGCACGAGATCGTGAACGTCCCCCAGGTCACCGAAGGCGGCGACCCGTCGCAAGGCTCGCGCGAGCGGAAACCGTCGATCAACATCTTCCGGGACAGTACCACACGGAAAGCGGCCGTTGTGAAGACGACGCCCGCTTCGGGCGTGGATTCGGTTCCACTGGGCGGCCCCGGCCCGGGATACAGTCTGCTGCACACCCGCGCGTTGGGCGACGGGCGGGCGGCATACTTACCGGCCGACATCGGCCATGCCTATTTCACCTACAACCATCCGATCACGAGGCTCGTCATCGAGCGTTCCGTGCGATGGGCCGCAACCGTGCCGCCGCTCGTCGAAACCGACGCACCCATGGCGGTTCAAACCGTCTGCTTTCAGAAAGGCGACAATCTGGTCGTGCATCTGGTCAACGACAATTCGTCATTTGGGCGCGCGGCCCCGCCGAATCCCGAGAACTTCGGCGCATTCCGCGCTGAAGTCGTGCCGATTCACAACGTGACGTTGACCGTGAAAGGCATGTTCTCCAAGGCCGCGGCGTTACCGCAGAACGTTGCGCTCGCCGTCGTGACCGCCGATGGAAAAACCCGCGTGACGGTTCCGAAGCTCGACATCTACTCCATGGTTGTGCTGTCGCATTGAAGCCGTCAGGTGGGCAGTTCGTCGCCCTTCCTCGCTCGAGATCCAACCACGCGTTGCCTTCGTCGCAGTTGGTGAAACGCTCGGATTGCGAGTCCCGCTGGAGGGCTTTGCCCACCCGGCCTACATCGAGGGCGATATTCGCACTCGCGATACGTGCTGCGCAGCCCCTATCGGATTCCCGGCCACTCCCATGTCTTGCGGTCCGGTCCTCGTTGCGCCGTCCAACAGAGGCCGTCGGCGAGTTCCTCTTGAGAGAGCACAACGGCAAAACAGCCGTCGGCGTCGACCGGCACGCTTGTGCCGTTGCGGATCAGCGTGGCGCCTGGTTCCACCCAACCCGCCGTGGCGAATCGTCCTTCGACGCGAGTCGGGTAGGCGATGACGACCGGCCGGGTTCGGGCGACTTCCAACTCGCTGCCGGCTAGCCTCCGAACCGCATCGGTCCGCGCCGGGCTTGTCGTCGCGGTAGCCGCGCCGAGGAGCACCGGAGCCAGCAGCGCCTGGCGAGCTTGGGAGAGTGTCTCGTGCCGGCGTGCCTCTGGTAAAAGCTCCGCGAGCCCTTCTTGCCAGGCCTGCAACAATTCCGTGAGAAGATCGAAGTCTTCCACGCCCTGGCGGATCAACGGCAGACGAAGGGCCGGCACGAGCGGTGCTTTGCCCGCCGGGTCGGGGTAGAAGAGCGATGCCTGGCCCGCCTGATAGTGATAGAGGCTTTCCTGGTTTCGCCCGACGGAATAGGAAGCGGCAGTCGGGTTCTCCCAGGGGTCGATTTTGTGCCACCAGCAACAGTTCCACAACAGTGCGCCGGCCGCGTCGAGCCCCAACGCCCGCCACATGTAAAGCCGATGGTCCAGCGGCGACTCTTCGATGGCCGCCGTCATGTTGTAGATCCAGATCTCGTCGCCCGCCGCCCGGCGCTCGTCGATCACCTCGCGTCTTATGCTGCCCGACGGCACGATCCAGGCATCGACCTTGCCCCACAGCGGCTCGGCGATCTGAGGGGCAACCGTCATCAGGCATTTGAGTTCAGGATCACCTTGATGGATCAGATCGCAGAGACGGGCGATTTTGTCCATGTAATCGGGCTCGGGCTCGTCGTACGGGTATACATAGGCCCGCTCGAGCAAGCCGGCCTGGCGGAGGCGTTGGGCCATCCGGCGGTTCATGTCGACGTACAGCGAATCGAACTGCGAATCGGCCAGCGGCGTGAGGCCGGCAAATGGGTGCGGTTTCCAGCCTTGCCCCGCACCGCCACCGAGCATGGGCCCGAGCGTGATCGCGGTAGCCCGCTGTTGTTTGGCGGCCGCCACGAGGCGGTCGAACCGCGTCCAGTCGATTTCGAGCTTGCCCTCCTTGCGACGCACCGTCGGCCAAAGCGCGATATTGAAACCGCTGAGGCGATGGTCGCCGAGCGGCTGCCAAGCCATCTGAAGTGCCTCCTCTTCGGAGAGCCTGGGATAGAACTGGCGGATTGCTGCGCCTGGCACCAGCACCATCGAGCGGAAATGGGGGATCTCCGGCAGATCGAAGGCCCAACGGCGCAACCGCATTGGCACTTCAGCCAGCACGCGACCGTCGCCGAGAACCTCGATGCGCGTCAAGTAGTCTCCCGGTTTGCTCTCAGCCGGCGGTGCCCATTCGATCCAGAAGATCGTGTTCTCACCCAGACGGACCGGCTCCGGCTGATCTAGCGGGACCAGTGGGTCGGGCGTGGGACCGAGAGGAAAGGCCTTGTTGCGGACCTGCTGGACCGGCACGCAGCGAACCGCGCGATAGCCCAGACTCGCCGGAGGCATCGGCCCCGGTCCGGTCGGCTGGCGGAATCGAAGCGTGACGGACTGCATCGAACGCTTCGGTGTGACGACCAGTTGGTGGATCGCATGGCCCCGGCCCGCCGCGGCAAGCTCGATGGCTGCCGGGGTGCCATCGTCCGGCGGCGCGGTCGTCGGGTAGATCCTTGCTTCCGGATAATCGCCCCAGACAAGGCATGTGTCGGTTGCGGCATGACGGCGTGCGGTTTCGTCGCGGACATCGTCCCACGGGTGCTGCCGGCGGTACTCGGCTTCGAGTTCCGGCGGGAGTTTTTGCCAGACGCCGATCTCATCCCACCACGACGTCCCCGGCGGTTCGTGCGCCGTCTGCATCGTCAGCACGGGGCTGATCGTGGTCTCGCCCGGCGCGGTGCGATACTTGACCAGATTATGCGTCCAGCCGAAGTCACCATTCTGGTCCGTGTGAGGAAATACCCGTTGCGCGAGGTTCGTCTGCAGGAACAGGTAGGTTCGGCTGCTGGCCGGCTGCTTCCCTTTGAACGACCAGGTGATCCAATAGTCGGTCTCGGGCTGTACGGTGAGCACCTTCGCCGCACATGTAGTCCACGTGCCTGGCGTTCCGATCATCCGGAGGCAATGGCTGCCTTGGGGAGCTTCCTTGCTGTCGGTGAACAAAACCTTTCCGACCAGCGCGGACCGGCCCTCGTTCCACGCTGGAAAGAATCCATCGGAGAGCGATTCGAAACCGGGGTTGGCCAGCAGGTTCTCTTGTGCCATTGCAGGAGAGGGCAGAACCTGTAGCAAGACCGCGGAAATCAGAACAAAGGACGCCTTGTGATCGATCAGAAAGCTCATTTTCGTCTCGGAACTCGATGCACGAAGTGCGGCAGGGATGTGTGATAGGAAATGGTCCACGAGGGCGGGCGTTACCACCGGGTTGCACCCAGCGCCCCGGTCACGACCGGCCCGGCGGTTGACATTCAAACGTCATCACTCGCGGCAACTCGCCGCATGCCGGAACCTTGATCGTGGCGGCGGAAGTCGCTTCGTTCCACTCATATTCCGCCACACCGGCGCCGTCGAGTCTGACCGTCTTCGGATGCCCCGGCAGGTGGACCGTCGCGGTGAAGTCGCGGGTTGGCGGCATGCCGGGAAATCTGCCTTCTCGTCCGCCGATGGTCAGCGTGATGATCCGCCCGGCCGTTTCACAGGTCAGTGGCGTTCGGGCAAACTCGCCCTTGCGATACCCGAGGCTTTCGCCGTCGTCTTCGTAGAGAGTAAAGCTGCTCTTCGCCGCCGGATAAACGAGGAGTCCCACCTCGGCAGACCATCCTTTTTCGACGTGGTCGCGTTCCGGCCAGGTGGGAAGAATCGCTCCACTCTTGACCATCAGCGCGCCGCCTTGCGTCGGCGTGACCCGGACAGGAATCGTCGTCGGCCCGTCCGTCCGCCGTCCGCTCCAGAAGTCGATCCAGACGCCTTCTGGCAGTCGGACTTCATCCGAGAACACCGATACCAACAGGAAGTCGCCCAGCATGTATTGGCTCATCGCGGTATCCCAGGCGGGATCCTCGGGATAGGCCAGCGGCATGGCCCGCATCACGGGATATCCGGTGGCGGCGGCCTCTGCCGCCGTCGAGTAGAGATAGGGGAGCAGCTTGTAGCGAAGTTGCGCGTATTGGCGGAAGGCGGCCATTGGCTCGTCCTCCAAGAACCACGGCTGCCGCCAGTAGGCCCAGTTGTTCTCCTGCGCCCAGGTCTGCAGGAATCCGAAGTGAATTCCCTCCATGGTAAAGACATCCATGTCGCAGGAGTGATTGGAGTGGCCGGAGAAGCCGAGATTGAGCATCGACGCCAACGGCTTCGGACCGCCGCCGGTATCGCCCGCCCAACTCGCGACAAACTGTTGAACACCCGCGTAACCGCCGGCCGAGTACACCATCGCACGGCGACGGGCGTGGCCCTCGAATCCACGGGCCATTTGTTTGGCATAGATCACGGGGTAGAGATTGTGCATTTCCTCGTCGGTCACGCCGTTGGCCCAGGCACGTTCCGGATGTTCGATAACCTGGTACGCCCCGTCCAGCTTGAAAGCCGAGACACCCTGATCGACGAACTTCTTGAGATGTTCGAACCAGGGCTCTTGCACCTGCGGCGAATCGTCTTTGACGGCATTCTCCTTCTTCGCGTCCGCCGGCTTATTGAGGTGTTCGTCCTTCTCGAAATCGTCCGCATCAGCCAGCACGGCCGCATCGGCACGCGATCGTTCGGCCGGCCTTATTCCGGCGATTTGCTGCTCCTCGTAAACGCTCAAGTCGTAGTCGCAGCAGAGCCAGAGGCTGAGCTTGAAACCTTTCCGCTTCAGCGCTCCGAGAAACGTGTGCGGCCCCTTTGATACCCATTTCGGGACCGGAAATCGTTGGGGGTGCCAGGCTTTTTCCGTGCTGGCATCGTAGTTCTTCGACATCCATCCCGGTTCCAGGCCGATGACGTCGCACGGCATCCGTTCGCGTCGGAACGTCAGCGCTTCGTTCATCATCTGGAACGCGTCGATGTTCTCGTTCGCCACGTAGGTAAACGCGTAGCCCCAGATCGGCAACAGCGAGGGCCGCCCGCTCAGCGACGTGTACGTGTCCAAAAGGCTGCGATAATCCGAACCGGAGAAGAGATAATAGTCCAGATCGCTCCGCCCGGCGGTGCAAAGGAGCCGGTCCGGATCCGTCTTGCCTGCGTCGATCGTATTCCGCCAGGTGGTATTCATCAGCAAGCCCCATCCCCGGCTGCTCAGCACGACGGGAATCGGAATGTATGCTTTGACATTACGGACCCAGAACTCGTAGACGCCGCCGCGTCGCATAATATTCTCGCGGCTGACGTCCCCCATGCCGTAGAGACGTTCTTCCTTAGCCAGGGAAAACGACACTTCGTAACCGCCGTTGGTCTCATAGGTCGGAGCGGCTTGACGAGTCTGAATCTCGCCGTCGGCAGCCGCCAGCGCGATCGCCCCGTCCTTGCGGTCGACAACAATCCTCGCTTGTTTCGTGGCGATGGTCCACGCGCCGCCGGATTCCGTTTGTTCAAAAGTCGTTTCGGGAAAACCGCCGGCGAGGATGCCGTATCGGTTGAGCCCCGACTCGGTCCACACACCCGTCTTGCTGTAACGGATGCGGAACAGCCGCTCGCCCAACACGTCGATGCGAAGAGAGCCGCCCTCATCGAGAACGACGACCAGGTTCTGGCCGGTCATCGGCGCGGAATCCGGCCAGGCGTGAACTTTCTCCGGGTCTTCCGCCATGCTTCCCCGCACCAGCAGGGTGTTTCCCACCAGAGCACTTGCAGCAAGAAGCCAGCACAGCCGTCGATTCATCATAAAAGCTCCTTTTGTTTCCCGGGTCGGTCACTTACCAGACAGCCGGCATGATAGCATGCGCGGGCGATCTCCGGCAACGAACGGTTGGACGACCGAAGAAGAAGCCGCTCAATACCGGATACCGGTCCAGTCCCGTACGCTGGCGCGCGATACGTAGCCCGTCAGTCCCACCACCACATCCCGGTCGTCAGTTCTCCGCCGGCATGTTCCGTCCGCCGCCCCTTCAATTCGCCATGCGGCTCCACCTCGATCCGATCCTTGCGGACCAGTGGGGCAGGATCGACGCGGACCCCGCCGCTCACACCGGCCACAATATGCACACGGTGGATCACGCGGTGATTGATCACCGTCGCCACCGATCGGGGAGCGGGCCCGAGTTCCACGGGATACCCACCGGGATCAACGAGATAAGCTCCATGCCAGCCGCTCTTGCCGGTCAGATCTTCCTCGCGAATCAGCGCCCCGACAAGCGCCAGGTCGAAGAGGTTTCGCATCTCAGCGTAGACGGGATACTTGCTTGCCAGGGCCTCGAAATGTTCCGTGAAGCTCCGCGCAAATCGCCGGTTCAACGCATCGGAACTGCCCGTGTGTACCCGCTTTCCCTCCTGGGTGAGCAGCTCATTCTCGCTGAGAACCCTGACGCCTCGGCCGCGCAGCGCAAAGGCATTGCGATCCTCCGTCGCCAGCAAGGCATCGTAGTCGAGCGTGAACCACCAGCGGAGCACATCCATCGGTGGTGGAGAACCGCCGGGCCCAGTGTTGACCATTGCCAGGTAGCTTTCCACTCCCGCAACGCCCTCTTCCAAGCCCATGCCAATCAGCTTCATGCGATAATCGGCCTCGACCAGGATGCGGGCGGCTCGTGTTCGCGGGTCGAGCCCGTAAACGTCGATCTGCTGCTTTCCGAGCGATCCGCGCACCTTTTCCAGCCATTCCGTCCGTTGGCTTGGCTTGATGGCCGTCTTCTGCGACTCTTGCACGACGGCCTGCACGCGCGCCAGCCCTTGCTGAGTCGGGGTGATGGCACAGCCAAACCTCGCATCGCGGCCGCTCATCATATGCCGCAGGACGACGACGAGGTCGTCAAGACGCAAGACCGGCCGACCCGTTTCCTTGTTGACGACACGGTTTTCCGGATCGACGCACCAATCTCCCGCGGGCCCCGCCAGCACGAGGTCGCCCGAGTCGGGATAGACGAAAACATACTGAATCCGCTCAAGCCCGGCGAGCACTTGCATCGCTTCGGTGGGTCGTCGGCCAACGAGCGCCCGCAATCGGATCCATTTCTCAAGCCGCGGCAGCGACACTTTGCGGAGCGGCGACGACTTCCTCGCGGAGGCAGGCCCTTTGGGAATCTCACCGGCGGCTCGCAAGGCGGCGAGATCTCCGGTAGGTTCCAGGCGGATCATCCGCTGGAGCAGCCCTTCGGCATCAACGAAGACCCCTGTCGGGAAGGGCGCGATCGAGCCGGGGCCGCCGACTTCGTCCCAGGTGGTTGGAGCGATGGTCGTGGTAATCAATTCGATGAGGCTCTCGAAGTCGGCCTGTGCTCCACCACCTTGGCCTCCGATCAAATGACGCGCGACGGCCGTAACGGCTTCGGCCCGTACCCGATCGTCGCCAATCGCGGCAAGCGAGTCCAGCGAAGCACTGCGGGCCCCGCCCTTGGCTTGCGCCGCAGCGACGGCCGCCAGCGAGGCGTCTCTCTGCCGGGGTGTTGGAGCCTCCCGGGCCAGGCGAACGGCAGACGCGAACTCTCCTGCCGCGATAGAGGCTTCGATTCTCGCATCCAAACCCGATTCGGCCGCGGACAGCGAGCCCGCCATAACCGCCAAAACCCCCACAAGGGCGATCCATCCCGCTCTCGGCACATTGGTCATGGCTTTCAACCCGGTCTCTTGAGAAAGCGTTCCTCGCCGGCGGAATTATACCCGAGGACTCCCAAGTCGTATCGCATGACGCCACGCTTCGTTGCTCTGCGCGGAAACCACATAGTCTCCTCCGCTGCCCTTTTGCCCCGGAGCAAGGCTCAGCCGCCCGGACAGCCTCTTGCTCGCTCAGACGTTATCGCCCGCGCGGTCCCTCGTAGCGTAAATCCACGTAAAACGTCGTCGAGGGCGCCCCGTCGCGGCCGGCGGAAATGGGAAGCGGGCGGCGCGGCGCGAAACGGACGTCACGGCGAACGGAACCGGCCAACTCGATATGAAGATTGCTGAGTTCGAGCTTATCCCCGTCGGCCAGGCGAATCGCAACGGAGTTGAGCCGACCGAGCGTCACCGGCTCCAGAGTAAACGTAAGTTCTTGTGAGTTGTCGGCCGGTGGAATCGTGCCGACGGATTGGCCGTTCACCAGAACCTTGCCCGGCTGCCCCGGCGGCTTGGAAACACGCATCTTCAATTCCGCCGCTCCGGCGGCCTGGAATGGCTCCGACTTGCCGTTGAGCACGAGAATCGGCCGGCGTTGTTCTTCGGCGCCCCGCTCGTCCTCCAGAGTAAACGTCAGGTCGTACGCTCCGTCGGCAAGGTCGGCCAGATTCAGTTGGGCCTGGAAACGCTTCTTCATCGGCCCGGCAGGCGAAAGTTCGGCCTCCGCCTCCTGCTGAGCCACTTGGCAGACCACCCGTCGCAAAGTCCCTTTCAAGTCGCTCACCGTGCCTTCCAAAACGATTGCACCGCCGAGTGTTTCTTCCCAGCGGGGCCGGGCCACTTCAATCGCCCGCCGGTGGGCCCAGTCGAGAAAAACGTGGTCGATCTGATTGTTTTCGACGCGGAATAGCACGTAGGCCCAAGGGTCGGGCGGATAGGGGATTAGTCCGTGCCAAGCGTAGGAGACGGCGCCGCCCATTATGGCAGGCGATCCCCCAAAGCGTCCGATCGTGCGGTTGTGGCCATGTCCGCAAAGGGTCAGCAGCAGTCGCTTGCCCGCCAGGGCGTCGATCAGTCGCTCGACGTTTGGCCCTTGGCCGAGCGGCTGGTGGATCAAAACGACGACCGGTTCGCCCTGGTTGACGGATCGTAGATACTCGACTGCCCAGGCGGCGCTGGCGCTGTCCAATCCGTCGCGGTAGCCGTTGGTGGCGGTCGGATCGAGCGTCGTTCCATCCAAGACGATGAAGTGGCACTCTCCGTAGCGGAAGGCGTAGCTGGTCGGCCCGAATTGTCGGCGGTACATTGCCTTGCCCGCTTCGGAAGCCGGGCTCTCGCTTTTCAACGCAATGGCAACGTGTTCGTGATTGCCAATCACGTTTCGCACGGGGGCTTGCAGGCCGGCAGTGGCGTCCTCGTACAAGTCGAACAGCATCTTGGCTTGTGGCGGGGTCGCCCGCAGCGCGTCGATGACGAGATCTCCGGTGTGGACGACAAACGCCGGCGGCGTCGCCAGACCGTTGACATGATCGAGATACTGGCGGTATTGGGGCATGGCATCGGGCCGAATGTGCATGTCGGTCCCTTGGACAAAAAAGAACGGCTCCGATTGCTCGGCCTTCCGCAGCACGAAGTCCGCGGTCTGTTTGCCCTCGCCCTCGACGACATGGACCCACCAGGCGCCGCTCGGCCATGTGCCGGGCGGATTGATCACGAAGACGTTGCCCCGGTCGGCAACCGCATCAAGGACATAACGCCCCTGGCGATCGGTTCTCACCAGCCTCACCGCGTCGCTGATCAGGCAATCGGCCAGCGGAGCGTCGGCGGCATCGAACCTGCCGTTTTCGTTCTGATCCAAGAACACCCGTCCACTGACCTCCGCGGCGGCGGCACGAGCGGCGAACACGGCAATGCAACACAACGCGGCCAGCAGCGTCCGCCGCCATAATGCACTCCGCGCCGGCGCACGCAAGGGGGAACAAAGCCGCAAAAGAACTACCCGTTTTTGGAAACGAATTCGCACCACCATCGCCCTTCTCCATGGATTTCACCAGCCCGGCTGCTCAAGAAGTCGTCCGGACTGCTACCGTGCCACCGCTCTTCATTCCCCAATCGTCGCCCGAACGCTTGCGAGTGTCAACGTGCGGGGGTGCGGCAAGATTCCTGCCGGTGAAAAAAACGGCATGGTTCAGAAACGGGGACTGGCTCCGAGCCAAATAGCTTCTGCCAGCGAAAAAACACGGTTCGGCAAGATGCCTGTCCCCGTTCTTGAACCATGCCAAAAAAAACGGGCCGGACTTCGCGAGAAGTCCGGCCCTTTGTCGACACCTCATCGAAACCAACAGGGCAGGCTTCGAATCGGTAGAGGGTTGCAAGACTAGTCAGGATTTCTTACCTGACGAAACAGTCATAATACAACTCCAACGGATCCCGCAGGATCAAGTCTTCGGCGCCGGGGGAGCCGGAGCCTTCGGAGCCGCGGGAGCGGCCGGGGCCGGCGGAGCGGCAGGAGCCGCAGGAGCGGCCGGGGCCGGCGGAGCAGCCTCTTGGGTGGGCGCCGGCGGGGCCGGTTCCGCGGGTGCGGCAACGGGTGCAGCCACCTCGCCACCACAGCACGACGGGGCATCGCAAACCGGCACACAGGACTGCGGAGCACAGGTCTTCGGACGGCAGAGCCGAGCCCGAATCCGGCTCTTCAGACCACACTTCGGCGCGCATGTGGCGGGAGCACAGGCAACCGGCTCGCAAGCGGCCGGAGCACAAGCGGCCGGAGCGCAAGCGACCGGAGCGCAAGCGGCCGGGGCACAAGCGACCGGAGCACAAGCGGCCGGGGCACAAGCGACCGGCTCGCAGGACTTCGGAGCGCAGGTGACCGGAGCGCAGGCCTTGCGAGCGCAGAGTCGCGACAGAATCCCGCACTTCGGAGCACAGGTCTTCGGAGCACAGGTGACCGGAGCGCAAGCGGCCGGAGCACAGGCCGGAGCGCAAAGGGCCGGACCACACAGCGCGCGTCCACAGAAACCACCTGCCATCGCGTCACTGACGGCCAGGCCGAGCACCGCGAGTACGACCGCGATGCAGAGAACATAGGTACGGTTCATTCGGGAATCCTCCAACTAACAGGTACCGTAGCGTAAAGGAAGCTTCAACTGCCGTCATTACTCTTGGTGACTGGCCCATTCGCGACGGCCGACGAACGAAGCACTGCTAACGATCTGCTTTGCACCAACCAACCCTACCGCATCAACGCCCTGTTGGTTTCTACAGTCTGGGCCGTGTGGGCAAGCAATACACAGCTCAGTTCGATAGGCTAGCATGGCAGATTTTTATGTCAAGCAGGGAAATACAGGAAATATGTGAGCGTGCGCGAAGAGAAAAAGAAAACTTTTGTTTCGGGCAGTCAGAAAGGATGGGCTGGCTGGGCCGTTTGTACGAAGGCAAGAAAAAAAAGGAAGGCTCCACGGATGGAGCCTTCCTTGTTGTCTCTTTTTCACAAACCTCTATTAGATATTGTCTTACGCCATCTGCTCGCCGTCAGGCAACGCTCGAATTCGCCGCGGACAGAAACATTAACCACCCATTGTTGTATGAAATAAAAAAATGACAGAAACTGCTTTTTCGTGGGTGGAAAATTTCACCGGCGGACAGAATCTCCTGGTTGCTCGGCCTGTTGAGGGGGGGAAATCTCCGCCTTGGCGCGCCGCTGGACCTCATCGTGAAGCTGTTGGAGTTTCTCCAGAGTCTCCTCCGGCTTCTCGAAATCCAGCAGCAACGGCGGTTCCCCCGCAAATACTTCCGCGGCGATCCCGGCAATCCGCCACCCCACGTCCTCTTTTCGAAGCATCCACAACATCTGATTGGTCTGAGGTTGACCCGTGTGGTCAAGGTCGGTCCAGGTCGCCGCCACACGCGCACCTCCCTCGGTCAACATCTCCACCTTGCCGATTTCGTACTTAGCGGTGTCGCTTCCTCGCGGAGCAACCTGGATTTGCTGTTCGGCGGTTTTCGTTCGCGCCAAGTCCGTCAGCATGGCCGCCGCTTTCTCGTCGTCACCGGTTCGCACCGCTTCGAGAAACTCCTTGGTGGCCGCTGCCGGCGGGCTCAAAGCCACTTCGGACGGCGTCGCTGCCCCGCCGGCATTGCCGACCGCAGTGACAGGCGACTTCGCGGCCGGGGCGTCTTCGGCGGCCCCGCATCCGGAAAAGGCAATCGTGGCAAGAATACACAACTCGATTCGATGAACGCACCGCATCCTTAGATTCTCCTGATGGAAATCCGTTTCTTTCCAGCCGGTTCGGGCGGAGCAGTCTCGCAAGAATACACTGCCGCGTCAAGTCGGAATTCGGTTCTAAAGGCCCTGAGCCCTGACTGGCCTGGAGAGCGGATCCCGAGCAACCCACCCTGGAAATGACGATGCGGCCTCGGGCCGACGGGCGTCCGGTCTGATCCGGTTTGGGATAGCCAACTGGGCAATACCGTCGGAACTGCCTATCGGAGCAGCGCCTTGGCCGAGGCGGTCACGCTGTCACTGATATTCGCGTCGATAAGTTTCTGCAGTCCCGCCTTTCCCTTGTGGGGATCAAGGTCGAGAACCGTCCGTGCAATCGTCAACGCAGCGTTCGCGGCGGCGGCTTCGCTTCCGGGAGTATCGAGCTGACCCAGAGCGAGTTCGAATGTCCCCACGCAAGGGAAGCGGGTCATCGCCTCGATCGCCGCGTTCCGTTCGTTGGGCCGATTTGCCACCTGGAGGGCCTCGGCGGCCATGGCAACCCGTTCCGCATCGGGCAATTCGAATTGGCGGAAGAGGCGGATGTATCCACCCAATGCCCGGTTGGCGAATTTCCCGCTTCCCCGCGCAACCTCTAAAAGAACCGGACCGGCATCGGCCGATAGCCACTCACCCAGTATCTTCGTCGCGGCGTCCTGAAGGGCTTCGTCCGGTCCGGCCGCGAACTGGCGCATGCAGGCGACGGCTTTCGTTCCACCCGCGGTTCGAACCTGTTCGAAAAGGAACTCGCGATCGGCCTCGCTCGCCCCGGGAATCATCGCAGCGAGGGTTTCCGCATAAAGGTCGGGCTGAGTGCTCCGAATCACTGCGGCGTGGACGGCCTCTTGGATCGCCTCCTTTTGCGATTCGCTCTCGGCGGCCTTCCAGAGGGCCAGCAGTTCGAGAAACCGGTCTTCCGGCACAGCCGTTCCCAGAGCAACGATTGCCTCTTGACGAATCGCCGCGGAGTCGGACTTGGAAAGTTGGAAGAACAGATCCGCCGCTTCTTTCGCGCGGCGTATTCCCAAAACTTTGACTGCGGTCGTCGCAGTCTCCGCCGCCTGGGCCGCCTCGATCAAAGCCGCGTTCACGCCAGCCCCTTGCAGGGCGACCAGAGCATCGAGCGCGGCGTCGGCTGTCGCGCCCTGGGCGGCCGACAGAAGCGTCGGAACCGAGGAGGCGTCGCCGAGCGCGCCGACCGCGGCGATCACGGCCACTGGAACTGCCGGCGAGTCGCTCTTGAGCTTGGCAAGAACCGCGGGAAGAGCCAGCTTGTCACCGCGATCTTTCAAGGCAAGGATCAGAAGAACCTGTCGAGCGGGCGACGATTCGGCCTGGAGCGAATCGATCACGGCTTTCGTCGCCGACTCGCCCGGGAGAACGCGGGAAACGGACAGTCCCACTTCGAACAAGCGGCGATCGGACGACCTGAGTTGTTCGACCATCAGGTCGATCCCCTCGGCGCCGCGCGCGAGAATGGCGTTCTGCGTGGCCGCGATTCGGCAGGATGTCGGGAGTTCCGCCTCGCGGAGAAGATCGAAAACGGTCACGGCCTCTGCCGCGCGCCCCGTCTTGACCAGCCGTTGTCCGGCCAGAAGCAGCGCGGAACCGACAGACGCTTTGCGTGCGGCATTCTTCTCGGCGCGAAATGCCTCGGTGAGTGCCGCGGCGGCGGCGGGGGTTCCAATCCATCCGAGGGCAACGGCGGCGGATTCGGCGGTTTCTGCATCGGCGTCGGCGAGGAGCCTCGCCAGAGGCTCAACGGCGCTCGGGTCTTGGCGACGACCGATCGTGATAATCACCCCGATTTTCAAATCCCCTTGCAGCGTGCCGAGCGACTCAACAAGGGTTTCGGTGACGTTCTGGCCCTCCATCTTCTGAAGCGCGAAGCGGGCGTAGTGCGACCACTTCTGGTCGCCAAGGAAGCTGGCCAACGGTTTCGCGACGTCGTCGCCCGCAATGTCACCGATCTTTTCGAAGGCGTTGGCTCGATCGACATCCGATGTTTCGGGCGATTGAATCGCTTTCAGCAGTGCCGCGGCATCGTCGGCGCACATGGCCGGAGCGCCGAGCAGGCAAACCAAGAGGCTCGAAAGAGCGAAAATGTGGCGCATGTCTGTTTTCCTTCTGAGAGATGAATCTGTCGGAGACGGCGATGGTATTTCAGTCCGGCAAACCAGGTTAAGAGATCACGAACCGTTAAACGTGCCATGGCTCTCGCCACGCTCGCGTGCGCATCTTGTTCGCTTCGGCGTCGCCCGGGAACGTGTCGGTTTTCGGATCGAACGCGAGCGGGCGTCCGAGCGTCGCCATCACATAGGCGGCATGCGCCGCGACGTGGGCCTGCGCGGCAGCCAGGGCATTTGCCCGAGTCAGTTGTCTTGACTTGACGCAGTCGAGGAAGTTCCTCACGTGCGTCGCCGGGTCGGTTCCCGCCATGGTCACCACACGCAATTCGCTGCGGAGAGAGTCGGGCGCCACTCGAATCGCGCCGCTGTCACCCGTTTCGATCCAACCTTCCGTGCCGACGTATTTCACGCTGCACGTTCCCAGCCCCTGCCAGCCGCCGTCGCGCATCACGAGCTTGACGCCGTTGGCATAGCGGCCGTAGATGACGTTCGTCTTCGGGGCGGCCATGGTCGTCCGCCAGTCGGAGTGGTAGATCCCGAAGTGATAGTCGTCGGCCCAGAACTCGACCGGAGCCGAATCGTCCGATTTGGCCGCAAACTGGCAGAGATCGATGGTGTGCGAGCCCCATTCGAGGATGCCGCCGCCGTGGAAGTCGGTGAAGCCTCGCCATCCGCCGGCGACGTACTTCGAATTGTAGGGGCGCCACGGGCAAGGACCGAGCCATCGATTCCAGTCGCATTCGTCAAGGGGAGGTTCCGGTTCGGCGGGCAACCACGGGTTATGCGTCAGCGGGGCCAGAATATTGGCGTGAACCTCTTTCAGTTCCCCAAGTTTTCCGCAGTGGGCCAAGTGCGCCGCCAGTTGAAAATTCTCAATGCTGCGGCGTTGCGTTCCGGCTTGATACACTCGGCCGTATCGGGCGATTCCGTCGGCGAGCATCCGGCTCTCTTCGATGGTCATACTGCATGGCTTCTCGCAGTAAATGTCTTTCCCCGCTTTGGCGGCCAGGATCGAGGCGAGCGTATGCCAGCGGTCGCCCGTGGTGATCAGCACGGCGTCGATGTCGTCCCGTTGGAGGATGTCGTACATTTCGCGATAGAGAACGCAATCCTTGTTGCCGTAGTGCTTGTCGACCATCTCCTTCACCCGTTCTCGACGGGTGCTTTGCAGGTCAGCGTCGGCCACCATTTGCACATCGGCGTTCGTCAGAAAGCGAGAGAGAACGTAGGAGCCTCGGTTTCCGACACCGATTCCGCCGAGCGTGATCCGTTCGCTCGGCGCAACGGCTCCGTCTTTTCCGAGCGCGCGCCCGGGAATCCATTGGGGAACCGCGGCAGCGGCGCCGGCAACCGTGACACACTTCAAAAAGCGACGGCGAGAAAACCCTCGTGACATGTCTGTTTCCTCTTCGGGAAAGTTCAACCAGTTCAAACCCCGGGCAGCAGGGCAAGCTGCGCAAACGGCATAATCTTGAGTTTAGCAGAGATTGTGGGGGCTGCAACGGTCTCCCTGCCCCGCCCCCCGTACAAGAACCATCAGCCGCTTCTTTCAACGGATCGCCCCTCAGGGGCCGAGGATGCCCAACGGCGGATTGGTCTTCCAGCGTCCGCGGGTGAAATCGGGGAAGTCGATGGGGCTGCTCTTCGTGGCGACCGATTTCTCGCTCAGTTCCGTAATGCAACTCCAGGTGGCGGCGTCGTAGACGTCCATGTCCGGAGGTGTGCCGGTCCGCAACGCACGGATCAGGCGGTGCATCACCAGCCAATCGCCGCCTCCGTGCCCGCCGGTTCGCAGGGCATCCTCTCCCAGTGCCTTCCAGAGGGGATGCTCAAACTCCTGGTAATAGGCCTCCATCGACTCCCACGTATCGGGTTTCGGGCTGCGCCCTTCAATGAAGATCTTGTCCGACGTAGCCATGCAAATGCCCCCAGTGCCTTGTACGCGGTAGATCAGATCGTAGGGCCGTGGCAGCTTGGTATCGAAATAGAGGGTGATCGTCTGCCCTCGAGCCGTCCGGATAAGGCTGGTGTTGATGTCGGCGTTCGGGTTGTCTCCGGTGGCGGCGGCGCTCATCGATACGAGGTAATCAAAGCGGTTGCCGCGGTTGACATCCATCCATTGGGCGACCGGGCCGATGGGATGAGTCGGATAGCTGTTGGCCGTGCGAACCTTATCCTCTTTCGGACGCGCCGACGAGGCCGGGCGAGCCCTGCGGCCGTAGTGCTGATAGCCCGCCTCGCAGTGGCGAAGCTCCCCGAACAAACCCTTCTTTAGCATATGCTGGACCAGCATGACTTCGCGAAAGTAGCAGCAATTCTCCAGCATCACGCAGTATTTCCCCGTCGTCTCCGCCGTTTCGACCAACTGCCAACAATCCTCGACGGTCTCGGCGGCGGGAACCTCCGTGGCCGCGTGTTTGCCGGTGGTCATCGCCGCCACGGAGATGGGCACGTGCCATTTCCAGGGCCGGGTGGCGTTGATAACCAGGTCCAGATCTTCGCTGTCGCACAGCCGCTGGAAGTCGCGCTCGCCCTGCGAGTAACCGGTCGGCTGCGGCTGCCCGGCCACGGTCACCATTTCCTGTGCCTTGGCGGCGCGCTCGGGGATCATGTCGCAGACCGCGCGGACTTCGACCCCCTCCAGCCCCAGCAGAATTCGCAGCAGCCAGGTGCCGCGACTGCCGATGCCCACCAAACCGACGCGGACTTTGTCCATCGGCCGGGCCGCCGTGTCGGCGGCGAAGCACTCGCGGCCCATTCCCCACGCCATCCCCACGGCCGCTCCGATCTTGACAAAACTCCTGCGATCGCACTGGTGGTTCATCGTCAGTCTCCTTTACGGCTCAGTCGGGGCATCCCGTAGTTTGACAGTTGCAACCGCAGTATGCGCCTTCGACTCCATCGCCGCAATAGTGCGAATTGGACATGGATGCCAGGGCAGATTGCAGGGCCCGCAGTTGTGCCTCTGGTAAAGACGCGGTTTGTTTCGGATAATGGTCTCACGTCTTTCCAAACAGCCCGAAAACTAAGAGCCTATCCCAAAACCGTCGGGGACTGGCTCATTTTGCGGAGTCTTCGGAGCAAAATGTGCCTGTCCCCCTCTCCGCCAAGGTTTTGGGATAGGCTCTAAATCGTCGTGCTTTTCGCGTCCTTCGTGGTTGCCTCAATCATGTCCACAATCCTCGAAACTCTTCCCATCGAAACCGTCCCGGCCGACCGCCGCTCACGGCTGAATCTCGTCGTGGTGATGCCGGCGTACAACGAGGCGGGCCAGATCGAAGCGGCCCTGGAGGCGATCCCCTCCTACGTCCGCACGATCCTCGTCGTCGACGACGCCAGCAGCGACGACACTCCCCGCGTCGTCCGCCGCATGGCCGAGCGCGATCCGCGGATCGTGCTCGTCCGCCACCCGGAAAACCGCGGCGTGGGCGGGGCGATGGTCACCGGCTACCGCAAAGCAGTCGAACTGGGGGCCGACATCGTCGTGAAGATCGACGCCGACGGCCAGATGTCGCCCGACGATCTCCCCGCACTGTTGCGCCCCTTGATCCGTGGCGAAGCCGACTACGCCAAGGGGAACCGCTTCCGCGATTTCCGCACGCTCGCGCACATGCCCCCCTTGCGCCGTGCGGGCAACATGGTGCTGAGCTTTTTGACCAAGGCGGCAGTCGGCTACTGGCAGTGCTTTGATCCCTGCAACGGCTACGTCGCCATCCGCGGCGACGTGCTGCGGGAGTTGCCGCTGGAGTCGATCCCGCACTCCTTCTTTTTCGAAACCTCCATGCTGGCCGAGCTGTACCTGCTGCGGGCGGTGGTCCGCGACGTGCCGATGCCGGCCCGCTACGGCAATGAACGGTCGCACCTCTCGATCCGCCGCGTGCTGGTGGAGTTTCCCTGCCGCCTGGCCCGCTGCTTCGCCCGCCGCATCCTGCTGGCGAAATTCATCTACGATTTCTCCATCGGCAGCGTTTATCTGTTGACCGGACTTCCCATGTTGCTCGCCGGACTTGTTTATGGTTTGAACAACTGGGTGCGGTACGCACAGGCCGGCGAGGGCGCCCCGACGGGCACGGTCGTGATCCCAACCATGTTGATCATCCTGGGATTCCAACTGCTTTTGTCGGCGATCCACGAGGATCTCCAGAGCGCGCCCCACGAGCCGATCTGCGGCGGCGTTCCGCTGGCGTATCAGGAGAGCAGCCCTTAGTGTAGGCGGGACACTCCGTGGCCCGCAACGTCCGGCCACGGAGTGTCCGGACTACACTGTCTCAGCCAAAAACATTCCAGCCTCATGAACAGCGTCTCTCCCGAATCAAAACGAATCTGGCTTCTCTGCGGCGTCCTCGTGTTTGCCACGGTGCTGGTCTACCTCCCCGGCCTCAACGCTCCGTTCCTTTTTGACGACCGTGCGATCGAGGACGGCGAAGCGCAGCTCCGCAGTCCCGATTGGTCCGCCGCGCAATCAATCGGCTACGGAAGACGGCTCACCGTTTTCGCATCTCTAGCGTTGAACTATGCCTTGGGGGGACTCGATGTTCGCGGTTACCACGTGTTGAACCTTTTCGTCCATTTGACTGCCGGCCTGTCGCTCTTCGGAATTGTCCGGCGAACGCTGCGATTGCCGGTTTTCGAGGAAAAGTTCACAAACTCGGCGGACGGCTTTGCTTTCGCCGTCGCCTTGCTCTGGATGGTCCATCCGCTTCAGACTCAGGCGGTGACCTATACCATCCAGCGCTGCGAATCGATGATGGGCATGTTCTACCTTCTTTGCCTCTACTGCGTGCTGCGGGGTTCCCAGTCCGCTCGCGCCTGGCCGTGGTACGTCGGCGGCATGGCGGCCGCTTGGCTGGGGATGGGCTGCAAGGAGGTGATGGTCACGGCCCCGTTGGTCATCTTGCTCTACGACCGGATATTCCTTTCTCCAAACTGGAACGCGGTCGTCCGGCGACGCTGGCCATTTTATCTTGGATTGGCTCCGGCGGCCGCCTGGTTGCTCTTCAGCGCCGCGAGCGAAACGGCCCCCACCGCCGGCTTCGACTGCAAGACCGTTTCGACATGGGAGTATCTGCGCACGCAGCCGGGCGTCATCCTGCATTATCTGCGGCTGGCCGCCTTTCCCGACCGGCTCTGTCTCGACTATCGCTGGCCCGTGGCCGAGACCTGGCAAGAGATTCTCCCTCCCACGGCGGCGATTGCCGCGCTCGTTGCTGCCACAGGACTCGCGCTGCGTTACCGACCTGCGGCCGGCTTTCTCGGGGCGGCGTTCTTTCTGATCCTGGCGCCCACTTCCAGCATCATGCCGATCGCCGATCTGGCCGTCGAGCACCGCATGTACCTGCCGCTGGCCGCCCTGACGGTGCTGGGTGTTCTTGCCGTCCGCATCGGGGTGGCGCAGATTGCGAGGAGACGGTCGCGTAGAGGCTTCCTGGTGCTGACTCTGGTGCTCGTCGCCGCCATGTTCATGGTGAGAACCGCCACCCGGAACGCGTTGTACCGCTCCCCTATCGCCGTCTGGGCCAATGCCATCTCGGTGGCTCCGCAGAACGCCCGGGCGCATTGGAGCTACGGCGCCTATCTCGCCAAGGCAGGCCACGTGGACGAAGCGATCCGCTGTTATCGCAAGACAATCCAACTGAGCCCGGACCACGTCGATGCGCGCCTCGACCTCGCCACGGCGCTCGCGCGGCGAGGAGACGTCGATGAAGCCATCGAACACTTCCGTACTGCACTGGAGTTCAACGATAAGATTGCCGCGGCGCATTACAATCTCGCCGTCCTTCTGGAGCGGAAACGGGACTGGCAGAACTCGCTGGCGCACGCCCGTCGCGCCGCGGCACAGAAACCGAATGAGCCCCGCTACCACTACATGCTTGCCGTTGCCCTGGATCACTGTGGCGAGCATCAGGAAAGTGCAATATGTTACAAGAAGACTTTGCGACTCGACCCGTCGAACGAGAAAGCTCGCCGTGCGCTCGCGCAACTCGCGACCGACGCGAGTCGGCAAAGGCGTGACCCGCTGTAGCAGCCCGAGTCAAGCTACAATAACTCGGTTTCCCTTGAAGTATTTTCTTGCCCGGTGCAGCAATCGTCATTCGTTCGGCCCGATGAATTGCTGCTGCCAAGCGTTAACGGGTCACACTGCCTGTAGGGGCTCGTGCGGGCTAGTCGCTCAAGATCATCTGTCGAAGACTCAAGCGGTGCCGGCGAAGGAGCTTTGCGAACTGCCCCGGCGCAATTCGACGCAAGCCCGATTTGCTGCGCAAAACCGAAGGGCACGCCGCAATCGCGGCAAAGTGCGCTCGAACCAGTGCGCTTGCGAGTTCCCATTTCGCGCCGGCCTTGCCTTTTCCCTTTCCGGTTGCCACAACGTATGCCATCAAGAGATACCGGTATACGCTCCATAAGGGCAGAGCCAGGAGCATGAAGCAAGTGAAATTCTTCAGTGCCACGAAAAAATGATTTCTCTCCACCAGGAACATCTTCAACGGAGAGTACGCCCCGGAGGAACCGGAGTATTTGTGGTAGACGACTGCCTCAGGCGCCGACACGGCCACCCAGCCGGCCCAACAGGCGCGCAGTCCCAGATCCATGTCTTCGCAGTAGGCGAAGAATCTCTCATCGAATAGCCCGCATTCATCGAGCAACTCTCGCCGAAATAGCGCTGCGCAGCCGCTGGGGACGAGTACTTCTCCCAACCCGTCGTACTGACCTTCGTCTCGCTCGCCTCGACCACGACCCTGGCCCAGCCCGTCCCGGCATAGGACTAGCCCTCCCACGGAGTCGATACGCGTGCGGTCGTAGTAATTGAGGATTTTCGGCGCGACCATCCCAACGCGGCGGCCGCAATCCACCCCGCGAACGAGTTCTTCCAAGAAGTGCGGATCCACCAGCGTGTCGTTGTTGAGTAAGACAATATTCGAGCCCTGCGCTCGGCGAATCCCTGCGTTGTTTCCGCCGGCGAAGCCGAGATTCTCATTCAACGCCACAATCCGCACATCCGGCATCAACGCGACGGCTTGCGCGACGGATCCGTCGCTCGATCCGTTGTCCACAAAAATGACCTCGAAATCCCGATAGGTCTGAGCGGCGAGGGAATTCAGGCAATCCGCAAGCAAAGCGATTCCGTTGTAATTCACGACAATAACGGATGTAGCGACCATTTCTCCGCACCGGTTTTGGGATAGGCTCTTAGCGTCGCACTGACCAGGGCTATAATAGGATAGCATGGCGACGCGCCGCCGGATTTGGCCGGTGTTTCCGTCAACAGCAACTCAACGGCGGGCAATACGGCGATGCTGCAATACCTATTGATCAAACGCTTCAGCGGCTTGCTGCGATGGTATCGCAGCCGCCTGACCATCGACATGCAACATCTCTCTCGATACATCCCCAAAGAGGGCCGTATGCTGGATGTCGGCTGTGGCGTAGGCAGTGTGGACTATGAATTCGCCCGCAGCCGGCCCGATCTGCACATTCATGGCATCGACATCGCGGCAAAGAGCATTGAATTGGCGAATCGCTACAACCGCTTGCCCAATACTCGCTACACGTGCCAACCGCTGGAAAGCGTCGCGGGGCGGTACGATTGCGTGCTCTTCATGGACGTCTTCCACCATGTCGCGCCGGCCAACCGTGACTCACTGTTGCAGGCAGCGTCGCGATTGCTCAATCCGCAGGGCTACGTGCTCATCAAGGACATCGAACGCCGCCGCGGCGGCGCGAGCTGGATGCTCGACCGTTATGTTTCCCGATGCTCTGCCGATGAAATATTCCTCGAGAATTGCTCGGATCTCGCGGATCTCGTAGCGAAGCACTTGACGGTGCTGGCTTCGGAAGTGCGGTTTCGCATGCCGTTTCCACACTACTACATCAAGGCGACTGCCAAAACGCTTTCAAAAGAATAGATCCGCTGTTAGCTGCCAATCATCGCTCCACCGGGATAAACCCGGGTGGTGGCGTTTTGAGGCAAAGCGGCGAGGCGCGCGAGCATTCAGGCGATGGGGGCGTGTTAGCTGCCAATCATCGCTCCACCGGGATGAACCCGGGTGGTGGCGTTCAAGCTTCTACCCCCGCCGACCCTAAAACGGATTGCCCTGTGTGCCGGCATTCGCCGGCTGCCGATAGGTGTGGTACGACGAGGGCATCGAAGGCATCCCGCCCGACGCGGGGCGCTGGTCCGTCGCGTGCGCCTCGTACTGAGGCACCGCCTGCGTGGCGTTGTTCCACAACAGCGGCTGCCCCGGTGGCACGCCGCCGGCCGCCAGCGACGCGACGCCGCCTGTCTGTGGATAACCGCCCGCCGGCGCCGCAGCGTTCTGCGGCGAGGCTACCGTCCCGGAGGCGAAATTCACCGCGCCCGTCGGCGCCGTGCCAGTCCAGTCTGCCGGCTGGACGCCGCCATCGGGCCCGTAAACCGTTGAAGCGTGCGCCGGGCGCTGCTCCGCCGCCGCGACGGACTGACCGCCACGGGGCGCCTCCCGGCGGGCGAGCGAGGTGGTATCCAAAAGCGTGCGGTGCTGAGCCGGCTGCGGGGCGAAGCGGGCGAGCTGCACCAGGCCCTCGGCCGCCGGGCGAAGCTGGTCGTCTTCATCGAGCGCTTTGCTGTAACACTCCAGCGCCCTTTGGATTTCGCCGCGCCGCGCGAAGACAAAGGCCATGTTCGCCTGGGCTTCCGCCTCGCTGCCGATCCGGCGAAACAGCCGCAACGCTTCGTCGTAACGCCCCTGCTCGCCCAAAACGATCGCCAGGTTGTTGCAGTAGGTGGCGTTGTTCGAATCCAGTTCCACCGCTTGCCGCAAGTAGTTTTCCGCGGCGGGGATGTTGTCCTGCAAGTAGCAGAAGTAGCCAAAATCGCTCAACAGCTCGGCGTCGGACGGAGCGAGTTCCAAGGCGCGGGAGAAATGCGTCGCCGCCTGCTCGAATTTCCCCTCGCCGGCTCGCATCACTGCCAGGCGGTGATGCGGGGCCGGATCCTTGGGCCATTTCTCCATCACCTCGCGGTAGACCTTTTCCGCCTGATCCTTCTGCTCCCGCCGCTCGCTCAGCCGCGCCAAGGCCAACAGCCCCTTGACCGACTCCGACTGGCCGGACGACGCCTGCGCATCCTTCTTGCCGCCCAGCCAACTCGGCATCGAAGGTTTCATGGACGCGCAGCCGCAGAAGAGGAAGGGGAGACAGAGCAGGAGGGGGAGTCTAGTGTTTGTCATTTGTCATTTGTCATTTGTCATTTGTCATTTGTCAAAACGCAGACGCCACCACGGGGTTTATTCCGGCGGGGCGTCTGCGATTTTGCCAATGACTAAGAACTAAGATCTAAGAACTAAGGACTATCCCTAAAACCCACCGCCGCCGAAGAAGAAGCCGCCAAAACCTCCGCCGCCCGCGCCGCCGCTTCCGATGCCTTGCTCGTAGGCCTGGGCGGCCTCGGTGGCCTCGAAGCCGGTGGTGTAGGCCGGGGCCACAATCACCCGCTCTTCCGCGTCGGCCACGCCCATCGAGGAGAGGGCCAGGACGAGCAACTCGCGCCGCTGGTTGTCCAGCTCCGGGTTGACGTGGATCGCGTAGCGATATTCGGTGTCGGGCCGGGCGGTCATCCGGCTCCGTTCGACGACCACCAGCGTGTCTTGCCCGGCCAACAGCCGTGCGGCAAGTTGTTTGACGTGATCCTCGCCGTCGGTGTTCAGCCGCACCGCGTTCTTCTCGAACTCATGCTGATAGACGGTGAAGTCGGCCTGCTCCGCGCCGAGTTCCTGCGCCTGCCAGACCGGATCGCTGATCGCGCCGAGCGGCTCGATCGACGGCCGCTGATAAAAAGCCTTCCAGCCCTGCTGGCATCCGCAGACGAGCGTTATGACAAGACCGGCCGCGGCCAGTCGCGCCTTCCAATGATTCGCTTCGCGCTTCATAGTTCCAAGCCT
The DNA here is from genome assembly GCA_012728855.1 of Rhodopirellula sp. Taxonomy (GTDB): domain Bacteria; phylum Planctomycetota; class Planctomycetia; order Pirellulales; family Thermoguttaceae; genus JABWBD01. The sequence goes on along the minus strand of JAAYEH010000340.1, from coordinate 17,545 downwards.
CCCTTATGCGGCCGAGCCGCCACAGTCCGCTGGTTGAATGGGCACTCCCCCACTCGCCCCTTTTGTCCCCTCTCCCCTCTTTTCCTTTTTCCCTTCTCTCTCTGCACTCTTCTCAGCGCGAGAACCCGTGACTACCTTGAATGTAATACCCCTCGCACTTCTGAAACCTGGCGTCGCGTTTCGCCTGGCAGTGGGCGTCGTAAATCTCGCGTTGCAGGACGGGCCAGACGGTGCTGCGGTGGTGGCAATTCGGTTTGCCTTCGTAGTTGCCGCCGAAGAAGAACGCCACGTCGCCCGGTTCCGTCACTTCCATCCCCGGCAGGATCCGCGGCGCTTCGTTGGCCGAGAGCGGATGCACCAGCTCGGGGCTGACCAGCACAAGCAGTTCCGTTTCGTCTCGCTTGCTTTCCTTGCGGCTGAAGATGGTGTCGAGCACCGGCACGTCGCCCGCGAAGGGCACCCTCGCCTTGCTGCCGTGCTGCTGGTCCTCCAGCAAACCGGCGATCGCCAGCCACTGCCCTTCCCGCAGATCGACCGTCGTCGATACCGCCCGCGTATCCAGGCCCGGGATGCCGTTGACGGCGTTGCCCTGATTCAACGTGCTGAACGATGGCGAAACCTGCAGGCGGATGCGATCCTTGTCGATCACCGTGGGCAGGAAGGTGAGCTGGGTGCCGAAGCCTCGGAAGGTGGTGGTCGAGGCGGCGGCCCCTTCCACGCCGACGACGATCGGCACGGCGAACTCGCCGCCCGCGATGAAGTAGGCCGGGTGTCCGCTCAAGGTCACCAGGTTCGGCTCGGCGAGAATTTTCGAGTAGCTGTTGGTGCTCAAGGCTTGCAGAGCCAGCCGGAATTCTTCGGTATCCAGCACGGCGCGGATGGCGCCGTTGGCCCCCAGGGCCGTGCTCAGCGCGAAGTCGCCGAGGTCGAGGTTCAATTTCGCGCCCATCTCCCTTAGCGCGCTGCGGCTCAATTCCGCCACGCGAACCTTCAGCAGCACCTGCATCTCGCCGGGCACCTCGAGCATGTTGATCACGGTGCTCTGCGGCAGGTCGCTCGTGCCCGGGTAGGGCGGAGCGGCCGAGCCCGCGGCCACCACGCCGCCGGCGCCGATCATCCCGTTGGCGCCGCTCGCTCCGCTGGTGACCATGGCCAGGATCTGGGCGGCCTCTTCGGAGTCTCTCGCCTGCCCCCGCACGATCAGCTTGTCCGACACGGGGATCAACTGCACCGTGCTGCCGGGAAAGAGTTCGTTGAGCTTCGCTTCGAAATCCTCGTATTCTATTTGCCGGCGATCTTCGATGGCCGTATTGGGGCTGACCCGCACCAGGTAGCGGATCATCTCGCCGTGCCCGCCGTCGGGCGCGGCGAACCACAGCGTTAGACTGGTCTGGCCCGTGCGGCCGCCGATCAGTTCCCATTCCGTGGGGCTGAACTGCACTGCTTCGAGAACGGCCGGATCGGTGATCGACATCCGCGTCACCGGCTTCTTCGTCCGCAGGATGCGGCTCCGCTCCGGATCGAGGTAGAGCGTGGTTTCAATATCGACGAACTCGCCGATAAGGCTATCGACCTTGGCGGCGACCGCCGGAGTAGCCACCGGTGTCTCCTGCCAGCCGAGCGGCTGGGGTACTCGCGGCGGCGCGGCGACGTTTTGGGCCGCCAGCGGAGAAGCCGCCAGAACCAGCACGGCCAGCAAAGCGGCCGTGGAACCGCAACGGCGAAATCCGCCGCCGGCCCCTGCCGGCACACAGGACAGACTCTTGCAAGCTGAGAACCTACTGACGCTGAGCATAGCCTCCCCCCCGAATTGCGATGAACGATCTGCGGGTGCTGCGGGTTGTATCGGCAATTCCAAGGGCAACGAAACAATCAAATAATCGAAGACTGCCAAGAAAGCCCGGTCCATCATGCCCCCGAAACTCCAGTCGCCACCTGCGATTCATCCCCAATTCTTCCACGAATCGCAGCCTGGCTCAAAATCGGGTCGCAGCCAGTAGATCCCGCTTGCCGAGCGGGATCTGAGCTGCTAAGGATCGGCGAATGAATAAATAACTGTCGCGAAATCGACGCGGGAAGGGGTCGGGAGTCTTTTTTCGTGTCGGCCGGGCGACGCTTTCGTGTATGGACGGACGCTTTTCCGGCCGACCCGAAAAAAGACTCCCGACCCCCTCGGCCCCGCTACCACCGGCAAGTGCGCCAACTCCGCGCCCAGATCCCGCTCGGCAAGCGGGATCTACCCTCTGTTGCCTGCCAATTTTGCCGAAGATCCGTCATGACGGACTGGCCTCGCGTCCGTCCGTTTGCCGATATTCCTTACAAACGGCCCCGGCGGTTTACCGCGCCGCCTTGCCCGGAGACAACGCCCACTTACCGCACAGGAACCTACCCAGATGTTCCAATATTTCTTCACAACGGCTCTGGCTGCTTCGCTCACGCTGCTGGCCTGCACAGGCACGCCGGCCTCGGCGCAGAACACCCCACCCATTCGCCAGCCCGGTTCCGTCCAGCGCTTGCCCAGCGTCGAGGAGGACAACATTACCCTGCTCGAGCTGCTCGAACTGGACGTGGCCCAGAGCCCATCGGCCGGCGTGGCCAGTGTGTGTTCCGCCGATATGCCTGTTGCCGTTTCCAAAGCGGCGCCCATGCAAAGCCCTGCCCCGCTGCCCGAACCGGTCGTCTTGACCCCGGCGGCGGAGGTTCAGGCGGCGGATGCCTGCCCTTCCGGCTGCTCATCGGGATGCGGCGGAGTACGTCCTCCGTCGCGGTTGGATTGCTTTTTGAGCAGTTGCGACATGGTGCAGCACTATCCCTACTATCCGCCATTGCACGGCCACTATTACTTCCGGCCGTACAGCTACAACGAGATGGTGGCCCAGCGCGAGGTCGCCCTGTTGATCGGCGAGGACCGGCAGAATCCCTATTCCAACCGCATCTTCGCCCAAATCTACCGGGCCTACGACGAGCGCCACCCCGCGACGGTGCCAGCCGTGCCCGTACCCGTCGTACCGGTTCCCCCGGCGCCTGCCGTCAAGTAGCTTGGAACCGCGGAAGGCTTCTCTACTCCAGCGACGTACGAGGGATTCATTGAACAGGAGGTAACGGAGATAACAGACGGGAAGTCTCCGTCTGGTCTATTTGGGAACCGGCAGCGATCGCTGCACTCCGTTGGCTCTGTTTCCTCCTGTTCACGTGGCTTCTGGCCCAAAGGGCAAAATAGGAAAGTCGTTTCGGTTTGGAACACTAAGAGCCTATCCCAAAACCGCCGGGGACTGGCTCATTTTGCGGAGTCTTCGGAGCAAAATGTGCCTGTCCCCCTCTCCACCAAGGTTTTGGGATAGGCTCTAATCCGCGCTAATCGACGCTAATCCAAACAGGCTTCTGTGTTAACCGTGGTTAGCATGTCTTTCTTCTCGGCATCCCTCTTCTTTCCGCTCCGCGTCGGGTGGTATCGCGCTTCATATCGGCATTTCTGCGCGATCTTCCTGCCCGCCATTTTCCTGACCAAGCCTTCCTCTCTTCGCCATTCCACCATTGCTGCGATGAATCGCATGGTCTAACTGTGCTTCATCGGGGATCGCCTTCCAGCGCTCGCAGCGATTCTGCCGAATGCGCAAGAAATATCAATTCTTCCGAATTCAGGGGATTGACAGGCCGCGCAGGATGATTACTGTGGCAGTTTGTTAGTTTGAACGGTGGGTTTCCGCACATCGCCCCCCAATGCGGCGCTGCCAGAACATCCCGCCCGCCTCCGGAACAGTAATCCCCGCCATAAATCAGAGGAGCATATCGATGAAGCGTTTTGCCAAGAGCCTGGTCCGTCGCAATGGTCGTGTCCGCAGCTTCTTCAAGGGCAACCGCGAGCCCGCTTCATCGAGAGCCCGGCAACTGACAATGGAACCGCTGGAAGAGCGGCAGTTGCTCGCCGTCTGGACGGTCGATGACGATGCCCCTGCCGATTACAGCACCATCCAAGCAGCCATTAATGCGGCTTCCTCCGGCGACACGATCCAGGTTGCGGCGGGCAACTATAACGAGTCCCTCACGATTGCCAAGGACAGCTTGACAATCTTGTCCACAGCGGGGGCTGCAAGCACCATCATCAGCGTGCCGGACAGCACCACCGGCGGCGTATTCATCAATGCCGATAATACTACCTTCGAGGGCTTCACTGTCCGCGACTTCACCGACAACGTGAATGAAAACAAGATTATTCGAATCCACAACGGCGCCGACAACAACACCCTCCGAAACAACGTCATCCAAGGCAATCTCAACCAGTCGGGCGTTTCCGATCAGACCGAATACGGCATCCTCGTCTACGGCTCGCAGAACGTCATCGAGTCCAATGAGATCTACGACATCGGCTACATGGGAATCAACGTCGTAGGTCCGCCGCACTCGGGCGCGTCGCAAAACGAGATCCGCAGCAACGATCTGCATGACATCGGGCTTTACGCGATCGGTCTGGACCGCAGCCCGGGTAACGAGATCAGCGAGAACACGATTTCAAACGTCCAAGCCGGTACCCTGTGGGGCAGCTATTACGATCCCGCCGTCTGGGCTTGGGGAATCATCGTCTGGGGCGAGGCAGCCGATGGCAATCAGATCACTGAGCAAACGATTACCGGATTGCCCAACGGCATCTCTCTTTCCTCCGCCCATAACACGGTCATCGAAAACTCCACGATCAACAACAACGACTACGTCGGCATTAAGATCGCCAAATCGAGTTGGGCGGGTGGCATACCCGAAGGAAACATCGTTCGCAATAGTTTCATCGAAGGCAATGCCGAGGGCGTAAGGATCCAAGGCGGCGCCGGAGAAATCGGCCCCGGGAACGTTTTCACCGCCAACAGCATCGAAGGCAACACTACCGCAAACCTCACCAACGCCACCGCGCTGTCCATCGACGCGTCGGGCAACTGGTGGGGGGCAAACGATGAAACACTCGTAGCTGCAACCATCGGTGGCACCGTTGACTTCACGCCTTTCCTCGACTCTGACACGGATACCGACCTCGTAACCGCCGGCTTCCAAGGCGATTTCTCCACGCTGAACGTGACTGCCTTGGGCCAGCAGAGCGGCAGTACCGGCCGCACCCAGGAGGCGGTGAACCTGCTGGCCGATGGTAATCTGACGGGCGGGGATCGCACAGTCAATATTGCCGCTGGAGGCTACACGGGAAGCCTCGTCATCAACAAATCCGTTTCGGTGCTCGGGCCGCAAGCGAACGTGGAGCCTGTTGCCGGCGGGCGCGCCGGGGGCGAAGCTGTCTTGACTCTGGACAGTAACGACCACCCACTGCGGATCGTCGCCGACGACGTGACGATCAACGGGCTGGAACTGGCTCAATTCTTTTACGGCCCCGAGATTCAGCTCGCCGCAGAGGCAAATGCGCAGCGTTCCAACGTGACGTTGGCCTACAACTACATCCACTCGGATCGCTGCTGGACGGCCGTCGTGGTCGGCGAGAGCACGGGATCGGGCGGGAAGAACGCCAGCGGCCACACGGTCGTCAGCGACGTGACGATCGAGCACAATTACATCGATGTCAATTACGTCAACAAGCCTGGCTATACGTATAACCGCGCGTTGAGCTTCACCACCGGATTTCCTCGCAACTACGGCGTCAACGACGTCATCCATCGCAACGTCACCATTGCCGACAACACCATCACCTTCTCCGGCCCCAACGGTCCCAACACATCGGGCGAGACGATGTTTTTCGCCGGCGGTGGAACCACCAGTACCGAAACCGAATTCGCTTTCGAGGACTTCGCGTTCACGGATAATACCGTTTCGAACTTCCGCACCGTGATGAACGCCATGAACTTTCGCGGTGCTACGTTCGAGGGGAACACGTTTAGTAACATTCGCAACGGCCTCTATGTGAACCTCCGCGGTACCGCTGGCGACCCAGCCGTAATTAAGGACAATGTGTTCGAGGGCGTCCTGACAGGCACCGCAGTGAATCTAGCCGGCACTGCTTATGCTCCTCTCGGCGATGCCTATGTCGAAATCTCCGGCAATGTCTTCAATTACAACCAAGTCGCTTACGCTTCTCTTTATCCCGCTGTCTGGCTCGATCCTAATGTGGATGCAACGACGGTCCACATCAACAACAACAGCTTCCTCGACGGCGGCGTCAACGCAACACCTGGGCCGGCCATTGGCAATGACAGCGGCACGGGCACCGTGGACGCATCCGGCAACTGGTGGGACTCGACGGACGAAACCGCCATCGCGGCGATGATGGACGGCCCTGTCGACTTCACGCCCTATCTCCATACCGGAACTGACGTTGGCGGTGATCCCAGCGATGGATTCCAAGGCAATTTCTCGACCCTTCACGTCACGGCTCTGGGAGGGCAGACAGGCTCCACCGGCCGAGTTCAGGAAGGCATCAACGTAGTCACCGCCAACACGGTTTATGTCGGGCCGGGCACGTACAACGAACGGATCACGATCAACAAGACCCTCAACTTGTTAGGGGCCCAGGCCGGCGTCGATGCTCGCGGCCGGACGGCCTCGGAGTCGATCATCACGGAGGCCGGACTCAGTACACCGAACCCGGATGTGCTCGTCGAAGTCACCGCAGCGGCGGACAATGCCCTGATCGACGGGTTCACGCTCAATAGCGACTTGACCAACGGGACAGCCGATACGTCGACCGTTCGCGTTTGGGCGGACAACGTATCGATCGAAAACAACATTATGGACGGCCGGCTCGGAGTGCTCATCAAGGGAGGCGCCGGGCAAACGGTTGATCAGAATCAGATCACGGCCAATAAGAACGGCGTCGTCATACAGCCGAATCCGGCGTCCAACGCGGTCATTTCCAACAACGCCGTCACGATGGGAGCGACGCCGGCCGGAGATGAGACCGGTATCTACATGACCGGCGTGACCGGTGGGACGATCAGCGGCAATACCGTCACCGGCTTCACCGGTCGAGGCATCGGAGGAAGTCTCTGGAACAACATCAATATCACGGGCAACACACTCGATAGCAACCGCGACGGCGTGAGCATCTGGGACGACTCGTCTGTTGTGGACGTGACAAACAATCAGTTCCTCGACAATACCCGCTACGGCGTCAACCTGAAGATCGCCGACCTGGACATCACCGGCAACACTTTCGACGGCAGCGGCACAGCGGCGATCAGCATTTCCCAGAACGTCAACGCCACCGATGGTGTTCGCATCAACGGCAATACGTACCTGAACATGGCCGGCACCGCGGGCATTGACATCGACAATGCCCAAAACGTCGAGATCTCCGAGACCATCACCGGCGCGACGACCGCTATCCGAGTCCGTAACCAGTCGAGCGTTGCGATCACCGGCAGCACACTCTCCGGCAACAGCGGTGCCGGACTCGATGTCGCCCAGAGCGTCTCGCTAGCATTGACCGACCTGACGCTTACGGGCAACGGTGCCGACAGCGTGATCGATACCGTCGGCACCGTCACGCTCAACACCAGCACCGGCAGCGACGAGGACACGGTCGACATCAACACGTCGGCTATCGGCGGCGACACGCACTTCCGCCACACCCGTGGAGCCGCCGTTCAGGACATCGTCGGCTACTCGGATGTCGACCATCTCTACGTCAACACCGGCGATGGGGAAGACACCGTCAATGTCGCCCCCGATCCGACCGGCGGAGCCACAATCCACCTCAACGGCGGCGATCCGACCGCGCCCACCGGCGATACGCTCAATTACATCAGCGACGGGACCAACGCATTCAACTACGGGTCCGCTCTGATCACCACCGCGAACCACAAAGACATCCAGTACTCGAACTTCGAGACCACCAATGTCAGCGGCGATCTCGTGCTCGACGGCAGCGGGCAGGATGACGTTTTGACGATCACCGCAACCAACGTGAATTCGGGAACCTACCAACTCACCACCGACAGCGTGCCCGGACCATTGGTCGCGTTCTCCGGCATCTCCAGCCTGACCTTCAACGGCCTTGCCGGCGACGATCGGCTGATCATCAATAACCCGGCAGTCGGACTGTTCAATCCTTCCGGCGGCGTCGTATTTGCCGGCGGCGACGGTGATGAGGACGGCGACGGCGACGAGATGGAACTCGTCGGCGGCACGGCCACCACGGTCGAGCACATCTTCAACAACAACAGCGATGGTTTTGTCCGCTACAACAGCAGTGTCACGGACAACATCACCTACACCGGTCTGGAACCGATCGACGATAGCATCGATGCCGACAACCGCATCTTCACCTTCAACGGCGGAGCCGAGACAATCACCCTGAGCGACTCGGGGACCGCTGGACGGACCACCCTCGATTCGGGTCTGGCAGAAACCGTCACCTTCGACAACCCGACTTCCTCGCTGACCGTCAACGCTGGTACCGGCGTCGACATCGTCAATGTCACCGGCCTCGGATCGAGCTTTGCCGCCTCGATCGAGATTAACGGCGATGATGATAGCGACAGTGTCAACTTCAACAACGCCATCAGCTACACCGGCACATTGACCGTCAACGCCGAAAACATCGACGTCAACGCCTCAATTACCACCGGCGGCAACAATGTCACGCTCAACGCCGACGGTTCGCTGACGCTCGATGCCGCGGTGAACGCCGGTGCGGGCCGCCTCACGCTGAACTCTACCTCCGGTGCTACGCAAACCGCCGCGTTCACCGCCAACGAACTACTGCTCCTGGGCACCGGTACGTTTACGCTCACCCAACCGGGCAACGACGTCGACGAGATCGCCGCCGACGTCAACGGCGAGATCACGTACGTCGATAGCGATGCCCTGGCTGTCGATCTGGTCGGCGTGACCAGCGGAGTCAATAGCGCAGGCAACCCCGTCTCGCTGACTACCGGTGGCGTCCTGGCCGTGAATCGGCCGATCACCGCCGCGGGCAATACGGTCACCCTCGGTGCCGCCGCCATCACCGATGGCAACGGCGCCACGGTCAACGTCACCGCCACCAGCCTCAATGCCATAGGGGACGGCGGTATCAACCTCGATACGGCAATCGATTTCCTCACTGCCGCCTCCGACGATTCCGCCATCAACATCGACGAGACCAACGGGCTGGCCGTCAACACGGTCACTGCCGGCACGGGGACGGTGACATTGAACCTGGCTGCCGGCGCGCTGACGGACAACAACGGCGGCACGACCAACATCACCGCCACCGGCCTGGTAACGCTTACCGCGCCCGGTGGAATTGACCTCGATACCGACATCGCCCAACTGACCGCATTGGCCACCAACAACGCCATCGACATCGACGAAGTGAATGGCTTGCTCTTGAACACGGTCAACGCGGGCAATGCCCCGGTGACCATCGACGTCGCCGCCGGCCAGATCCTGGACAACAATGGCGGCGATCTGAATATCACCGCCAGTGGTCTTGCGCTGACCGCGGCCGCCGGCATCGCCACCTCCGGCGATCCCCTGGAAACCCAGGTCTCCAACCTGGAGGCCGATGCCGGCTCGGGCGGCATTTACCTTACCAATGATGGTGGGCTGACCATCGGCGGCGTCACGGTCGATCTCGACGGCGTCAGCGCCGATGGTGAAATCGTCATCACCGCCACCAGCGCGCTGACGGTTACCGAAGACGTCATTGCCGGCGGCGCCGTCACCTTGACGGCCACCGATTCGGCCGGCAGCGGCGACAACCTCACCGTCCAGTCCCTCGCGACGGTCCAGAGCACCGGCAGCAACGTCACCCTCCGCGGTGGCGACAACGTCACTATCCAAGCCGGCGCCACCGTCGACGCGGCCGGCAAGGTCACCATCGAAGGCGACTACGGCGATGCCGATCCGGCCGGCACGATGATTCAGATCCTCGGGGTGTTGAAAACGGTCGTCCAGGCCGACGTACTGGGTGAGGCCGATGCCGACATGATCGTTCTCGACCCGCAGGCGACCAGCAGCGGCTCGGTCCGAATCGACGGCCGAGGCGGCGACGACTACTACATCGTGCAACTAGGGCTGCTCGGTGGGCAGGTCGACGTGGCCGACGCCGCGGGTCAGAATACCGACACGCTGGAGATCAACGGCACCGCCGCGGCCGACTTGCTCGATGTCAACGCAGCCGTCCTGGGCCAGGTGACGCTGACCTCCGACTCCCCTGCTGAAACCGTCACGTTCACGCCGTACCTTGAGAACCTCATCGTGACCGGCCATGGCGACGGGGACAACGACAACCACGACGAAGACTACTTCAACGTGGTGCCCTCCACGACCGCCGAGATCACCATCAACGGCAATGACCCATCGTTCGGCGACGATCTGACTCCGGCCCCGCTGGGCGACATCCTCGACCTTGATACGCCTGCGGGCCAATTCTTCTCGGTGGTCCGCAACCGCATCGTGACCACCGGCAACTATCAGGACATCATCTTTCTGGACATTGAGGGCGTGCCGCTGGAGCCGATCGGCACCAGCACGCTGCGGTTCGACTTGAACGACAGCGCATTGTCGCCCACGGAAAGCGGCTACACCGCGGTGTTGCCTACCAAGCTTTACACGGGCGTCGTGCCGGACCATGGCTGGGAAGGGAGCCCGGTGCTCTCCTTCGAGCGCCCGGCGGTCGGATCGGCGTTCTCCGCCCTGATCGTCGATGGCCACCGCGGCGGCTCCACCCAGGAGTCGGGCGGCCCCCGTGTGTTCCGAGCCGATGTGGCGGACGACGGTTGGTATCTGGTCTCGGTAAAGATGGGCGATGTGGGAACAACGCGAGATCGCATGAGGGTCACTAACCCCGACACGGGCCAAGTGCTCGTCGACGATCTGACGGCCGGCCCAAACCAGGTTGCCGAGCGAAACTTCGCCGTCAAGGCCACCAGCAACGGAGCGGGGCTCGGCGGTCGCATCCGACTGGAATTCAGCGATCTGGGCGGTAATAACATCGAATGGGCGGTCAACGCCATTGAAATCCGCCCGGGCAAGATCCTTACCGAAGGGATGAAGCCGGCAGCGGCCATCGCCGACGGCGCCACGGAAACCTCCTACACGGTCTATGAGGCCACTCCGGGCGCGCTGGTGACAGTGGCCACCGATATGGGCACGATCGTCTCAACGGATCTCGATTCCGATCTGGACGGGATCCAACGTCAGGTGGCCGGCGACGGCACGTTCCAGTTCACGATCAAGCACCCGACCGGCCCCGGAATCGCGGTGGTGACTTTCGACGAGGTCACCGGCCAGCAGAACGGCCTGGGACTGATCACGTACTCGCTGCCCACCTCGCGGCGATTCGATTTCCAAACCGCCGCGTCGCCGACCGAAGAGCCGGTCAACGGCTGGCCGGTGAACCCGGGCGTTCTCGAGCCGGGCGGCTACATCCCCGTACTTGCCGGCGACCTCTACACGCCCGAGCGGGCCTTCGGCTGGGATGCCGGCTTGTTCGACGCCGATCGCGGCACACTCGGCGACGGGGCGCCGCAGGACAAACTCCGCCAGGATCTGCACCGCTACAGCGATGTTCGCGAATTCCGAGTCGACCTGCCCAACGGCAACTACTTCGTCAACGTCACGCTTGGCGACGCCGCCTCCGCCCGCGACCAGATGCGGGTGGTCAACGGCGACGGCGGGGGGCTGCTCTCGGACCTGAACACGCCGGCCGGCGGGTTCGCCCATGACGGGTTTGCCGTCAACGTCTCCGATGGATCGCTTAATCTCCAGTTCAGCGATCTGGGCGGCAACAGCATCGAGTGGGTTGTCAACGGGCTGGAGATCCGCCCGCTCAGCGTGGTGGAAGACACCGTTGCATTCACTTCGAGCCTGGGGATTGTGACGGCGGATGGAGTCACCGAAGACACGATCAACGGCACCGCCCCGCCCAACACCCTGCTGACGATTACCACAACTCTGGGGACGGTCGTCGACGATGCCAGCTCGGTGTATGTCGGCAACCAGGTGCAGGTGGACGGCAGCGGCTTCTTCAGCTTCAAGCTGCGGCGGCCGCTGGCGGCGGGCTCGCCGACGCTTCGAGGTGAGGCGGTGGATGGCACGGCCGAAGGCGACAGTAGCAGCAGCGTCGTCGTCACGTACACACTTCCCCCGGCCCGCCGCTTCGACTTCAACACCTCGACCTCGCCCACCCAGGTGCCGCAGTGGAGCCTGGCGGACCCCGACGGCTACGTGCCGGTGCTGCCCGGCGACGTGTACGCCACCGCCACCGGCTACGGCTGGGATGCCGCCCTGTTCGCCTCCGACCGAGGAACCCTCAGCGGACCGCAGGCCGAGTTGCGCCAGGACTTACACCGCGCTAGTACCGCGCGGACGTTCCAGGTCGAACTCGACCCCGGCTCGTATTTCGTTCACGTAACGCTCGGCGACGCGTCTTCGGCGCGCGACGACATGCAGGTCGTCAACGCCGGCAACCCCCTCCAGGGGCTATTCGATGTCGACGCGCCCTCCGGCGAGTTCTTCCACGACGGGTTCGACGTAACGGTCGGCGGCAGCGGCTTGCTCGCCTTGCAGTTCAGCGATCTGGGCGGCAACAGCATCGAGTGGGCAGTGAACGGGTTGGAAATTCGCCCGGCGAGCCAGATGGAGGCAATCGCCATCACCGGCTGGGCGGACGGTAGCCCCTACGATACGATTTCCGGCTCGACGAACGCGGGCCTGGAGGGCGTGCTTCTGACGGTAACCAGCGACATGGGCACGATCCTAACCGACGCCAGCGCGGATTACGCCGGAACCCAGGTTCTGGTCGGCGCGGGCGGCAGCTTCAGCTTCGATTTCGATCCGCCTGATTCCGGCACGCCGTTGTTCCGAGCGGTGGCCGTCGACGGTTCGGCAGTGGGCACCGACAGCCCGCATACCTATGCTCTTCCCGCCGGTCGCCTCTTCGATTTCGACTCGACGCCGACGCAGACGCAGAGCGGCTACACGTCGGTTCTGGGCACCGATATCTACAACGCCACGCGTGGCTACGGCTGGAATGCGTCGCTCTTCTCGGGCGACCGCGGGGTGCTCGCCGGCGAATCGCGCAGCGACCTGCTCCGCGACTTGCTCCGCTACAGTTCGGCGCGAGAATTCCAGGCCGATTTGCCGGATGGCGACTACCTGGTCAACATCACGATGGGCGATGCCGCCTCAGCCCGCGACAACATGCGCGTCACCAATGCCGACGGCAACACGGTGCTCTGGGCCGACGTGGACACGGCGCTGGGCCGATTTGCGCACCAGGCGTTCGTTGTAACGGTGGATGACTCACTGAACCTGATCTTCAGCGATCTGGGGGGCAACAGCATCGAGTGGGCCGTCAATGGATTGGAGATCCGTCCGGTGGCCTCGATCGCCGGCGTGCTGTTCACTTCCAACCTGGGACAGTTGGACGCCAACGGCGCCAGCGTCGATACGATCGCAGGAAAGGCGCCGGCCAATGCCTTGCTGACGATCACCGCCAGCGTGGGCACGATCCTCACCGATGCGAGCACGGCGTATGCCGGCACTCAGGTCCAAGTGGACAGCAACGGCGACTTCAGCTTCCAGTTGCAGCGGCCGTTTATCGCGGGCACACCCACCTTCACCGCGCTGGCCGTGGACGGGTCGGCGCAGGGCAACGCCGCCACGGTGGTCGAGTACACAGCGCCGTTCACCAAGCGGTTCGATTTCAACCACGAGAGCAGCAACAAGACGGCCGCGGGATTCATCGGCGTGGTTCGCACAGACGTCTGGACGACCGGCGACGACTACGGCTGGTTGAGCAATACCGGCCTCGGGCGGATGGACCGGGGAACGGCTACCGCCTCTCCGGTCGAGCTGTGGCGGGATTCGCACTATTCGACCAGCGACAAGACCTTCCGCGTCAAGGTCGACGATACGGCGGCGCTGCACGACGTGCGGATCTTCGTGGGCGATCAGTTCTACAGCACCGGGGCGATCACCGTGATTCACGAGGATGGCGTGACCTCCAGCGCACCGGTGACGACGTCCGCCGCCGATCGCTACAAGACTACGACGCTGTTGGGTATTGAGGATATCAACAATGACGGCTACATCGATTTGCGAATCCACACCACGGGCAGCGCGTTTTCGTACTGGTTCCTCGCCGGTCTGGATATCGCCCTAAGTAGCGATGGCCTGCCGGCGCTGCCCTTGGCTGTGGAAGGAGGCGCCGTGGCAGGAGCCGCTGCCGGACAGCTTTCCGCCGCCCAGTTGGCCCCCATCGTCCAGGAAGCGATCGACCGCTGGGAGTCGACCGGCCTGGCGGCCGAGCAGGTCGCCGCGCTGGAATCGGTGCAGGTTACCATCGCCGATCTCGACGCCTACGACCAACTCGGTCTGGCGGGCGATCGCCAGATCGTCATCGACGACAACGGCGCCGGCTACGGCTGGTTTGTCGATAGCACCCCCTCGGCGGACGAAGAGTTCCAGCTTGCCCTGGCCGAACGAGCTCTGGCAGCATCCGATGCCTCGGTGGCAGACAAGATCGACCTGCTGACCGTGGTGATGCACGAGTTGGGCCACGTGCTGGGCTACGAGGATCTCGCCCCTGCGGCGGTAAAGTACGACCTGATGACCGGCAGCCTCGGCGCCGGCGTCCGCCGCCTGCCGGAGAACGCGGCCCCGGCGGTCTTCAGCGACGAGATGGAACTGGTCGGCGCCGCTTCCGCGAGCGACAGCGGATCCTTCGCCGCGGGCGAGCAAGCGAGCCGCGACAGCGTCTTCGCTCGTTTCGACGAGAGTTCGCTGGCCTGGCAGTTCCACGAACTAGCCCGCCGCCGCGAAGAGAAGCGGTCCGACAACGACGCCGACAGCAACCTCGACCTCTGGTGGGCGATGTACGGGCAGCAGTAGAGCCGACGCCCGCATGTAGGTCAGGCTTTCCAGCCTGACAGGAATACCAAACCAGGCTTTCCAGCCGGGCTGACGGACGCGAGAATCCGTCGGCCCGGCTGCTCTTGTGGGATGACTCAAGAATAACCTCCCCACTTGACGGTCGACGAGAGACACACCCGATGGCATGTTGAGTATTGGGTGGTCGGTGGACTACACGGGAGTCAACGTCGAATATACAGGAGTCAACAGAGATAACGGAGATGATCTCTCTGGTATTTCTGTTTTCTCCTGTTCCAGCTACCGGCGCCCGATCCCAACGTCCCAACGAGGAAATAAGAGCCTTTCGCAAAACCTTGGTGGAGAGGGGGACAGGCACATTTTGCTCCGAAGACTCCGCAAAATGAGCCAGTCCCCGGCGGTTTTGGGAAAGGCTCTTATTCCTGAGTCGTTCCTATAGACCGATGCGCCGGCGTCATGAGAATATCCACGGATCAGCCCGGCTGGTCCGAGGCAGCCGGGCTGATAGTTGCCGCCGGGGCAATGACGGTCCTCGAAGACCATAGCCGCTCGGAACGCGACGATCTTGCTGCGATTGCCGCTTCACTCAGCCCGGAAACGGCTTGCTTTCGCCGTGCGTGCAATTAAGCTGTGAAAGATGAGGCTCGGCTGCCCGAATCAACGAGTGCAGCCGACTATTTGGAGAATTCGAACCGCCTGCTGGGGCATTCCACGCACGGTGTCAAAAGTGATGCTACCCAAAAAGCTACGCGTCGCCGGACTATCGCTTCTCCCGAGACATCGGTTCGCTCGAGCGCCATCTGCCGGCCGGAACCGTTTGCGTGGCATGGAACCGCTCGAACCGCGCATGCTTCTGGCCGGTGTGCCGCTAACCGTCAACACCTGGCTCGACAACGCGCCGGATATCGATGGGGATTCGATCGTCTGGACCGCGACATTCGACGGCGACAGCGAGATCATGCTCTGGGGCGGAGTGACCACGCGCCAACTGACGGACAATGGCTACGACGACGTCGCTCCGCAGATAGCCGGAGGGGAAGTGGTGTGGAGAGGTTGGGACGGCAACGACTGGGAGATCTTTCACTTCGATGGCGCAGCGACTCGGCAATTGACGAACAATCTCTGGAACGATTGGGATCCACAAATCGATGACGGCGTCGTCGTCTGGTCGGGATTTGACGGGGCCGATTGGGAGATCTTCTTGTTCGACGGCGCCCTGCACCAACTTACCGACAATGCCTACGACGACATGGAGCCCCGCATCGACGCGGGGAAAGTGGTCTGGTCGGGCAGTCCGGAGAACCGCTCGACCGTCTTTCTTTACGATGGCGCCACAACCAGACCGCTCAGCGGCGGCGGCAACGACAGCTACCATCCGCAGATCGATGCCGGCCAGGTGGTCTGGACGAGTTGGGACGGGAATGACGAGGAAATCTTCCTCTACGACGGCAATACGGCGCGCGCCCTGACGGACAACGCCTACGATGATTGGGAACCGCGGATTTCGGGCGGCCAGGTCGCCTGGACAAGCTTCGACGGCAACAATGAGGACATATTCTTCTACAACGGTGCATCCACTCTGCAACTGACGGACAACCCGGATGCCGACTACCGTATTAATCACAGTCCCAGGATCGATTCGGGCTGTGTCGTCTGGACGGGCAACGACGGCAACGATCCTGAGATCTACTTCTATGACGGCGTTGCGAAGCAACAGTTGACCGACAACACCGTGGAGGATCAAGAGCCGCAACTGGACGGCGGGCGGATTGTCTGGGTGAGTTCCGCCGGCGGCGACCAGGAGATCTATTCCTCGGTTGTGCCTCCGGCGACGCAGCTTGGTACGATCGACTTCTGCCATCTTCCGGCGCTGAATCCGTCGGAAAAAAACCTATGGTTCCGTCTTCAGGCCGCTCGCAACGGCGTGCTCTCCTTGCGATGCGATTTTGAGGAACCCGGCACAATCGCTTCGCTGGCGCTATACGCCGCCGACTATACCGTACTGGCCACATCGGCGCCCCACGACGGAGGTCAGCAACTCGACTGGCGAAACGCCGTCGCCGGAGCGGTGTATTACGTGAAAGTGTCCGGCGAGAGCACCAACATCGACTTGAAGATCGCCAATCTTGTCCGGCAGACCGGCTCATCAGTCACCGTTTTCGGTACCAACGAGAACGATGCATTCCTCTTCGATGCCTCCGTCGCCCGAAGAATGGTTGTCAACGGAATGCCGTATGCGTTTGCCGCGTCGGAGGCGGCAGCCTTTTCTTTCGACGGCCTGGGCGGCAGCGACGATGTTGAGTTCGCCGGTACCAGCGACAGTGATCAGGCGACTCTCTATCCGAACTGGGGCACTTTGACCGGTCCCGGCTATTCGTTGTCTCTAGCCAACGTCGAAACGATCGATTACGAGGGCGGCAGCGGGGAGGACACTGTCTGGCTCTGGGGTACCAAGGGCACGAATTCCTACACCGCCAACCCCGGCTCGAGCGAAATGACCGGCGACGGTGTCTCGATTTCCGTCACGGCCGAGACGATCTACGCCCGCGGCAACGGCGGCGACGATGCGGTCTACTTCACCGATTCCGAGGGGGATGACCTGCTGCAATACTTCCCCCGCTGGGCCACTATGTCCGGCGAGGGGTACTTCAACCAGGTCAATGCGTTCAAGGTGATGTACGCCGACGCCGAACGGGGCGCCGGCGGCACCGACACGGTCATCTTCCGCGGGACG
>JAAYEH010000339.1 GCA_012728855.1 Rhodopirellula sp. | reverse complement strand
TTGATGGTTGCCATCCCTGGCCTCCTCCATTGCGTATCTTCTCAATGAGCCGAATCCCACGGCCCAGACTTACCCCCCTCTTGATAACACAAAGTCCGTCACCGCGCGAAGTGCAAGGTGCGCCCAAGGTTCGTCAGGAGCTGCCATTGCGGTGAACTGCCGCGGCGATTACAAATAGGGTCGCGACCCGCGGATTTGTCGGCGCACTGCTTGACACCCACCCTGGTGGGGCTATGATGGGTTACGGAAGGCCGTTTTGGCGGATGCGGTGGGAGTGGCCGTCGGTTCTGCGAGTGGACCGAGCATTGGTAGATTGCGCGAGGAGTGCTTCGGATGTCTGGATATCGGCGCTTGGAAATCAACGAAGTTGATGACATCACGGTGGTCCATTTCCGCGATCAGAAAATCATCGAGGATCTCAAGATCCAGGAACTTGGCCAAGAATTGTTCCATTTGGTCGAGGTGGAGAACCGGAAGAAACTCGTGCTCAACTTTGTGTCGGTCGATTTTCTTTCCAGCGCGGCTCTGGTGAAACTTATTACGCTGGACAAGAAGGTCAAGTCGCACGGCGGCAAGTTGAAGTTTTGCAGCATCCGGCCGGAGATTTACGAGGTCTTCGCGATCACGAAACTGAATCGGCTGTTCGATATCCGAGGCGACGAGGCCGAAGCTTTGGCAGCCCTTTCTTAGCAGGCGGTCACACTGGTATGTCGAACGACGGATGGGTCTGGCAACACGAGTATTGCATCCCGAGCAAGGCCGGCGCGGGGCAGTGCGTTGTTGAGGACGTGCTTGCTCAACTTCAGCAGCATCAATGGGACGACAAGGATGTCTTCGGCATCCACCTGGCCGTTGAGGAAGCCCTTGTCAATGCCATCAAGCATGGCAATAAACTGGACATGTCGAAGCAGGTCACGGTCAACTGCTCGATGTCACCCGCGTTGTTCCGCATTGCGATTACCGATGAAGGGGAAGGATTCGATCTGGATCAGGTTCCCGACCCTACAGACGAAGATAATCTGGATGCACCCTCAGGGAGGGGTATCATGTTGATGCGGAGTTTCATGTCTCGGGTTCTGTTCAATGACCGCGGCAACCACGTCGTTCTTGAGAAGGATCGCGAGGCCGTGCCTGCCGACTGATTTTCCTTGTTCATCGCCAAACCGCTCTTTGTGGTTACTCTCATGCACCTCATTGAACCACTTGTTAGCGGAAAAAGGATAACGTATCATTGTCGAATCCAATCCCCGATAGCTCAGTTGGTAGAGCAAGCGGCTGTTAACCGCTTTGTCCTAGGTTCGAGTCCTAGTCGGGGAGTTTTCTCTTTCTGACGGGGGAATTAGCCCACGTTCCGTTTAGTGGTGACGCCGAGAGCTTCCCCTCTTGGCGTTTTTCTTTTATCCGTAGGCCGCAAAGGGAGTTGCGACGACGGCTCCGGTTGGGGCGCACTCTCCGTTCGCCCGCCGGAGTGCGGCGGAATGGCAATTGGACCGGCACGTTAACAATGGCCGGGGAAGACTCTCGGGCAGTCGCTTTCATCGGCAATGCGCAGGTCGAGCGCCATCCAGGAACTGTGAATCAGTGGTCTCCTCGGGATCGCTCGTCGGACCGTTGCATCGCACGGGCGACGAGGGCAGAATGCCTATCTGTATCGGCAACTGTGCAATTGAGAACGAGACGCAACCGAGAAGGAGTCTGGCCGTGAGAAACAAATTGAGGACAGCCGTGTGGGCAATCCTGTCAAGCTTGCCGGCCGGTGTGTGCCTGGCGGCGGACGCCAACATCTTACCGTTAGCTGAGGACTCACGGACCGAGTACGTCATTACGTTGGCATCGGACGCCTCGGCGCCGGAGAAGAACGCTGCCGCGGAATTGTCGACGTACCTCAAAAAGATCACCGGTGCGGAATTCGAGATGGTGACCCCAGACCAAGCCGCAGACAGAGCAGTGCTCGCCGTCGGTCCGGGTGCGGCAGCGATCAAGTTGGGGTTGGACGCCGGCACGTTGAATGCTGAGGATTGGATTGTGCGCAGTTCCGGCCGGGACGTCTTCCTGGTCGGCGGGCGCCCGCGCGGCACGCTGTATGCTGTTTATCATTTCCTGGAAGACGTGCTGGGCGTGCATTGGTGGACCCCGTGGGAGGAGACTGTTCCCAGCCAGCCCACCCTGAAACTCGGCGCACTCAATCTGCAGGGCAGGCCGACCTTCCGCTATCGCGACATTTACATGCTCTACGGGCAAGATGGCGGGCGGTTTGCGGCCCGCAATCGCCTGAATCGCGACGGCGATAGCGCGATCGCCAGCGAATACGGAGGCGCCCTGGCCTACGGCCCACCGTATCATGTGCATACCTTCAACCTCTACTTCCCGCCGAAGGAGTACTTTGCCGCGCATCCGGAGTGGTTCTCGTTGATCGATGGCCGGCGCGTCGGCGAGGGCACCCAACTCTGCCTCACCAACCCCGAGTTGCGCCGTGCTTTCCTGGCCGGGCTCCGCAACTATATCGCCACCTCCTGGGATGCAGCCAAGGCGGCCCACCTGCCGCCACCGCTGGTCTTCAGTGTCTCGCAGAATGATTGGGCCAACCCGTGCCAGTGTGGGCCGTGCCAGGCGATCGCGAAAGCCGAGGGCTCTGAGGCTGGGCCGCTCGTGGACTTCGTGAACTTCATGGCCGACGGCATCAAGGACCAGTACCCCGAGGTCTTTATTGACACGCTGGCCTACCAGTATACCCAGCAAGCTCCCAAGTCCCTCAGGTGCCGCGACAACGTGATCGTCCGGCTGTGCGACACCCAGAGCGACATGCTCAAGCCCATCACCGCGCCGGAGAACAAGGCGTTCCATGACCACCTACTGAGCTGGGCCGGCGTGAGTCGCAATCTGCGTATCTGGGATTACGCGGTCACCTACGGCAGCCCCAACGGCATGCCCTTGCCCACCGCGCACACCTATGGGCCGGACTACCGCTTTTACGCCGCCCACAACGTCGAGGGCGTTTTCACCGAGTTGGAGTATCCGCTGATCGCCGACCTGCGCGATTTCAAAGTGTGGATGATGATGAAGACTCTCGAGAACGCCAATGCCGACTACGACCGCCTCACCGACACGTTCATGAACGGCCATTATGGGCCGGCGGGCAAGTCGATCAAGGCTTATCTGAAGGCCCTGGAAGAGGAAGCCCGAATACGCAAGAGCAGCACCACCTGCTGGCACGGTTCGCCCATCCGGCTCACGTATCTCAATCTCGACTTCGTCACCCGGGCGCATACGCTGTTTGACGACGCCGAACAGGCGGTGAGAACCGACGCGGATATGTTGCGGCGGGTGCGCTTCGCGCGGCTGCCGTTGGACCGAGCTACGATCGCCGCCTATGCGAAGCTGATGAGCGAGTGGTTGGCGAGGCACGGCGGGCCCGAGAACTTTCCACTGGACCGCGAGGCGGTCGGCGCGAGGGCCCTCGCAACCTGGTATGCCCAGATTGATCAGCGGGTGCCCGAAGCGCAGCGAGGCAAGGAGAAGCTCCTCGCCGAGGGGGAGATTCGGCGATTTGCCATGGTGCCGGGTACGGTGAACCTGCCCGAGAAGTTCCGTGACCTGCCCCGCGGCACCGTCTATGACTACACGGCGATCATGACGCGGAATTACGCCGACGTCGTTAAAGTGGTCAAGGATCCGGAGGCCGAAAGCGGCATCACCAACCGCCTCGACCTGACTGCCACGGATGTGACCAACCCGGAGAAGTACGTCCTTCCGATGCCCTGGGGGCTGTACGGAACGGTCGACCAGAAGTCCGCAGGCGGTGCGTCCATCCAGGCGGACGAGATCGCCGGTCCGGGCTATCGCTGGTATCGGATGGGCACGTTCCCCGTGCAACCCGGTTACTACGTGTACTTTTTCTGGAGCTGGATCATCCAACTCGATGTGGACAACGTGTTCGACCCCGCCAAACCCGACCAGAAGTTCGAGTTCTGGGCACGGATCAAGTTCGAGGGATCGCGGTTTCCCCATGCCAGGCCAGGGGAGAATGACGCCATCTGCGTCGAGCGGATCGTACTGGTGAAGACAAACGCAGATCCCTTGGATCGCCGGCCCACGGTACGGTAGAATCGCACCTGTTGGCGGAAATCAGTTTCCCGGTCGGTTGTCGTGCGCCCTGCAGATCTTCCGGCCCGCCGAGGACAGTCTGCTGGACGAGCAACCAGCGAAGGTGCCCAGTTATCATGCGCTCATTACCACTAATCGTTGTTCCCGCCCTGGCATTTCTGACGCAGGCGATGGCTGCCGCGGCCCCTCCGGTGGTAACGGCCATCAGGACTGCCCAGTCGCCGGTGCTGGATGGCGGGCTCGATGATGCCGTCTGGCGGCAAGGCGAGTGGTGCAACAACTTCACGCTGCTTGGCGAGGGCTCGAAGCCGGCGCCGGTCCAGACCCGCTTCAAGGTCGCGTTCGACCTGCAGAACCTGTACTTTGGCGTGGAGTTGTTCGAGCCGCAGATGGACATGCTGGTTGCCCGCGAGACGAGACGCGACGGCCGTGTGCATGCCGATGACGCGCTCGAAATCATGGTGGTTCCCAACAGCGCCCGGCTCGACTACTACCACTTCTCCGTCAATGCTCTCGGCACACGGTACGATGCCGAGATGCGCCAGGGCGGGAACGTCCGGGCCACCGAATGGAACGCCAACTGGCAGGCCAAGATCGCCAAAGGGACGCAGTCGTGGACCGTGGAGATCGCCATACCCTTCGTCGAACTCGGATTGACCGGCCTGTCGAGGGGCGATTGGGCACTGAACGTGGCCCGCGAGCGCCAGGCTGGGACGCAGATGCTTTCCAGTTTCAGCGAGGGACGTGGAGGATTCCACCAACCGAACCTCTACGCCACCCTCAAGCTTCCAAGTTCTGACCTGTCTCGCTACATGTGGACCATGCGGCCGCCGTACGAGGCCAGCTTCCAAATGAACCATGGGCAACTCTCGTATCTTGGCAAAATCCACCTCAGCAACGACACGGGCAGGTTCTTCTTCCTGCGGATCAGGCCGGAACTGCACGATACGGAAGGCGAATACACCTCGGGCCCTGTCATCACGCAAGGACTGGACGCGGGGCAGTCGCGAGAGATCGGCTTCCGCGTGCCTGTCCGCCAGCAGGGCAGCGTGCTGCTCCGCCTCGTCATCAGCGACCGCGGCGGGCCAGCGGACACGCTGTACGCCAGGCAATTTCCGCTGACCCTCAACTACACGCCGTTAGCGATCGACATCATTCGCCCCGCCTATCGCGACTGCATCTTTGCCACCGAAAAGCTGACAAAGATCGACTTCACGGTGACTTCCGCCCTGTCCGTGCAGTCTCTGGCGGGCAACCAGATCACGGCGGCGCTCCTTCCAGCTCAGCCGCGGGGCGAGCCGCGCGCGATCGCTAAGGCAGACCCCGTCGCTGCCGAGCCACAGGTCACGCTGAGCCTGCCGGCCGACAAGTTGGCTGTCGGTGACTATAAACTCCTGGTCATGCTCACGGACAGGAGCGGCCAGACGATCCACAGCGCTGAGAAGCGTCTGCGGAAGCTACCCCCCGCCCCCAATGGCCACGAGTGGCGCTTCGATGAGCACCATGTGCTCCTGCACAACGGCGAGCCGCTCCTGCCCTTCGGCTGGTTCAGCCAGGGTATCGAAAGCTGGGATCCCAAGGAGGGCTACACCGTGCTGCAAGCGTATAGCCGCGAGTACTTCAAGGACGAGGTCGTCCGCGCGTGGATGGATCCGATGGCAGCGAAGGGCGCCTTTGTGACGATCAGCCCCTACAGCCCGGCGTTCATGAACCGTGGAGAGGACATGAAACACCCGCTCAACGACCGGGAGCGACAGGCGCTGATCGCCCGCGTGAACGCTTTGAAGGACCATCCAGCGCTGTTCGCGTGGTACATGGCCGACGAGCCTGAACTGGTGCCAGTACTGCCCCGCCGCGCGCAGGAAATCTACGAAACCGTGCGCGACGCCGACCCGTACCACCCATGCATCATGCTGAACGACACCATCGAGGGCATCTACCGCTACGAGTGCGGGGGCGATGTGCTCATGCCCGATCCGTACCCTTGCTTCTTGAAGGGGGGCCTTGCCGCCGCTCCCATCGAGAAGACCCGGCAATTCATGCTCGCGATACATGACGCCACGCGTGGCCGCAAGCCGGCGTGGGTGACGCCGCAGGGCTTTAACTACGGCGACTACGGCCGCGCCGGCAACCGCGGGCCGACGCTGACCGAGTTGCGCAATCAGAACTACCAGGCTGTGGTCTACGGCGCCAAGGGCGTCCTCTGGTACACATACAGTCAGTACCGCAACTACCCTGACCTATACCTGGGCATGCCCTTTTTGGCGCGAGAGATGGCGGACATGAAGCCCGCGGTGCTGGCCAGTGACGTGCCCGGAGCCGTGGCGGTCGAGGCCGAGCAGCCGGAGCACATGCACGTCAGCCTTCGCAAGGTCGGCAATGAACTCACCCTCTTCGCCGTGAACACCGCAACCGAACCGCAGGAGGCTACTTTCACCGTCGAGGGCGCCCCAGCCAGGTTTTTCGTCGTCTCCGAAGGGCGTGCCGTGAGCCTCGCCCATGGCAGCTTCAGCGACCAGTTTGGTGTCTATGCCGTTCACCTCTACTCGACACGCGAGGCCTTCGCAGGCCGCGAACCGATGGCGGATACCCAGGCGGCCATCGACCGCGATAACGCGGCCCGCAAGAAGCCGGGCAACCTGGCCTTTGAGGAGCATGGGACGCGGGTTGTCGTTTCCAGCGGCGCCGAGCATGGTAACGAGCCTGACCGCGTACTCGACGGCATCCCGCTCGGCATGGGGTGGCTGTCGAAGGAATCCGACAAGCCGGGAGAGTGGCTGCAAGTGACCTGGCCGGCCGAGCAGACCATCGGCCGCGTGGTCGCCTACACCACCAGCATCCAGGAGGCCGACGTGCAGTTGCCGGTCGGCGAGGGTCGGTGGAAGACGGTTGGCAAGCTGTCCGGCCAGCCGCTCACGGCGAGCTTCGATCCCGTCAAGACCAGCACCCTTCGGCTCCTGGTCGCACGGCTGCGACCAGACAAGAAACAAGGCACCTTGCAGGAGGTCGAGGCATATGCGAAGTAGCCTGACGCTGATCGTCTTGTGCGCGCTCGGTTGCGAATTGGCCCAGGCCGTGGAACCACTGGCGTATTGGCCGATGGACGCTATTAAGGACGGGGTTGTCCCCGATGCTTCCGGCCGCGGACACGCTGCTTTTGCCCACGGGTTGAACGGTACGCTGCCGGAGGTCGTGCCGGGTATGGCTGGCAACTGCCTGAAGTTCACGGCGGCGTCCGAACAGTACCTGGAGGTCAAACAGAGCGAGGGACTGCTGGCGCCGGCGGCGTTTACCGTAATGGCCTGGATCAAGCCGGTCGCTCGGGCCGGCACTTACGAGATCATCGGCAATAAGGGGGACAAGAGCGGCGACGGTCCCTGGCCGGGATGGCGGTTGCGCTACTTCTGGAGTCGGGCGGCGTTCCAGTTCGGCGCGGCCGACTCCAGTGAACCGGCCATCTTCTCCGAGGAGTGGTCCGTCCCTGCCAGTTTCTGGAGCCATGTGGCGTCGACCTACGACGGGCGAAAGCTGAGCCTGTACGTAGACTGTGAATTGGTCAACGAGAAGGAGATCACGACGCCCATCCTTTCTGCTGCCCGGCCGCTGGTGATCGGCAACTACATCGGCCGCAAGAACGCCTACGCTCTTGATGGTCTGTTGGACGAAGTGAAGGTTTTTGGGGCCGTCCTGAGCGCCGAGGAGATCTACACCGAGGCCGCCCGGGGCATGATGCCCTAGCTCCGTCTGCCAACCGCTTCCCGGCACAAGTAACGGTTCATCCTGCAAATAAGGAGCGCGAGCTGTGACGCACGCTTGGACAATCCGTCAATTGTTAGGAACCATCCTCGCCGTTGCGGCGCCGCTCACGGGTATCGCTGAAGTGGCGGCACAGGTGGGTAAGGATGACGTCTTCCGGCTCACGATTGCAGCAGCGACGGCGCGGAATCCGCGTAACAGCGAGTCGGACATCATCGAGTTGCGGGATGGACGGCTGTTGCTCGGGTGGACGGAGTTCTACGCGGGCAACGGCGCGGACGACGGCGCGGCGCGGATCGTCGGACGGGTCTCGGCCGACGGCGGGCGCTCGTGGGGGGACAAGTACACGTTGGTAGAGAACGACGGCAAGTGCAACGTGATGGAGGTCAACTTTCTGCGCCTCAACAGCGGTGGCCTCGCGCTGTTCCACCTGCAGAAGAACGCCGAGGTCGGACGCAACCAGACGGGCGACTGTCGCGTCATGCTGCGCACGTCGCAGGACGAGGGCCGGACCTTCAGTTCCGCCCGGCAGCTCACCGGCGAGAAGCGGTACGTCGAGACGGCGTCCGGGCGCTCGCTGCGTCTGAACACCGGACGGATCCTCGTCGAATGCGACGCCCAGGAGACGTCCTTCTGCCTGATCTCGGACGACGACGGCGCCACGTGGCGCGAGGGCACGCATGTGAAACCGTCCGGCGGCGGGTGCTGGGAACCGGCAGCCGTCCAGCGGAAGGATGGGCGGGCACTCATGTTCCTGCGGACGGGGCTCGGAGGGCAATACCAGACCATCTCGGAAGACGGCGGGGTGACCTGGGGGATGGCAACGCTCACGGCGCTACGGGGCACCGCGGCGCCGATCTCTATCGAGCGCATCCCGCATACTGGTGACTTGCTCGCAGTCTGGAACAACGACCTGGGCAGTCCCCGTGCGCGGAATCCTCTCACCGCGGCCATCTCCCGTGACGACGGGAAGACGTGGGAGCACTTCCGCAACGTCGCCGACACAACCGGGGACGCCTTCGCGTATCCATCCGTTACTTTCATCGGCGACAGAGCCCTGCTCACCTACTTCAATTACCAAGGGGGAATCTCGCTATTGCTGCAGGGGATTCCCGTGAAGTGGTTCTACGAATGACTTGCTAGTCGAAACGACCTGCTGTTGCCGATGTGTCGGTCGCTCTGGGAAGAAGCAGTCCGTTCAGTTTCTGCCTCGCCGCGTCATTTGAATGTGACCACAAACCTCTGCCCGAAGGGAATTGCCACAATCGCACCGTCGCGGCTGCGCGCTACAAACATATTGAACGTGAGGCTTCCCCGGCTCAATGCCGCCGACGGCAAGACGAATTCCGGCAGCCTCGCGTCGCTCAGGCAGGGCGTGGATTCCGCAATCGGCACGCGGAGGATTTCGCCATCGCCGGCACGGCACTGGAGATACACCTCGCCCGGCCCGATCGGCTTGCCGGGTCGTGGAGCAAGCCACAACGCCTCGGCTACGTTTCCGATGCTCGCCCGACAGCGGAGGCTCTCACCCTGCGGCACTTCCACGAAATCGCCCGAGCGAATCTGCCGCCACGGTCCGTCCGAAGATAGGCGGACTTCCACCGCATCGAACTCGGCGTTGAGGTGAGCCGGCGGGTTGTGGCCGTTCACCGGTGTGCCGCCAACCGCCACCAAAGGGCAATCGGCCGAAGTGGTGCCCGTCCCGGCAGTCTTCAGGTAAGGCAAGGCGCCCTCCCGGACCGCAGCAAGATACTGGGGGGCATAGGTCTGCCAGGCGTCGGCAAAGTGCGAATCGAAATCCAATTCGATGATGGGCCGATTCGGGTCGAGATCCCCTGCCGCAACGGGCGGAATACATGCGGTATGCGGGATTCGTGAAAACTCGGGCTGTAACTGCCGGACTACTTCACAGGCAGGCCGCTCGCTGCCATCCGGAGAGAGAATTCCAAAATCGCTGGCCTCCCCGAGCCGGAACCCTCCCGGCAGCCACCAAGGGGCCGCTCCTCGCGCGCCGGACTCCAGAAACATACGATAGAAATTCGCGTACTCGGCCCGCTGGTTCGCCAACTGCTGCGGATCGATCTGTTCGCGGCCCGTCTTCCACTCTCCGTGGATGCCGTTGACCGTGTACCCGAACTCCATCCAAACCACCGGCTTTTCTCGCGAAAGAAACCGGTAGTAGAGCGTCACCAACCCACCTTTGCGAATCTCATCCTCGGGCGTCAGCTTTCCCCAGCCGTCGGTCTGGAGATTGTAGCCTTCCGGGCAGAGAAAACTGACGTGCTTGGCCACGCTCGCCGAATGCGCGTGGGCGAAGCTGGCGCCATCCGGGATTCCGCACGCCCCGAAGCGAAATGTGACGAGGTGGTTCGAATCGAAGCGTCGCAACTGGCCAATGACGCGGCCGTACGCCTGCCCGACGTGGTCGCTGTAGAACCTGCGGAAAGCGGCGCAAGCGCGGTCCCAGGGACCGTGGCTTCGCAACTGGTCGGCCGAAGGAACCTCGACCCACTCAGCCTCTTCTGCGCCGTTGCCGCTGCGCGGCTCACGCGCGAGCTGAAACTCCCAGTCCCGCTCGGCATGGGCGAGCGAACCGTAACGCTCGACGATCCAAGCGTTCCAGGCCGGCGCGAACATCTCCAAAGACCGCGAGTGGGAATAGGGCGAGTGGATCGGCTCCCAGGCAAGTTCCCATGCCAGGATTGCCGGGTGGTCTATGATTCCTGCCGCTTCGATGTGTTGCTCGATCGCCTCGATGTCCGCGTTCAATACCGGGTCCGCCCACGGTAGGAAGTAGAAGACTTTGATCCCGTGGTTCCGGCACCGCTGGAGAAAGTCGTGCAGATCCCGATAGGCGTCCGCTTCGCCGGGATTGGCGGGAGTGGGCGCGAAGATTGCGCTGAGCATGTTGACGCCGACCGACTCGAGCCAGGTCAGATCTCGTTCGATGATCTCGGGGTCGTACCACTCGGGCCTGAGCATGTCGAGCGTGGTACGGCCGCCTTGGCTTGTGGGCCGATAGTTCATACCGAGCATGAACCACGGTTTGCCGGCGAGGACGAACTGGGAGCCCTCCACGCGCACGAATTCTTCCGGCCGGGCCGGCTCGTCGGAGAGCCGATCGACTGTGTGTGCGATCCGGTCGATGAGCCCGGCAGTCGAGTCGTCCGCCGCGGCGGCCAGCAACTCGACCATGACGGTATACGGGAAGTGCTCCGCGTTATCCGGCGGCGGCGGCGTCCAGCGGCATGCCACTTCGCGTCGTTCACCCGACGCGAGTCGCAACGGCAGCGACTCCTGGAATACCAGCCGCTTGCTCCGGTCCTCGAGTTTCCAGACAACCCGCAGCGATGCTTCCTCGCAACCGGCATTGAGGACCAGTGCCCCGAGGTCCATCGGTTCGCCGGCGCGGTAGGAGAACGACCGGCTGCCGCCCTCCAATAGAAAACACCCGCGCGTCATGGCGTGTGCAAGTGCGATGATTGTCTGGTTGAGCGTTTCTGCGGCGGCTCCCGAGGCAGAAAGTGCAGCCGGGTCGGCCAGGCCGATGTTCGCCCAGATCGCTCCCGGCAGCACGTTTTCTCCCAGTCCGAGCCAGACGAGCGAACCGCGATGGTGCTGCGTCGGATCGTGGGCATCCAGGACGCGGACCCATCGCCATCGCCGATGCCGTCCAAAGCCGATTCCACTCTCCCTCCAGACCGGCGAGTAGCACTCCTGCGCAAACGGAAGTCCGCCGAGGTCCATTGCAGAACGGGCGAATGCTTCCGTAGCCAGCGGGTGTGCCGGTCGCAAATGGGCAATACTCCGAAGCGGGTAGATCTGATGGGAAGGCGACAGGCCGGCGATGTCCGGCACGGCCACTTCAAGCTGGGTGAATTCGGTTTCGGCCGCCGTGGCGATATCGGCCAGCCAGACCGTATGCGTTCCACGCTCGCACCGCGGTGTGTGGGATCGCGACAGGCCGAAGTGGATGCTGGCCACGTTGGCCGGCGCCATGCGGTCGCCGGGATCTCCGCGGCCGGTTGCGCGGGAGTCGTGCCAGTAGCCGAAATCGCGCGGCCGCAGGACGTAGGCACGCCAACCGGTCGTCAAATCGATCGTCGCAATCCACCGCGAATGATCCTGTTCGACGCACTCAATCGACATCTGCGGTGTATTGGCATCGCCTTTGGCCAGGAAGCACAAGAGGGCGTGTCCGTCGGGGAATCCCCTGGGAATCGGCTGGTAGAAGTTGTCCCAACCGTCCAATTCCATCGAGAGCTTCCAAATCTCGGCAACCCGAAAACCACCTGCGAGGGGGTCGCTCGGGGCCGCCTCTTGCCGGACCTCTCCAGGCCTGCCCGGTGTACTGGTTGCTCGCAACCATCGATCGGCTTGCAGCGGCAATGGTCGTTTCTCCAGAACGCCATAGACGGCTTCACTGAAGTGATCGGCAGTGACATAGCCGCTGGGCCCCTGGAGAAGAAGATGTCCGAAGGCCGGGGCGCCGACTGCGATCACTTTGCCGCGGGTGTGCAGGAAATCGTCGATCCGATCCGCCAACTTCGCCGGCAGGCGGCGCGAGTCGGCCAGCACGACCAGATCCTGCGAGTCGGCCGCGAAGTGGGATTCGGCCGCCTTTTCCCAAGGCAGGACAGCGGCCCCGAAGCCGGCGTCCTCGAAGAGAGACTTGAGTTGGTCAGCCAATGGACGAACTTCTCCGGGGATGATCGTAACACTCCCGGCGGGGCCTCGCGGAGGAACCGGCGCTGCTGCGGCTGTCGGCAAGCGCCCATAGACGACCAAGTCGTCGAACGCGGCGTCCATGCCGCAGGAGGCCAGCCCGGGCCGGCCGCGTCGCAGCGCGAGCCCGGCAGCGAAAGAAAAAGTAGTTCGCCAGAATCGACCCGTCTCGGCGTCGCGGATTTCACCCGTGATCGATTCCTGAGAGATCGAAAACGCGAGCCGATAAGTTCGCCCGTATTCCCAGCAATCCAGTTCACCGTCGTGTTGGGCGGCAAGTCGCGTGGTGGGAGTGACGGCCCCCGTCTGGGCCTGGTGGATGCCGTGGAGGCGTTCGATCAGCTCGAAGTAGGGACGGTCCTCGGGCGAAGCGACAAGGAGCAGGCACCAGTGGTTCTCGGCGTCCGAAAACAGGGTCAATCCCGCAGTCACGTATCCGCCGGAGAGCCGACGCCGGACACAAACGTCCGCCTCGATCCGTCCCTGCTCGATCCTGGGCAGATTGGTGACCGCAAAGCTATCGGACCTCTCGGCGGCTACTCGCAAGGTTCCGGTGTCGTAACGCCAGGCGTGTTCGCCGTGAAATTCGTAGCGCCCGCGATCGAGCGAGAAGTCGTCTCGCAGAAGCGGCGCCTCATCGGCCGCTACGACCTGGCACCAGAACAGCAGCAGGCCGGTGCCCGCTATCTGCCATTTACATTGCCGCATTTCGTGTCCCTCACTGGCTTGGCCGCACTGGCCTGCTCAGCCAGGTCGCGCACGGTGCTCAACACCACGTCCTCGACTTCCGACGCAAAAAAACCGGCCTTGCTTCGCAAGCTCCGGCCCCAAATCCAGAGGGTGATTCCGATCGCCTCGTGTCCACCCTCGCGTACAACTTGGGCCGTCGGCAGGTAGCCGAAGCAGTCATTATTAAAACCGGCAACCCAAAGTTTGTCCCGACCGAGAGCTTGGCCCACCAGCGCAACGTAGTCGGCGACGGGTTCGGCCGGTAGGGCGACCAAGGTCAGATCGCCGCCGAACTGCCAAACCGCGAAGGGTGCGCGGTAGCGGTCGGGCAACACCTCGCCGCCGTCGAGTACGCTGAGCATGTGACGGGCCATGACCGCCTCGGCCGACGGCAGTCCGGCCCGCGCTTCAAGCTCTGCCCGCGACAAGGCTTGCAGTGGCAGATCAACTTCACGATACGCAGTATTCAAATCTCCCTGAATCGACTTCAAGGGAGCGGCCAGCACACGGAGAACCTCACCACCCAACGTGGAACCATGCCGGCGCGCGATCTCCATCGAACCACGCGGCGACGGATTGGCGTCGGCTCCACAGCCGCTCATAAACATCGCCTGCGCAGCAGGATGCTGCCCCTCGATGTACTCCTGAGCGAAGCCGGCATAATCGCCCGCAATCACGTTGTCGCGACCAGTCAGCGACGTGTTGTGGCAGGCGCAGCCGAACAACACCGCCTTCAGACTGCCATCGAGCGCCTCGATGCGCAGCACCGGCACCGCACGGTCTGTCGGCCCTGCCGGGTTGTCTCGCATCACGATGCGCCCTTCCAGTGGCAGGCGGCGGTTGGTCGGAAAATCTACCCGGCCCATCCCCCAAGCCAATCGCGCCGGTTCAAGCCGCGCGAGGGCGTCGCAAACCAACGCGACAAGTTTCTTCTGTAGCTCCTTTGTGTAGGCAGTTGTCTCGCGGATATCGTTTGGAGTCATCGGCGCGTGCGCTACGGAGTTGGCCTCAGCCGAAGGGTCAAGGCTAACCAGGGGGCCCGTGTGGGCATGAGAAGCATTGAACAGCAATCGACTGCGATCGAGCCCCGTCTTCTCTTGGATCCGGCGACAGACCTTATGGGTGACCACCGCAGCCTGCCAGCCGACCAGATCCGCTGTGACAATCACCGCGCGCTGCCCATGCCCATCTTCCACTGCCAGAGCCTTGGCGTAGATGTCTTGCGCGACCGACTCGAACGGCCCGCTGCGGTCGCCATACCCGAGCAGCACCACCGGGCGTGAAGGCGTGATCTTCACCCGCGACAGCCCAACTTTCCAAATCGTCTGGTCGCCAGGCGTCGCGGAGGCCGGTGCGAAGGCGACTGCCCACGCCACGATGCCCGCGGCGAGAATCCCGAGAAGCGACCGTTGCGTTTGTCCCATTGGTGATTTTCCTCAATGGCTTTACATCATTCGGGGAGCAATACGGCAGTTGTATGGCACTGCTTGGAGTTGAACCGATTGTCCATCGCGTTTGAGGTCTCCGCAACTCCAAGCAGTGCGAGGCGGCGTTTCCCACTGCTTGTGATTGTTTTGATTCGGGAGAAGAGCAAAAGGGTTTCAAGACGCATCCGTAAACTGCACCGCTGTCGTGACCATCGCGCCGCGATCGTCGGTGACGCTGATAAACCAGGTATTCGCGGCGGCGGGCGGTCGAGGCGCATGGATCGCGCCGTCACCGATTTCCGCCGGAATGCTCTGCCACTGACGCTTGGACCTCAGCCCCGTGTCGACCGTGTAATGCAACCGAGCTTGCCGGAGGTCGGAGGCCGAGGTGACGGGCACCCGGGCGCGGTCGCCTTGGACGGCCGGCCGGCCGAGGATCGGCAGCGGCGTACCGCCTTTGCAGTAGGAATCGATAAACAGCCCGATTTCCTTGGGCGCCCAGCCGGCGGGATGGCCATGAGGCATGTTGACCTCGATCCGCATGTGCTTGGCCCCCGCCACGCTATCGAAGCTCTTCTGGTAGCTGTCCAGCGGATAGTGAATGTCGTTGGTGCCGTTGACGAACAAGATCGGCACCCGGCAATGCGGTAGCAGGTTGGAAGGGTCGTAGCTGTCGACCCACTCCCGGCGTCGTTCACCAAGTTTGTCGATGGACGGCTTCTGTACCGATTCCCCCTCGAATAAGAAGCCGCAGCCATAGACGGGCACGGCCGCTTTGAACCGGTCGTCGAGTGAAGCAACCAGGCAGGTCGTGTAACCGCCCCAACTGATTCCCGTCACGGCAGTGTGCTCGGCGTCCACCTCGTCGAAGCTCCGCAGCAGCGAGTGCGCTCGGATGACGGCCGCGGCGGCGTGCATCGGCCAGTCGTCGTCCACATCGCCGCCGATGGTGTCGAATTTCTCCGCGTGCCCCTGGTCGGGACCGCCATTGGGCAGCCGCTGGCGCGTCTTGCGGTCCACCGCCTGGTTGGGCACGGGGGCGCCGGTGTTTGCATCGTAGGCCGGTGCGATGGGCCGATGGCCGGACAAGTCCATGGCAATTGCCGCGTAGCCCCGCTCGGCCCAGAGCCAGGCCCACTCGGCAAAGGCGGTGCCCCCGCCGCCGTGGATCAACACGACGCCCGGGAATTTGGCCTCGCCATCGGTCGCTTTCCCCAAGGTTTTCGGCGATGCATAGAAAGCGAAGACCTCCGTCGGCTTACCCTGATAGTTCTCGCCGGCGTAGAAGAGCGCATGGACAGGCCCCGACTGATCGGCCCATCGCATCGACGGCGCCTTCTTCAACTCGCCGAGATTCCAGTGACCGATTTTTGCTTCGTCGGCGCGGACCAGGTTTGCCAGCAATACGATGGCGATGCACGGCGCAATTCGTTTCTTCATAAGTTCACCCTTTCGGCAATTGAGGTATCGACACTCTCATCCAAGGCGGCCATCTTGTCAAGCCACCAGCCTGATCGCCAATCGATCGGTCTGGATTGCACTGGCCGCGTTGATCGCCGTCGGTGGAGTTTTGATACGCAAGAGACATCCTCTCGGTCCGCCCTGCGCTGGAATCGCCAGCGTGGCAACTTCCATTTCGTGGCTCTGGTCGTTACTCTGGAATTTCTACCCTCTCTACATCTTCCTGCCGATCTTTGCCGTGCAGTTCCCATTCATACACGCCGTTCCCGTCTACGTCACGTATTGGTGCCTGAGGGAAGAGAATGCCAGGGAAGAGGCCGATAGGCGCAACGACCTCTATGCCATTCGCGATGAACTGAAAGAGCGCAGGATCGAGGAGAATCGCCGACGATGGGAGTCGAAGTGACCCCCTCTACAACCCCATCCCCAAGAATCCCCCGTGTTCGTCGCTGGCTTCATCAAGCGCTTCAAGGCGGCGAATGGTCTTCTCCAAATCGCCCGCCGCAATGTAGCGGTCGAATTCGACGATCATCGCCCGGCTCACCGTTTCGCGAAACCAGGCGACGATCGGTTCGGTGAGCCAATCGCACGTTTCCCGGCGGAGTTCCACCTGCAAGTCGGCGCGGAGCGTCTTCTCGTCCTCGCTGTCGGTGAGAACCGTTCCTTCCACCGCGAACTGGAGCATCCCAACCTCGGGAGCGTTGGTCAAATGGTAGGTGCAGCGGGCGTTGTGAAGGTAGTAGCTGTTGAAAAGCCCGTGCTTCTCGCCCGCCTGCTTGATCCGTTGGCAAAGCTGCAGAAAACTGGGCGAGGAATCCAGCGGCGACTCGAGCCTCGCCATGCTCCGCAACGGAAAGCAGTCGAAGACAATCTCAACCTGGGACATCGGCCGTGGCCTCCGGGGGTGGGTCGGGAACTGTCCGAATTGTACCGGAACAACTCGAAATGACCAATTCCCCCGCTCGGACAGGCTTTCGGCGTGCCGCTGCTCATCGCGATCCATTGGCGGCCACGGTTGACGTCCCGGCGGCCTCCGGTTCGGGAGGGACGCGTTTCCACCCCAGGATCATCCATCCCGGCGTTGCCTGCCAATCCTCCAGCACCAACTTGCCCACGTTGGCTGCCTGGTCCCCCGTGGGCACGATCGGCTCGGGAACGATTTCTCCGGGAAAAACCTCGTTGAATCGCCGCTGGAGCATACTGCGGAGCACTTGCTCCCGGGTCGAGAGGCGTTGACCTCCGTCGGGCGAAAATCCCGGCGGAAAGATCTCCAACTCGCCTTGACGTACGGCGCGGAAGTCGCCGCTGCTGTTTTCAATCCGATAGTGGGCGGTGACAATCATGCCCGGATACTCGCTCTGGCCCTTGGTGTACGAGTCGCCGCGGATCGTCATACGAAACCCACCGGACTGAAAAGCGACCGAGATCGGCTGCCGCTCGGCGAAGGCGATGCTCCACAACTCCTCGCCGGCGGGCGACTTGAATCGATCGGGAAGATAGCCCAGCAAGTCGGCGATGTCCTGCTGCATCTGCTCCTCGGAGACGATTCTTCCGCCGTAAAAGCCCTCGGCATAGTTGTTGATCGCCGACTCGTGTACCCGTACACTCAAGTCGGTCTTACCGTTGGTCGCCGGCGGAGCCGTAGACGCCGCCAGGTGGAAGGCGGCGCTGGCCTGTAATGCCTCCACTTGAAGCGACTCTCGCGTGGTGCTGATATCGAGAATGGGGGGAAAGAGGCCGCGGAGAACCATAGGCCGACGGATCTTGTCCTGGTAGTCACGGTTGGCGTTAGCGGCCTGCTCGGCGGCCTGCTCGTCGAAACGATCGCTGATTTGCCGCTCGGCGTGTCTGGCCGCGATCTGCTCGGCCAAGGGTTCCTGTCGGGCGGCGGTGCGGCGAGCGAACTTCTCGATCAGGCGACGTCCGCCGGCGCTGATGCCCCGAATCTGATTGTCCGTCACGGCGCTTGTGACGGCGGGCAATGGAGAAAGGCCCTCGCCTGTGAGCAGCAGACGCTTTCGACTCGCCGAACGTGTCGTACCGTCGCTGTAGATCCGCACCGGGCCGTTGTAACCGATCGTATTGGTCGCCGTATCCGAGCGAAGAATCATGTCGATGGCGCCAGCAGCGTCCGACGGAATCAACTCGACGGAAACGGCGCCCACCGCGTGTCCGGTGCCGCGAACCGCCGTGCCGAGGATGCAATCCTCCACCGGAGTTACTTCGTCCACCGTTTTGCCGAGCATCGCCGCGATTAAGTCACTCGAAGCGCCAATCGAGAGGTTGATCGCTCCAAATCGCCGGCGTACAGCCTCAACAATCCAGCCGGCCTGCTCGGCTTCGCGAAGCCAGCGGATCGCATCGCTAATCACCTGAGCATCATCCGGGTTCGGATTCTCGGAATAGGCGGTGAGTCGTGCCGCCAGCAGTTCGAGGATTTGGCGGTAGCGGGATTCCAGTTCCTTGTCGTCGATCGCACGGGCAACGACCAGGTACTGTCGGAGTTGGCCCCGGACTTCGTCAAACATGGCATACTGCAGGCCGTCGCGACCGCTGGTGTAACGGAGATAGACGGCGTCGAAAACCGCCAGGTCCGGTTCCTCCTTGGCGAGTTCCTGCCGCATCTTCTCCCACATAAGGTATTCACGCCATCCCTGGCTGACCTCGCCTGCGGCATCCAACTTCGCGTCGAGCCGCGGGACTGCCGCAGCGAGATTCTCTTTTGCTTCCCTCAAATCCGCCTGAGTCAGTCCAACGAAAGCCGACTTGGCAGCCTCGATGGCAGCCAACAATGCCTCATCAGCAGGCGGAGGCAGTTGCTCCAACCACTTTGCGACAGCCTGTCGGGCACGCACGAAACGTGGGTTATCAGCGCCGGGTACGCTTCTTGAGTAGCTTGCGAGAACTCTAGCGACGGCGCCAGGGTTGGCGTTCCCCCCCATTTTAAACTGCGTTTGCAGCTCGTTGTCTTGAAGGAAACGCCCCCATTGGGGGCCTTCGCCGCCGGAGTCCAGCCACGCGCTCAGCTCCTGCACCGCCTGACGGGCCTTCGAAAACACGGCAGAATCATCGCCGTAAGTTTCTTTTTGAAAAGTACTTAAAAAAACGCACAGCACAATAGCCATCCGAATTCCCGCCCTAGACATGGTGGTGCTCCTGTTGATTGCGAGATGATTGGCGACGGCAGGTGAAATCCACCGTTGTCGCTACTAGCTTAACAAGCCTCCCTGACTCGTCAATATGCCTGAACTTCTTAAACTAGCGATATACCCAAGGCGATTTGTTTGGAAAAAAGCTCCCAGACGCTTGATTTTGCGTAAACCATCGGGTAAACCAGCCAGTCACGCAGAATTGGGTTGCGGCTACAGAACGTGTTAGGGAGAAATGACGATGTCTCGGGGCAATTGGGCGATGATGTTGTTTGTCTGCGTCAGCGGCGTCGTTGGCAGCGCCGCCGCAGGTGGTGCGATGGCTGCCGAAAACAAAGTGGCCGCGGAAGCGACGGTCTGGCAGACCAGCTATGCCGCGGCGATGGAAACTGCCGAGCGCGAACACAAACCGCTCGCTTTGGTGTTCCATCAACCGTCGGACCGGACATTGATCGAGGCGATCGATTCTGCCGTGAATGCCGACGCCGCCTTGCGGTATCGAATCGGCCAGGTGATTCTGACGAGTCTTCCCCTGGATGTCGAAGTGTCGATCCAGGGCAAGCCCACAATGCTTCTCTCGCATCCGGCGTATGCTGCCTTGAACCAGTCAGCGGGCCTCGCGATTGTCGACTTTCGGCATGCGGGTGGACCCGATTTCGGCCGTACCGTTGGCACGGCAGCGCTGGAGGCAGACGACGGCCATCTATCCGATCGCCTTGTCGAGACATTACGCCAGGTAACCCGCGCAGAGTCCACTCCGCTCGAATGGTCCACCGATTACGCCGAGGCGACGGAAAAAGCCCGGCAGGAAGGCAGGATGCTGCTGGTGTACTTCCATGATGGCGCGAAGCAGCCATGCTGCCTGTCTTTCGAGGAGCAGACGCTCGGCGATCCGAATATTGTCGCGCGTTTGCAGGACTACGTGCTTGCCAGGCTTCCCCTCGACGTTTGCGTCGCGTCCGACGATGGTGAGGTTCCCCTGATTCGCCATCCGGCCTTTCGGGAAATGCAGGATCAGCCGGGATTGGCAATCGTCGATTATGCCCATCGCGAGTTGAAGTCATACGGGAACGTGGTGAGCGCTTTTCCCTTCCTCGGCGGCAGGGCCTATTCAACCGCGGAAATGGCCGTCATCCTCGATTTGCCGCCGGGGACGCTTACGCAGCGGACGATGATCTATGCCGTTCGGACTCATCCCGAGCGGCCCGCCAGCACCAACGGCCAGTTCGACCCGCACTTGGCCGAGGAGGCGGAACGTCACTCCCGGCATCAGGCCAACATTGGCGTGCAGGGGCATCACAACTGGGACAGCCGATTCCACCACATCAACGCCACGCTGCCGCCGGGGCTGCTGGCCGCAGAGGTTTGTGCGGAAAGTTGGCGCGGCCAGGGGTTGCTCCAAGCCGCCATCGAGTGCGTCCGTTGCTGGCGGACCTCGTCCGGCCACTGGTCGCGGGTTCGCTCGCCGCAACGCGTCTTCGGATATGATATGAAACAGGGAAACAACGGAATCTGGTATGCAACCGGAATTTTCGGAGCGTTCCGATAGCCCGCGGTTCCGGTGGTGACGATTCCACCGTTTCCTCTGCGGTCCTGCTGCACTTTTGCACCGTGGGGAGGACGCAAAAAGTCCCCATGTTGCCAAATGCGTGCTACCTTTCCAATGGTAGCGTTGTGTGGCGGGACACTCGCCGAGAGTCCGGAGGAAACGGGCCATGGGTCGGCTGGGAATGCCAAGGCGATGGACGGCAATTTGGTTGCCGGCGTTTGCGCTTTGGATCTACGCCTGCGCCGGTTGCCAGCGGCCACCCATGCAACCGACCGGACCGCCGGTTCTCTTCGCCGTGCCCCAGGCCGCTTGGCCCTGCCAACCGGGGCCCCGCTTCGCCGCACCGATCGTTTCCCCCGACGTGGTAATCCGCGATGGCAGGCAGGATTCGACCGCGATTCAGAGAACCGACGCCCAGTGGTGCTTCCCTCCCCCATCGGTACACCCCGCCGGCACGCGACATGCTCTGACGACGAGGCTTTGGCGGCAGTCGGACCGTGCCCCCATCGCCGGCTGGCTCGTACGCTACGAAATTCTCGACGGGCCGGCGGCAGGTTTCTCGCCCGACGGCGCAACGGTCGTCGAGGTGACGAGCGACTCCAGTGGTCAGGCGAGTGTCGAGATCTTCCAGCAGCAGCCCACGCCGGGCACGAACCGAATCGGCATCCAGGTCATCCGCCCCGAGACCCTCGGGGGCCAGCGCGTCGTTGTCGGCAACGGCTCGACGCTGAAGACCTGGTCGGCGACGGAGATGCCTCGGATATCGTTGCGCAAGACAGGCCCTGCCGTGGCCGGCGTCGGCGCCGCGTTGAACTACACCATTGAGTTGACCAATCCGGGCGGTCTTGCGGCCGAGGGCCTCGTGCTTGGCGACGAGATCCCCGAGGCGCTCGACTATGTCGGTAGCGATCCGCCCGCTGAGGTTTCTGGCCGTTCGCTGCGATGGTCGGTCGCAACCATGTCCGCCGGGGCGACGCTGCGATTCCAGGTCAACCTTCGCGCTGCGCGGGCCGGAAGCGTCATCTCCTGCGCGGAAGCGGTTGGTTCCGGCGGGTTGCAGGCGCGCGACTGCGTGACCACGAACATTGCTGCTCCCCGGCTCGATGTGCGGGTAACCGGTCCCGAGCGCGCGACCGTGGGCGAGCAAGTCGTCTTTGAAATCGTCGTAACCAACGCGGGCGACGGAACGGCGACCGGGCTGGTGGTTCGCGATGTTTTCGATGCGGGGCTGAAGCACGCCGAAGCCGTTAGTCCCATCGAGCGGAGTCTCGGCGAGGATCTCGGGCCGGGGCGGTCGAAGACCCTGGGGGTCGAATTCCAGGTGGTCCAGCCCGGTCGGCTCTGCCAAACGGTTACCATAAGCGGCGACGGTGGAATCCAGAACAGCCGCCAGGCGTGCCTGGTGGCCGCCGAGGCGGCGAAACCCCAACCCGTGCCGCAGCCCCAGCCTCAACCGGTTCCAAAACAACCTCCCACGCAACCCGAACCCCAGCCAGGACCGAAGCCGCAGCCGAAGTCGGAGCCTCAGCCAAGCCCGGGCAAAGTGACGGCGCGAGTTGCCGGTCCCCCGGGGCCGTTGAATGTCGGGCAGATCGCCGAGTTCGTCGTTGAAGTGACGAATTCCGGGCAGCAGGCTCTCAGCAACGTTCGCGTCGAGTTGCTTCCCGATGGCGCGTTCGAACCGGTCCGCGCCTCGGTAGGCGCTCAGCAGGAGGGCGCTGCGGTGTTTTGGACGATTGCCAACCTGCTGCCCGGCGCCAAAGAGGAGTTTCAGTTGAACTGCACCTGCGCGCAGCCGGCGCCGAGCGCTTGCCTCACGGCCCGCGTCACGTCGCAAGAGGGTGCCGAGGTCCGCGACCAGCAATGTCTGGCGATTCGCCAGCCAACCGTCGTCGCTCCCGGCACGCTGAGGATGACGGTCGCCGATCTCAGCGATCCGGTGCCGAAAGGGCAAGGGCTTACCTATGTGGTCAGTGTGACCAACGTTGGCGACCGGGCCGACCGCAACCTGACGCTGCGCGTGGTCGTTCCACCGGAACTGACCGCCGTGCGGCTGCAAACCACTGGGCCCCAGGGCGTCCAGTCGATTGAGGGGAGCACCATCCGCTTTAACCCGGCGCCGAACCTGCTCCCGGGCGAGACGATCGTCTATCGCGTTCGGGTCCAGACCAAGCAAGCGGGCGAAGTGCGGCTGAAGGCTGAACTCACCAGCCAGAACGTCCGCGATCCGCTCACGGTCGAAACGACTACAAAGATCATCGCCGAGTAAGTCGATGCCCCGCTTTGTCGTTCTCGAGCACGACAGTTCCCGCGGACTGCATTGGGATTTCATGCTCGAGATTGGAAATACGCTCGCGACATGGTCCCTGCCTCAACCGCCCGATGCTGGCGGCGACCTCCGTGCCGAATCCCTGCCCGACCATCGGCCACTGTACCTCGACTACGAGGGGCCGGTATCCAAGAATCGCGGCACTGTAACTCGCTGGGACCGAGGAACTTACGAAGTCATGCGGCGGACGCGATCGGAATGGATCGTCCTGCTCGCCGGAACGCGGCTCTTCGGAACCGCCACCCTTGGCCAGGGCTCCGACATGCCGGACGCGTGGACTTTTACCTTCCGGCCAAGTGACCGCGAACGGCAGTGAAAGTTCTCGGTCCAAGGGCATCAGCGAGAACGCACTGCGCGACGAGAGGGAGGCGACGGAACGACGCGATCTGGCAGGTTTGGGTCTGCCACAGTACAATATGACCTTGAACTGGAATGGGAGTTTCCAAACCATCGGTTCCAGATGTTCCGCCAAATAATCTCTCATCGCGGATCGTTCGGCGTATCATGCTGACTGCCGCGGAAATGACGCCGACCCCACCCCAACCCCCGGAGAGATCGTGGAGCCCGGCCAAACCCATTTCATCACCGAAGACGGCACGCCGCTCCACCATCGCTGCTGGTTGCCGGTCGGCGAGCCCAAGGCCGTTTTGGTCTTGATCCACGGGCTCAGTGAGCATACGGGCCGTTACGAGGCGCTCGGGCAACAATTGAGCCGGGCAGGTTATGCCGTTCGCGGTCTGGATCTGCGCGGGCATGGGCTGTCCGGCGGCGACCGTATCTTCATTCCCTCCTTTGCCGTCTACCACGACGACGTGGCCGCTTTTCTCGGCCGCGTTCGCAGGGAACACCCCGGCAAACCGTTGTTTCTCTTCGGCCACAGCATGGGCGGGCTGGTCGTCGCTTTGCTCGCCACCCAACGCGATCTTGATCTGTGCGGGTTGATTCTCAGCGCCGCGGCGGTGCGAGTGAGCGACGGGGTGGCGCCGACACTGCGACTATTTGCCCGACTGGCCGGAATACTCGCGCCCCGCTTGCGGATTGTAACGCTCCGCTCGGCGAAGCTCTCGCGCGACCCGCGGGTCGCAGCCGACTTCGAAAGGGACCGGCTCGTCTACCACGGGCGCATGCCAAACCGTACGGGCGCCGAGATCCTTCGCGCCTCGCGCCGCGTCCAACGGCGACTGGAATCGATCCGGCTTCCCTTGCTTGTCTTACATGGAACGGGCGACGAAGTGACCGATCCGCAGGGGAGCCGGCAACTGGTTGAACGCGCCGCCTCCGCCGACAAGACCCTCAAGCTCTACGACGGCCTCTGGCACGACCTATTCCACGAGCCTGAGAAAGAGCAAGTCACGCGCGACCTGATCGACTGGCTAGAGGGGCGTCGGACCGGCTGCTAGTGCGTCGTCGAGACAAAGAACGTGGGTAGCCGAACTCGTGAGAGTTCGGAGATCACGGAAGTCTCACGAATTCCGCTACCCCAAAATCAAGTGACTATGGATTTCGTCGTGGAAGACGACCTTGCCGCCGGACTTGACAGGTCTTTTCGGAGAGGCCAAACCGATCATGCCCTTCGTTGACACGATGATTTGGCTCTCGTGCCATGCGCGGAAGCTGCTGCTGGTTCTCGTCGCCGCCGCCAGCATCGCGGCGGCTTGGGGCTTGACGCAGCTTGGTCTGAACGACAATCTGGCGGATCTCTTCAAGGCGAACAACGAAGACTACCTCTTCCTGCAGCGTTTTCTGGAGGAGTTTGGGGCGGACGACCGCGACTGTGTCGTGCTACTGCGCGCGAAGGACTTCTTCACGCCGGAGTCGGTCACGGCAGTGCGGCGAGTCGTTCAGAGCCTGGACGATATGCCCGAGGTGGAATCGGTCCACTCGATCCTGGACACGTATCGTTTTGTGCCCGGACTGATGAGACAGTTGCCTGTCCCGCTGGTGCCGCGAACGAACCCGAGTTCCTCCGCCCTGGAGAAGGCCCGCCAGTTGGCTCATGCACATCCGTCGGTCGCCGGCCACCTTCTCTCGGACGATGGCCGGGCGATGCTCGTGCCGATCCGGCTGGCGAGCCAATGTCATTCGGCGGCAGACACTTGACGCGCCACCGTCAAGATCCACGATGTACTGGCCGGCGAACTCGAGCAGGAGGCGATCACGTTCACCTTAACCGGATTGGCGCAACTGCGGGCCGACATCTATCTCTGCATCCGCCGCGAGCAGATCAAGTTCATTCTGGGCGTGACCGGCGTTCCGCCTGCCTTTTCTGTTAAGTTGGGCAGGCTGTCGGAATTGAGCTAGGTAAAAAATGGCCTCTGTGTCACGCTAGGGTTGTGTCGTTCGGTATCATTCCAAAC
Organism: Rhodopirellula sp.; assembly: GCA_012728855.1. Lineage (GTDB taxonomy): Bacteria > Planctomycetota > Planctomycetia > Pirellulales > Thermoguttaceae > JABWBD01. The sequence goes on along the minus strand of JAAYEH010000339.1, from coordinate 6 downwards.
ACCCTG
>JAAYEH010000338.1 GCA_012728855.1 Rhodopirellula sp. | reverse complement strand
GCAAGGCGGCTTGAAGATGAAGAACTGGATCGAAAACAGAAGGGAGAACTGGAGAGATGAGCGGTTACGAGTTCGATTGCCCCGAGGACTTCGAAGGGCAAAACAATTTCCTGCAGGAGCCGGGGACGTATCACGTCGTAGTCATCGCCGTGGACGAGCACCCAACCGCGAGCAACGGGACGATGCTGGACGGCTTCCGAGTCGACTTCGCCGTCCTGGACGGCACGACGCCGGGCCAGAAGGACAAGCAATTCAATGTGATGTTCTTCGCGCCCAAGTTGACCGACAAGAACGGCGGGGAGTTCGCGAAACGCAAGCAGGCCCGGTTTTGCCTTGCCACGGGGATCTTGCCGAAAGCGTCGCCTGGGCAGCGGGTGACCGTGGACCTGCAGCAAGCCGCCGGTCGTCAGTTGGTGCTGGAGTTGGAGCACCAGAAGGACCAACAGACCGGCCAGCCGACGAAGTTTCTTCAACTGGCGTGGGCCAATATCTATCACGTCGACGACCCGGCCGTCGCCAAGGTGCCCAAAGACGCCACGGCGTTGGCGTTGTTGCCTGTTGGGCTGCGGAAGAGGCCGGAAGACTTCGCGAAAAAGCCGGGCGGGCAAGGTGGCAGCGGCGGGGCTGCGAAGCCGTCGCCGTCGCCTGCCCCGCTGCCCGCGACGCCGGCAGCCGGAGCGATGAACCTGGACGACCTGTAAACCCCGGGGGCTTGCTGCTTCCCGTGCGCCGGCCGTCGCGGACCCCCTACCACGTTCTCCGCCGCGGCGGCCGGTTTTTGAAATACCTAATGAGAGCAGGCGACCGGTCTGGAGACCTTCCGCGGCGCCAAGTCAGCGTAGTGCCAATAGGTGTTTCGGGCTGGGGGATCGGTCGGCAGCCCTGGTCCAAGTTCGGTGCGGAGTCCGAGACAAATTTGCCGAGACCTGGAAACGCTGGCGTTACGACGTTTGTTGCCCCGGCCGCACACGGGGCTTTTGATTTTCCTTTCCTGGCTGGGCTTAGATGGTGTTGCCGTGATCATGGATGGATTTCAAGACGAAGCCAACGCGTTTGTATCACGACTCATCAACGCGATGCAGGCCGATTACAAGCAATTAAGCAGGCCAGCCAAGGCACTGGCCGTCGAGGCATTGCATGATCGTTTCGCTGACAAGCTGAGTCTCGATTGCTCGCTCGCAAAGAAACGTAAGAGGCAATCCGCGAAGCGACAATTGAAGCCGGAAGTTCGCGAGGCGCTACAACAGTGCGTGCGTATTTTGTCACTGTGCGAAGAGGTCCCGGAACGCGGAGAAGAATTTGCCGGCAGCGTGGCTGACGGTGTTCGCGAAGTTGCAGAGACGATCGAAGAACAAAATCGCGTAACGGCCGATCAGCAGAGGGCGTTGGATAACTGGGAAGCGGGGATTGCGGCATGGCTTCGCTAGTCGAAATCACCGGCATCTACGTCCGCGAGTTCCAGCGGTGGGACTCGACCGCGTTGATCCGCGTTGAGCCGACCAATGGGACGGCGGAGGCGGGCGGATTCGATCCGGAAGATGACCTGACGGTGAAGGTCGATTGTGACATGGGAGAGTTGAAGGAAGACCTGGAGTATCGTTTCGTCGGTCAGTGGCGGGATCACCCCCGCTACGGCCGGCAGTTTCACGCCAACAGCTTCACCCTCGTCCAGCCGCACACTCGCCACGGGATTATCACTTATTTGGTCAGAGCCGGGGAGGGCTTGCGATTCGGCCCGGTCCGAGCCGCCGCACTATACGACCACTGGGGACAGGAGACCGTCGCGAAGTGTCGCACGGAGCCCGGCGAGGTCTGCCGCGTGCTGGCGGAACGAAAGCTGAAGTTCGACCACGCGGGGGCCGTGAACCTGCAGGCCCGGCTTGGAGAAGACGCCGCAACGGAGGCCACAACGCTGGAACTGCTGGACCTGCTGACCGGCCGGGGCTTCCCGCGGGCCACGGTTCGAGAAGCGATTCGAGAATGGGGGGCCAATGCCGCCGCCGTGGTCCGCCGCGACCCGTACAAGTTGATGCGGTTCCGAGGCTGCGGCTTCAAGCGGTGTGACGCGATGTGGCTGGAGTTGGGGCTCTCGCCAGGACAGCTGAAGCGGCAGGCGTTGGCCGCGTGGTATGCCATCGCGAGGGACACCGAGGGGCATACTTGGTATCCGGTGGGCGTGGCGGTCAAAGGGATCGTCGCGAACGTCGGCGGGGCGGACCTGACGCCGGAGCCGGCGCTGGAGTTGGCCAGGCGGGCGGGGATGCTTGCAGAGGTCCAGACGGACAGCGTAAGCGGGCCGCTCGTGGCCGGCGGGACTGTGAGATGGATTGCAGAGGGACGGAAGGCCGAACACGAGAAGGAAATAGCGGAGATCGTCGTTAAGGCGGAAGTGGAGGGGGTGACGTGGCCATTGGAAAAATAATGCGGCAACGCAGGACCGCCTACGGCTTGACGATGCAGAAAATACGCGAGCGAGGCGGACCGACGATGGCTTATCAGTCGGACGTGGAAACCGGGAAAAAGGACAACGTCGGAATCGCAACCCTTTTGCGATGATGCCATGCGATTGGATGCGAGCCGATCATGGTATTTAGTGATTTCGTTTCAGACGCAAGACGTGAAGCTGTTGACCGAGACCACGGAAACGGAATCTAATGTTACTCACGACCCACCAATCCGCCGAACTCCGCCGCGCGACCTCCGGCCCCATCGGCATCCTTGCTGGCGGGCCGGGCACCGGCAAGACCTACACCGTGGCCGAACTCTGCCGGTCGCTTTCCTCTACCGTCGGACTCGACCACGTCGCCATCGGAGCCCCAACCGGCAAGGCTGCCGTCCGCGTCACAGAGACATTGCAGCGGGCCGGGGTGTCTATCCGGGCCAGGACGTGGCACTCCCTCTTGCGTGGCGGGACCGACGGCGGATTCTCTTTCGACCGCTCCAAACCGCTGCCCTATCGCGTGCTGATCGGTGATGAATCCTCGATGCTGGACACCGACCTGATGGCCGCGATTCTGCGGGCTCGAGCTCGCGGGACGCTGGTCTTATTCGTCGGAGACGTGAACCAGCTCCCGCCCGTCGGCCACGGGGCACCGCTGCGGGATCTGATCGCCGCCGGGCTCCCGTGCGGAGAGTTGACGGAGATCAAACGCAACAGCGGCGGCATCGTGGAAGCGTGCCATGCCATCCGGCAGGGCAAGCCGTGGGACTGCGGGGACAACTTGCGGCTGATCGAGGCCGACCAGCCAGAGGAACAAATCCGGTTGATGCTGCGGGCCGTCCAGTCGCAGCCGGGCATTGATCCTATCGACGACGTCCAGGTGGTCGCCGCCGTCAACGCCAAGTCGCCGTTGTCGAGGGCAGCGTTGAATGCGGTCCTGCAGCGCGAATTGAACCCCAGCGGGCTTTCGGCTGGGACAAACCCGTTTCGGGTCCGAGACAAGATCGTTTGTTTGAAAAACGGCCGCTATCGGGCCGTCGAGTGGGACAGCCAGGATGAAGACGTTGACGCGACGGACAAGGGTGAGGTCTACGTCGCCAACGGGGAATTGGCCCGCGTGCTGGCCGTGGAGCCGACGCTGACCGTGGCCAGGCTGGAGAATCCAACCAGAGTAGTGCGTATTCCGCGCGGAGCGTCCGCAGGCCAGGAGGCGAGCGACGCGGATGCGGGCAGCGGTTCCGGCGGCGACGGGTCAGATGGAAACGACTCGGATAAGTCCGCCGGGACCGGCTGTTCTTGGGATCTGGGCTACTGCCTGTCCGTCCATAAGTCGCAGGGGTCGGAGTGGCCAGTCGTCATCACGATGCTGGACGATTATCCGGGGGCACGGAT
>JAAYEH010000337.1 GCA_012728855.1 Rhodopirellula sp. | reverse complement strand
GCCTGAGGATGGCTACCTTTTCCTCGGGAGTACGGTTTTTTTGCTTGCGGGTCATGGAAAATCCTCCTCTGGATTTCTATGCTAATCCACAGGTCGCAACTTTCCAGTTTCATTTGAGGCAACACACCACGGGCTGCCGGCGATCATCGATAACACGACACTGACGCCTGCCCTGTTCCGGCCGATCGAACACGGTTTCGACATCGTCGTCTATTCGACGACCAAGTTCATCGGTGGTCACGGTGTGCATATCGGCGGGGCGGTGGTCGACAGCGGCAAGTTCCCGTGGGCCAACGAGCCGGCGAAGTGGCCGGAGTTCACTGCCCCCGACCCCGCCTATCACGGCATGGTTTTTGAGGAAGCGTTGCGGCCGATCGGCAACATCGCCTACATCATTCACATTCGCACCCACTGGTTGCGAGACACGGGCGCCTGCCAAAGCCCGTTCGGGGCCTTTCTGACGCTGCTGGGCCTGGAGACGTTGCACGTGCGGCTCGAGCGTCACTCCCAGAACGCTCTGGCTGTCGCGGAGTTTCTCTCGAAACATCCGGCCGTGCTGTGGGTGAATTATCCGGGACTGCCCGATCATCCCGACCACGCCAGCGCAAAAAAGTACCTGCCCGACGGCACCGGTGCGATCGTGGGCTTTGGGATCAAGGGTGGCAAGGAAGCCGGCGTCAAGCTGATTAACAACGTCAAGCTGTTCAGCCATCTTGCCAACATCGGGGACGCCAAGTCGCTGATCATCCACCCGGCCACCACCACGCACTCCCAACTGACGCCCGAGGATCAGGAGCAGACGGGCGTCACACCGGAATACGTCCGCCTTTCGGTGGGCATCGAGGATATGCGCGATATCATTGCCGACCTCGACCAGGCGCTGGCGGCCTCGCAGAAGTAAGTTCCGCCGCGCGCCGCTTGCACCAAACCGCCATGATGGACGATCCATGTCCGATTCCTTCTCCAGCAGCGATTCGGTCCGCCATGCGCGACCGCTCAAGCACGTACAGCATGCGGTCTTTGACGATCCGCTGGAATTGGAGTACGGAGGACGGCTTCCGCGGCTCACCGTGACCTACGAGACCTATGGTCGTTTGAACCAGCGGCGCGACAACGCCATACTCCTCTGCCACGCCCTCTCCGGGGACTCGCACGTCGCACAGCATGACGAACGGGACGACCCCGGCTGGTGGGATCTCGCCGTGGGACCGGGGAAGTCCATCGATACCGATCGCTATTTCGTGGTCTGCCCGAACGTCCTGGGCGGCTGCCGTGGCACCACCGGCCCCAACAGCACCAATCCCCGGACCGATCGGCCCTACGGGGCCGAGTTTCCTGTGATCACTGTCGGCGACATCGTCCGCGTGCAGAAACTGCTCATGGACCGCCTGGGGATCGAGCGGCTGCTGGCCGTGGTGGGCGCCTCGCTGGGCGGCCACATGGTGCTGGACTGGGCCACGCGGTTCCCGGACCAGGTCGCAGGGGCCGTGGCCATTGCGACCTCGCCGCGCCCGACCAGCCAGGCCCTCGCCTTCGACATCGTGGGGCGCAACGCCATCCTCCGCGATCCGCATTATTGCGGCGGGCAGTATTACGGCAACGGTCCCGGGCCAGCCGTGGGGCTTGCCTTGGCGCGGATGCTGGGACACATCACCTACTTGTCGCGCGAGGCCATGACGCAGAAGTTCGACGCCAGCAGGCTGGAGCCCCAGGAAGTGCAGACCCTCTTCGAAGCCCGCTTCAACGTCGGCTCGTACCTCGCGTATCAGGGCGACCGGTTCGTCGAGCGGTTCGACGCCAACAGCTATCTTCGGCTCACGATGGCGATGGACCTCTTCGACCTCGGGGACTCGCCGGCGAAGGTGGCCAAGGCCCTCTGCGCCAGTCGATGCCGGTGGCTCGTGGTCAGCTTCAGCACGGATTGGCTCTTCCCCCCGTTTCAGTCCCAGGAGATTGTCCGCGCCCTGCTGACGGCGGACAAGCCGGTTAGCTACTGCAGCGTGACCACGGATTGCGGACACGACGCCTTCCTGCTCCCCAACGAACTGGCCGTTTACGGGGGCATAACCAGCGCCTTCTTGGACAACCTTCATACCGACTCGCGGGAACCGGTCAGCGCGGATGCCGCGACGATCGCAGAAGCGGCCGATGGTGAGAACCACGGCCCGACGAGCATCTACCGCCACCATCGGCTCGACTACGATTCGATCCTGCGGCTGGTTCCACCCGGTGCGAGCGTGCTCGATCTGGGATGCGGCACGGGCGGGTTGCTGACGCGACTCCGAGACAACGGTCACTACCGCCTCGTGGGCGTGGAACTGGACGAGCGGGCGATCCTAACCAGCGTGCGCCGCGGTCTGGACGTCGTGCAGATGGATCTCAACCGCGGCCTTGAAGACTTCTCCGATGGGCAATTCGACTGCGTCATCCTCTCCCAGACCCTTCAAGCGGTGACCGACGTGAAACGCGTGCTGGCCGACGTGCTTCGCGTCGGAAGGCAAGGCATTGTCAGCTTCCCCAACCTCGCGTACTCGAGATGGCGAGAAGAACTGGCTGAACATGGGCGGGCGCCACAGGTCGAAGCGACCGAAGGCTTCCATTGGTACGATACGCCCAATGTCCGTTTCTTCTCCATCGCCGACTTCGAACAGTTATGCGCCCAGGAAAACATCCGCATTGACCAGCGGATCGCCGTGAACACCGAGTCGAACCGCATTGTGTTCGAGAACCCCAACCTGGCTGCGGATGTCGCCGTGTTCTCGGTCAGTCGTTCTGGCTCCGCGCGACAGAAGGCGGTCTGGGGGGCTTGAATCCTTCCGCCGTCCGCCCGTTCGGCGCCCCGGCTACTGCCGATCTACTTGCCCGGAGAAGCGACAGAAGCAACTCACTGCGACGGCGGTATTGTGACAATTATGGGAGTCATCCCGATGTCCACAGGACTTATTGACAGTCAGGCCAAAGCGGACTCTCTTGACGTGGACTCAGCGCCGGTGACCGTGACGGGCGTGGCCAGTCGCCGCGAACGCAAAGCATTTCTCGAACTTCCCTGGGTTTTGCACGCGAGCGATCCGAATTGGATCCCATCACTGGGGTCGTCACGTGCCGCACGGATTCCTCAAGAGATCCGATGCCCTCGGGTTGTAGGCGGACGACGTGGCACGCGAGAAACGCGCCGAGCAACTCGCGGACGTCGGCCACGGCGTCCGTCCGGGTGTCGACGATCGTCCCCAGGGCCAAGTCCCGGCTCCGTCCTCGCGAAGACCGCCGAGGCAAGTGGCGGGCCATGGCGCGGGCACGGACTGCTGTCCCAGAACGGCCCTTGATCGCCTGGCAAGGGATGCGTTTCGGAAGCTCTGTTCTGCTGAGGTGCGAGACGAGGGCGGATCCGCGAGGCAAGGCGCGAGCCCAGTCCCCTGGAAAATCACGGCCTTCCCGTGGTCTGCAACGGGGGTCTACGAACTGCCACGAGCTAGCTACCCTAGGCCGCGAAGAACTCAAGACATCGGTCAATTCGCTTACGGATTCGAGACGATTCGAATCTGCATTTCCTCCGCTGATTCACAGGCACGCTCTTCCCCGAAAAACTAACGTAGCTGAAAGACCTTCACTGATGATCTCAGGCTGCTTCAACGCTGCTTGCCGAATGTCCCACCACCAGCCGTGATATCTTACGGGCATAGCATATATGCTAACGTTACTGTTAAATCCGCTGGTTCATGCAGCACCGCTGCAGTTCTGCCTACGGTTTTCTTTGGTCAAGAATGAACTCTTTCAACAAGAATTGGTTTGGCACGGCAGTTGCGATTGTATCGGTGCCATTCGAACAATACGTTGGCCCTCGGTGGAGTCGATCGAGCTGAGGCTCCATCACCTGCCGTCCGGACTGCCAGAGGCATTCGATTCAGTCAGAGCGATACTACACGGCTAAAGGAGGAACTAAAGCTGTTTGTTTGAGAGACACGCCGATCGCCCACCCGATTACTTCCTGTCTTCGAAGACCCGACTTGTTGTCGGACTGTCTTGTTGCAACGCCATGTGTTGCAGCAGCCACAGAAGGCCGAAGGCATGGTTCGGTGGATGTTTTCAGTTTTCGATTGAGATTCAGACACACGGAGAGATTGAATCATGAAACGTTACGTAGCAGTGAAACACTCTGGGTTTACGCTCGTCGAGCTACTTGTTGTGATTGCCATTATTGGCATTCTCATTGCAATGCTCTTGCCAGCGGTTCAAGCGGCTCGTGCGTCTGCTCGCCGCTCGAGTTGCTCGAACAACCTGAAACAGATCGGACTGGCGTTCCACAATTTTGAAGGCTCCCGCAAACAACTCCCCACCAGCCTGCGACCGCCATCGAACATCGCGCCAACGGGGGAGCAGAGCCGTGTATCGGTGCTGACGGATTTGCTGCCATTCTTGGAGCAAACCACAATCTTCGACCAATACGACAAGGCTATTAACTGGAACCAGGGTATCAACAAGGTGCTGGGCACAACGCTTGTCGCTACGTTTATTTGCCCATCAAGTCCGGAAGGTGGAGTTCTCGACACCGCTCCTCCAGGAAGTGTCGCCCAATACATACCGGCAAGTGCCGCCACAACCGACTACTCACCTATCTTCGGTATTGCGCCTGGAGTCTTTACTCAGACGCTTGGCTTGGCCAAAGCTCCAGAATCGTATGTGGATCCGGCAGAGATCTTTGCCGGAGTTTCTCCTCCCTACACTTACGTGCGCGGATTTTTCCCGAAGAATGCGATAATCAACCCGAGCACCGGATTGCAAACGGTTAAGGGGTTTGGGTTTAAGAATATAACCGATGGATTGTCCAATACGTTGGCGATCGCCGAATCTTCCGGCCGCCCGTTTGTCTATGTAAATGGAAGGAAATTGGCAGGTGGAAACGCCCTGACCGATCCCGATCCAGCGTCGACTAACACGGATCGATTGAATTCCGGCGGTTGGACTCGACCAGCCAGCGACATCATCCTATTTGGAGCGACGAATGATCCAAACGGTGTCCTTGGCGGCGGCGTGGCATTCAATTCGACGAACGGTCATAACCTCAGAGGCCTGAGCTATACTGCACAGGGTGTTGCTCAGACTATCCTCGGAACACCCATTGGTACTCACGGCACGGGAGCTCCATACTCGTTCCACCCAGGCGGGGCGCAGTTCACCATGGGCGACGGATCCGTTCGTTTTATCAGCGACAGCATCAGCCTTGCCGTTTTCATTAGCTTAGCCACACCTACTGGGGGCGAGGTTATCGGCGAGTTCTAGTCGTTTCTGGCCATATTACCACCGGCTGGGATCTGGCTAAAGGTTCAGATCCCAGCTTTGACTGTTCTTGTAAAGTATTTCAGGAGGTTTGATAATGTCGTCAAGGCATTTGATCAAGAAGCGTTCGATACGCGGCGTAGGTCTCCTATGTGGAGTGTTGCTTGCGTCAACATTGAGCGGCTGTTCTAAGGGCAAGGATCCATGGGACACTACCTACCCTGTCTCTGGAAAGGTCACTCTCAAGGGACGCCCCGTTGCGGATGCGGATCTCGTATTCTTCCCAGAGGACGATTCGTTCCCGGGTACGGTACGACCAAAGGCCAAATCGGCAGAGGATGGAACATTCGTCGTTTGGACGTATGCCCAAGGGGATGGTGCGCCAGCGGGAAGCTACAAAGTTACTGTTGTACACCACGAGGTCAGTGTTTCCAAAGACACGATCGTAGCAAAACCGAATGATCTTCCGAACAAGTACTCCAAACTGGATACAACGGACTTAAAGGTCCAAATTGCTGCTGCGCAGAACGACATTCCTCCCTTCGATTTGCGTTAGTGACTGTCCAATCAGGCCGGGCGCCACAGGTCATATCGGCTGTGCCAGTCCATCACCGCCACAAGGTACACAAATCCCCCGCGCAGTCGCACATACGTTATGTCGCTGCACCACACATGGTTCGGTCCCTTGATCGACAACCCCGAGAGCAAGTACGGATATTTCGGGCGTAACTGACGGCCCGGGCTATTAGCCCGCGAGTGCCATAGGTTGGTAATTGCATAGCAGAGCGCGATTTGGGTGAAGGTTACACTGTTCTCGGGCCATACGGTCTCGGTGAAAGTCATCCCAATAAGAAGACTGATAGACGGCACGGACGTGAAGCATCGACTGAGCACCTGTCAGTCGCCATCGCATCCCGCTCCGCTCCATACGGTCCTTCACCAAGTGGCGGCAGGCTCCTTCGATGACACCGGTGGCGATCGGGTAGCCCGCCACCAGGTATTCGTCGTAACGCATGCGATCGGCGTGTTTCTCGAAGTAGCCGCACACCGTGGCGATCTCCGCAAGTTTCTTCCCCTTCACGCCCCGCTTCGTCGCCATTTGCCTCAGGCCGGCGATCACTCCGCGCACCTCGCCTTGGAGAATCCGCAGCAAGCGGTCGCGGGCGAACGCCTCCTGGTCCTCCCAATGCGGATAGAACGCCTTGGCCGCCCGCCAGACGTAACTGGAAACGTGCAGGATATCCAAGATGTCGATCATCTCTTCCGGCGGCACTTCCAGAGTAAGCGTCCGAAATAAGCATTGTTGACGGCTCTGG
>JAAYEH010000336.1 GCA_012728855.1 Rhodopirellula sp. | reverse complement strand
GCTGCGGCATGGACGAACAGGCCAGGGCGAAAGTGTTCGAGGTCTTCTATACGACGAAGCGCGGCGGATCGGGACTCGGCCTCTCGACCGCCAGACGGATCGTCGAGGGGCACGGGGGCCGAATCTCACTGCAAAGCGCCCCAGGCCGCGGCACGAAAATCACCATCGCTCTGCCGGTCTTGGCCCGGCTGCCCGCCGACGGCGACGCGGCGAAATAATCCGCCCCGCCTGCATTGGATTGGTTGCCGGGCGGGTTAATCGGTAAGCCTTCGCAGGGGACGGTCCCAATTTTCGCACTTGACCGCGAAAATGGAACTGTCCCCCTCCGGCGGCCCGTAGGGTTTGACAGCCTTGAATATTACGGTAAAATTGTGAACCGCGGGCGCATAGCTCAGTTGGTTAGAGCGCGTCCCTGATAAGGACGAGGTCTGCAGTTCGAGTCTGCGTGCGCCCACTCTATCGTATCTACAGTAATGCGATGGCTTGCAAACCCCGGAAAAACCGGGGTTTTGCGTTTCTTGCTTCCCCCCCGTGCATCCCATTTCTTGCGGTTGCCGTGCCGGATTTCCTGCCGCTTTCTCGGGAGCCTCTATGGCTTGCCGATAATGCTCGTCAGTCGCTTGGAGGCCGAACGGGCGAGGGCCGAATTGCACCAGACCTGCGACGATGCGCAGCTTGTCGCCCGCCAGGAAGCGGCCGACATGCGCAACGCAATTCACGACTACCGCAACTGGGCGGAAACCGACCGGCAGCGGGCCGAAGGGGCCTGCAAGGACGACGCCAAGGAACGGATCGAGCGGGCCGAGATGAGCGAAGCACGGGCCAACCGGATCGAAAAGGAACTGCCGGCCGTCGAGAAAGCCGTCGCCGCCTTGGAACCTGAAGAAGCGGCGATCCGCGAGCAAATGCTCGTGCCGTAAGCGGGCTTGGGTCGGCTGCCGCCATCGGGCGGCTTGTTCTTTGGCAATTTACTCGTATTGTGAGCCACTGGGGCTGGCGACCCCGGCGGCTCGGTGTAATGCGTGGCCCTCCTTGCAATCCGCAAGAGGGGGTGGTATGTTTGAAAGCTAAATCGTCGCGTGGATTCTCTTGCCAGTATGGGAGTGTTGGCAACACATGGCTCAAGTCGTTATCGAAAACCCTGTGATCAACTCGCCATTCGGTGAACCTACTCGCCATTTCCGCTTCACCGACGAGGGCATCAGCAACGAGATTGTCGAGGCCCGACGAGTCAGTCAATACTTTGTCCCAATTGCCCGGCCGCGCAAGAAGGGTGCCAAGCAGCTTCAGTTTGACACCGAATGGACGCAGGATCGTATCGAAGAGAACAAGCTCGTCAATCGAATTCGTTCCCGGGTGAGACTCTGGCGGGAGGGCGGTTACGTCGGTGCCACGCCCGCCACATCACGGCTGCTCGCCTACTGGACCGACCCCAGCCGCGAGAAAAAGCTGTTTTTCTGCCAGATCGAAGCCCTTGAAACGATCATCTATCTCACCGAGGCGGCCCGGAAATTCGACGGCTGGATTGAAAACGATCTCCGTGAGGCGAACGACACGTCGAATCCCGGCTTGCCCCGCGCGGCGATGAAAATGGCCACCGGTTCCGGCAAGACCGTCGTCATGGCCATGCTCATTGCATGGCAAACGCTCAACAAGCTCGCCAATCCGCAAGATGCTCGATTCTCCGATACGTTCCTCATTGTTACTCCAGGCATCACGATCCGCGATCGGCTGCGCGTACTCCTGCCCAACGATCCGCAGAACTACTACCGCCAACGCGACATCCTTCCCGCCGACTCGCTGGGACAACTAGGCCGGGCCAAGATTCTAATTACCAACTTCCACGCCTTTCTGCCCCGCGAGAAGGTGGCCGCCGGAAAGCTCACCAAAGCGATTCTGGCAAAGGGAGGATCGAATGGATTTACAGAGACGCCCGACCAGATGGTCCGCCGGGTGTGCCGTGAGTTGGGCAATAAAAAGAATATCATCGTCATTAACGACGAAGCCCACCACTGTTACCGCCGCAAGCCCGACGGCGATGATGTGAAGCTCACCGGCGATGAACGTCTCGAAGCCAAGCAGCGTGAAGAAGAGGCCCGCGTTTGGATTTCCGGCATCGAGGCGGTCAAAGCGAAAATCGGCGTGAAGGCTATCTATGACCTATCGGCCACTCCGTTTTTCCTTCGCGGTTCGGGCTATTCCGAAGGCACGCTCTTCCCCTGGGTTGTGTCCGACTTTTCGCTGATCGACGCCATCGAGGCAGGCATCGTCAAGGTGCCCCGCGTGCCCGTTGCCGATGATTCAATGACCGGTGACCAGCCGACCTATCGCGACCTATGGCTTCGCATTCGGGACGACCTGCCCAAGAAGGGCCGCAAGAAGGATGCGATAGGCGGCGAACCAAATCTCCCCGCTGAACTTCAAGGCGCATTACACAGCCTCTACGGCAACTACGAAAAGTATTACCGCCTGTGGGAGAAAAACACTGAGGCCAGGGCAAAGGGCATAACGCCGCCCGTGTTCATCGTCGTCTGCAACAACACGAACGTCTCGAAGATGGTCTTCGATTACATCGCCGGTTGGGAGAAGCAGATCGGTGAGGCGACCATTGCGCAGGCCGGTGCGCTCGACATCTTCCGCAACGACGACGGGCACGGCGGCTGGCTCCATCGCCCCAACACCATTCTAGTGGACAGTAGGCAGCTTGAATCGGGCGACGCCATGAGTGCCGACTTCAAGAAAATCGCCGCGCGTGAAATCGAGGAGTTCAAGGCCGAATACTGCATCCGATTCCCCGGCCGCGACGCCGAAAGCCTCACCGACGAAGACCTTCTCCGCGAAGTGATGAACACCGTTGGAAAGGCCGACAAGCTCGGCGAGCACATCAAGTGCGTGGTCAGCGTTTCGATGCTCACCGAAGGGTGGGACGCGAACACCGTCACCCATGTACTCGGCGTCCGGGCCTTTGGCACACAACTTCTCTGCGAACAAGTGGTGGGGCGTGGGCTGCGGCGGATGAGTTATGCCGTCAATGAAAAGGGAAGATTTGAGCCGGAGTACGCCGAAGTCTACGGCGTTCCCTTCTCGTTCATTCCGTGTAGCGGTTCGACCCACGATCCTAAGCCCGGCCCGATGCCGACCCGTGTCCGCGCGTTGGAAAACCGCATTGCCTGCGAAATCACCTTCCCCCGGTTGGTCGGCTATCGTTACGATATGGCCGGCGAGCGGCTTACGGCCACGTTTACCAAAGAATCCCGGCTACCTCTCTCGACGGCGGACATCCCGACCAAGACCGAGAACGCCCCCATCGTCGGCGAATCGACCATCCACACGCTCGACGACCTGAAGCGGCGTCGGCTTAACGAAGTCGCTTTTATGCTAGCCAAGTTGACGCTGGAAAAATACTTCCGCGACGACGATGGCAACGACAAGCCCTGGCTCTTTCCGCAATTATTGGGTATCGCCAAGCGTTGGTTGGCCGAGTGCGTAACGCTCAAAGACCACGCCTTTCCGCAATTGCTGCTGCTAATCGAATACGCCCACGACGCCGCCGACCGCATCTACAAGGCCATCGTCGCCTCGACCGACGGCACGGCCGCGCTGAAGCCGATCCTGCGCCCCTACGACGCCGTCGGCTCGACGCGCTATGTGGATTTTGACACGACCCGCCCCGTCTACGCCGCGAGCGAGGATAAGTGTCATATCTCTCACGTCGTGGCCGATACCGATTCCTGGGAGCAAAAACTCGCCCAATCGCTTGAGGACATGGACGAGGTGGTCCGCTACGTCAAAAATCACAACTTGGGCTTTACGATCCCCTACACCATCAACGGTGAAGAACGCCAATACACCCCCGACTTCATCGCCTGCATCGACGACGGCCGCGGCCCCGACGACCTGTTGAACCTGCTGGTGGAAGTGACGGGCGAGAAGAAGAAGGACAAGGCGGCCAAGGTCGCCACGGCCCGCACGCTCTGGATGCCCGCGGTGAACAACCACGGCGGCTTCGGTCGCTGGGGATTCATTGAGATTACCGACCCGTGGGACGCACAAAGCATCATCAGGAAATACGTGTCACACGATTAAATCCGTAGGGAGATGGCTGTGGAAATTGAACGAGACAGAATCTACGCGGTAATCTCGGGCGACGTCATCGGATCGTCGAAATTGTCGCCGTCGAAACGAGCCGAATTGCCCGATATTATGAAACAGGCGTCAAACGAACTTCGCACCTTCTTGGCCGGCTCAATTCCATTGAGCGTGGACATTTTTTCGGGCGATTCATGGCAATTGCTGGTCAGTGAGCCTGGCGAGGCACTCAAGGCCGCCCTGTTCTATCGAAGCAGTATCATCGTAGCCACGGAAAAGATGATCGACACGCGATTGGTTATTGCCGTCGGCAAGGTGGATTTCGTGCCCGGCGAAAGGGCCTCGGAAGGCGATGGCGAAGCCTTCCGGTTGTCCGGTCGGAGCCTCAAGGAAGCCAGCAAGCAACAGATGCGGTTCGTTGCCGAGCAATGCGCCGATTGCGATCTATGGGATGCAACTTTCGGGCTAATCGACGTAGTTGTAAGGCGATGGTCGGCAAAACAAACGCAGGCAGTTGTGGGTGCCTTTCAGGGTCGGTCCCACGCGGAAATCGCGGCCGGTTTTAAACCACCCATTGAGAGAGAAAGCGCCACTCGTTTACTTACTAACGCAAACTGGCACGCAATTGAGCAAGTGGTTAAGATTTTCAAATCAAAGTTTAGTGCCACCTACGGGTAGTAGCGCCAAGGCGCTACTAAAGCTATAAGTAGCGCTAGAGGCATACTACACGTAAGTGTTATATTTCCGTTCTCGGCGTGTTGGCAGACTCAAATCATGGACATACGCGCTAAAACCGTCCTGCTTGCAATCGTGGCGGCACACCTTGTGGCCGACTTCTGGCTTCAGGGGGACGACGATGTGGTGGCAAAGAAGCAGTTCCGGCTCTTCGCGTATTTGAAACACGCCGTGATACACGCCATGGCCGCCTATAGCTTCGCCGGCCTTTGGTTCGTTTGGCAAATTCCCGCTGTGGTTCTCGTAAGCCATCCCCTTATAGACGGCCTGAAGGAAGCCTCGCTTCGTTGGCTTGCTCCCCGAGACGCCGATGGCAAACCTGTCGCGCGATGGAAGTTCTGGACCATCATCGTCGATCAGGCGCTCCACGTGGCGGTGCTTGCTGCAATGGTCGCAATTTTCAGCTTCTTTGATACAATTTCCGTCGAGCCTTACTGGAGCGCCCTTCTGGGAAACACGTTGCGGCTAAAGACTCTTGTATTGCTGTCGGGCGCCATCGCGACCATTCTTGCCGGCGGCGTCCTTGTGGGCATCCTCGTCCAACCGTTGCTACAAGAAATTCGTGACGCCTATCGGTCGGGCGGGATCACGCCGGAACAACGGGGACTGGAAAACGGTGGACGACTGATCGGCCAACTTGAACGCGCCCTGATCCTGCTATTCATTCTATCCGGCCAACCCATGGGCGTCGGCTTTCTGATTGCCGCTAAGTCGATTTTTCGGTTTGGCGAACTGAAGGACAACGCAACTCGCATGGAGGCGGAATACATCATCATCGGCACGATGCTCAGCTTCGCCTGGGCGCTTGCCGTTGTTTGGCTCACTCATTGGGCGATTGCCGCCGTCTAATGCTCATACGAACCAGTCAAGGAAAACTCATGGCGAAGAAGAAAAATGCTAAAACCCCCGTCGAATCCATCCGCCACAAGGACAAGCGCAAGAACATCCCTACCGAGGAGCTGCGCGACTTTGTGGCCGAGGACGAGCAGGCCCCCAAAACCATGCTCTATCCGCGCGACCCGTCGCTCGATCCGCAACTTGTCTGGCAGGGCAAGGACCAACAGGATCGGGAAGACTTAGCCGTCCCGGTGGTGCCCATCTACATCCAAGAGAAGATTCATCCGCAGGCGATTATCGACGACCTGCCCCGCACTGAGCAGTCCGGCAACCGACAACTCGACTTGTTCGCCGACTTCAACGGCCTGCCCGAGGAGTTCGACCAGCGGGTCGATTTCTACCATCACGATGGCAACTGATCGAACCGGATGATCCTGGGCGATTCGCTCTTGGTGATGACCAGCCTGGTTGAGAAAGAGGGCCTCAAAGGCAAGGTGCAGACGATCTACATCGATCCGCCCTACGGCATCAAGTTCGGCTCGAACTGGCAGGTCAGCACCCGCAAACGCGACGTGAAGGACGGCCGCGCGGAGGACGCCAAGGAACGCATCGAGCGGGCCGAGATGAGCGAAGCACGGGCCAACCGGATCGAGACGGAACTGTGCCGGCCGTCGAGAAGGCCGTCGCCGCCCTGGAGCGGGAAGAAGCGACGATCCGCGAGCCGATGCTCGTGCCGTAAGCCGATCTCCACAATGCCAACTGCGGTTGGCATACTCCGTCGCCGACTGTTCCTACAACGGTCGGCGGATTCTGTTCGATCAGTGTCAGTTGATCACTTGGTCGGCGACGTCGCCGACGGCTGGCGCCGGGCGGCCGGGCGGCGCGAGAGATTCGGTGTCAGTTGATCACTTGGTCGGCGACATCGTTCAAGAAAGCAGCACTTTATAGTGTCAGTTGATCACTTGGTCGGCGACGTCGCCGACGAATAAATCCATCGTTATACGTCCCGGCTAGAGGTGTCAGTTGATCACTTGGTCGGCGACGTCGCCGACCGGCGACCAAGGCCGAGGCCGTGCAATTACTGCTGGGTGTCAGTTGATCACTTGGTCGGCGACGTCGCCGACTGGTTTTGAATGCTACTGGAGACACGATCTCTACGGTGTCAGTTGATCACTTGGTCGGCGACGTCGCCGACACGTCGTCGGCATTCACTTTCAGCGGTGATAGTAGTGTCAGTTGATCACTTGGTCGGCGACGTC
>JAAYEH010000335.1 GCA_012728855.1 Rhodopirellula sp. | reverse complement strand
GCACCAAAGCCCCGCACATCGACTCAGCGAGAAGCAATATCATCGGCATTGGCTCCATAACCTTCAGGTCTGCGCGTCCTTAGCCGGCGGCATACCCGCCACATAGAAAACGTTAGTGTCAGGAAATCCTTGAAGAGACCTTGGAGGATATTCCAACAATGAAGGCGGCCGAGCAACGGCCTCACGAAACAATTTGAACGACGCGCGAGCGTCCTATCTGCTTCACGCAAAACCGCCAACCTGAGCTACGGCTCTTGAACTGAAGAAGCAGCAATGGACCGCGCCCCGAAAGGGGCGTCGGCCATGCTGTTCTTCAGTGCCCCTTGGCGGGGGTTGCGTGAGCGGCATTGGTTCCGGCGCCCTTTTTTGTTGCGCCGAGGATATTCAGCACAAACTGAGGTGAATAGACACATCAGTATTTAGAGGGCATGTTATGGTGGCAATGTTACCTAGAGACAGGTTCAAAGGTCTGCTGTTTAGCGTAATCGCAATTGCGGTAGCGTGCTACCTTTGCATCCGCTTGTGTTGTCTTGCATCATCGGGCATCAGCAATCCATCTATCGAGCTGCGCGCGCAATTGCAGTCGATCCTGCCGCAGTCCGACCCTTTGCTCTTGGACCGCGTTTCGGCAACCTGGGCGTATACAGCAATCGATGCGGCTCGCCAATACGGGGAAGAGGGTGTAAATGTTCTTGAGACGTTTGGCGACGACGCTGATTACTGCCTAAAAAACGACCCTAAAGCCTTTGCTGCCCTTACTCGGCTTTGGAAACTAGACCCAGCGCACTTTCGCCTTGCCGGCAGTTGGAATCGAGGCGTGGTTGATTGGGCACAAGAGGGCAAGCTTGACGCCTTTCTGCACAAGATAGATCGGTTGCCTGCCGGTCGTTTGGCGACATCCGACACGACCCCTGCCTCGCTACCGTTGCTCCTGGTGGATGATGCGCCACAGGCCCACGCAATCCTTGACCAGTATGGCTATCGCGCCTGGCGACTGTTCATGTCGATCAACTTCATGGATTCGCCCGCGAGCGTCGAGCGAGTTGCCGAGGCAGTGGCCAAGTATCATGATCTCCCGCTGGAATTGAATGATAGGTACGGACTCCCCGCCGCGCTCATGCTGGTAGCCCCGCCGACCGAGAAAGGATCGAAGCTAATACCCGATGTTGTTCAGTACGCCTGCGCGGTTCTGGACAAGCCACTTGCTGTGGTGTTGATGTTGCAGAACTACGATGACGCGACGAAGATGCTGGATGCTGGTGTCGAACCCGCGCGGCTGTATAGAGCTCTTGACTTGTTGGCTGCACAACCTGAATTCGTGCAGATGCTCGCGGCAGAGGACGGTTACGTCCTCCGCCTCTTGACCGAAACCTGGAATGGGAAGAGCGTGGGCATCGAGGCATTCCGGCGTTGCGGCCCGGCAGCGACGATCGCCTATACGTTTTATGGAAGCGATCAACGCCTCAACCAGGCGGCTGTGATCGCGATGGCGCGGGTCGGATGGCCTGCGTTCGACGTATTCACCCGCTTTCGTGAGTACGGCCCGTTCTACGACTTGCTCCGGCGTCCCGAGTTGATGCGGAGCGACGATCTTAACCCTCTTGTCATTGACGCCGTAGGGAACGTATCGCGATATGGTCAGGAGAAGATTGACGTGTACTTGAAGACAGTCAATCTTACCGGCCAACTCATGCAAGACCGTTACCCAGAACCGAGTAGCGAGAAGGTTCTTCAGTGGGTTCCTTTGTATATGGCGTACCGTGTCGGCGAGAAGTACGCCAAGGGCTTGCACGTGTCCGATTCGGAGTTGCTGTGGGCAGGGGTCGATGTAGCGCTGACGCTGACCCCACTGAAAGGTTCAGGCAAGGCGGCTAGCGGTGCCAAGGCTCTTGCCAAGGCGGCGGAGCGGGAGACGGCCGAGGCGGTTGTTTCTCAAGGAGAACGCGCCATTGCTCGCACAGCGCTGAGCGCCGGCGAGAAGAAACTGCTTGGCACAGCTGAGCGAGAACTTGTGTCGAGCGTCGAGAAAACGGCAGTCGAAGTGCTGAAACACGAGGGCGTTGACCTGACTCGTCATGGAGCCGAGGCGGGGAAGATCGCCATGAAGCGGCTTGAGGCCCGTGGAGATGGCATTGCCCTCGAACTCGCCGACCGGAGTGCCGAGTACGGCTTGTTGTTCTACACAAATATTGCGTCGGCTTTGGCCTCCGGGCCGAACACCTCCCAACAGAGGGTAATATCGTGCAAGCGTTGAAGTCCCAACCATACCGTCTGCGGCCCAGGCTCGTCCTT
>JAAYEH010000334.1 GCA_012728855.1 Rhodopirellula sp. | reverse complement strand
GCACTTTGCGCGGTGCTACGGCTCAGAGCCTCTCAGAGTTGCCATACGCGTGCTGAGCATCGTTCAACGGTGAATCACGCCTCCGCGCTCCCCAACACCAAACGCATTTCGCCGGGCTTCCTCAAGATGCCACTCGGCCGGACTTACAACGCGCACAACTTCCCCGGGCGTCACCGCTGCCACGTATTGGCTGGCCGTTCCGAACCCCACTCCACGATTGGCGGCACCGTTTACCGCTCGGCTGGCGACAACTAGCCCAGCCGCGTCGTTGGGCCGACCCTATTCGACAGAACGCGTCCATCCGGTCGGCTGTTGCCGGCTTCAAATAGCCGCCTCCATTACCGGGCAGGCAGGCACTGGACTCGAAGGCTACCGGCGTTACAAAACATTGGTAGCCCTGCCGACTAAAACACCCACTTCCGAATGAGGGCCGCCTCGGAAACATCCGCTGCAATTACCGCGTCCGCTTGATCTTGCCGGTGCCTTTGCAGTTTGGGCACTGCTTTTCGCCCGCCGCCAGGGGGCCCTTTCGTGCGACGACTCCCTTCCCGTTGCACGTTGGGCATTTTACATAGTCTGCCATTAGCGACTCCTGGTGCTGTCCAGTGAAGTAAGGTATACGCCCCTTAGTTGGTGCAACTACCGGCAACCGAATGAAAGCCGAGTAGTCGCCCCGATGCGAATCGCTCCCCTTGCTTGGATCCAGCGCCAGAACCTTCACCTGCAAGTTGTCCGGGCATTCGTCAATCCAAGAGTTTACAAATGACCAATGACAACTACAAAAAAAAGCCCGTCGCCTCCGCTCGTGATCGAGCGGAGCCAACGGGCCCTTCCGGATACCCGCCTTCAGTGCAGGCTCTTCCAGTACCCACGAAACGATTTGTGATGTCTGCCGTTCATCCTACCACTGCGGCGCGAACCTGCAAGCTGTTTTTTTCGGGCCAGGCTCTTCCCGTCTCGGCCTACTCCCAAGACGAGTCCTCTCGCAGGCGTGTCGCGCGCGTAAGAGCCTATCCTAAAACCGCCGCGGACTGGCTCATTCTTCTTTCTCCTCGTTGCACGCGCGAAACTCGTCCACTCACGCGTCTTGAAAATTCCGTACGCTTGGCCCAAAAAACACTCCTTGACAGATCGCGCCGCCGATGCCACCGTATACTGAACATACGACCACACCCACATCAATCAAAAACTCACCCACTCCAGCTATGTCCAGCAATGCGCAACTGCTTGCTTCCGCTCACCCCTTTACCTCGGCCACCGCACACGTCGATCCACGCACCCCAAGGCCGAACGCTCGCGCGAACATGCAACACACCCCTCAACAGATCCGTTGCGATTGCTCGCCCCCTTCCCGACTTAAACTCTTCACCTGCAGAGAGTTGCGGTATAGCGTCTCTCCCTGCAACACCAACGCGGTGCGTTGCGTCGCAGGCCGCCTTGCCAGATCCTTCTATGCCTTGATCGCTGCCGCACTGGTTTGCCCCACAGCGGCCTACACGATCCGTATACCTCTGACACTGGAAGGTGTTCCGGCGGGTGCGCCCTGCGCTGGACCGCCACCGCCTGCTTACGCCCCGCAGTCTCGTCCGACCAAAAGCCCGGAAAAGTCGCCTTGGCGAAAACTCCCTCGTCCCGCCTCCCTGCCGACTCTCTCCTCATCCCCTGGACCCAAAAACCTGGCCCGAAGAGATTGGACCAGCCGCGCGGCCGTAAGCGTGAACGGTTGCGCCACCAGGCTGCATTGCCGACCGGTTTTCCACGGCTGCGGAATTATGCGGGCGGCGCCCATCCACGCTTGATTCTGCCGCGTAGCCGGCGGACAATACCGTCGGGAAGCTTCCTGTACCCCCTTGCCTACCCAATTCTTTGGCACTAAACTCGGCGCCCGTGAGAAATCGCTTCGATCAGCCGCTGACCGAATGACCATGAAGACTCCTTGAGATGAGGAGGCAAAACGGTGTGCCAATCGATTCGATCCAGCGTTTTCCGCGGCCTGGTGATCGGGATGGCAGGGCTTTGCGCCGGAGCGGTCTTTGCCGTTTCGCCGGACCCGGTGGAATCGGCGCGCGACGATGCCCTGGCCCGGCAAGGCATCTACCTGCCTTACGCGTTCGAAAACCCCACGACTCCGCCGACCCGCACGCTCAGCCCGGACGAGGCGGAGGCGGTGCTTCAGCGCGACTGGTTGTTTCAGGCGGAGGGGAAGCCGCTTCAAGGCCGCGCTGCCGAAGAGATCCGATGGGCGCGCCGGCTGGCCGATCGTCTGGCTGAAAACCCCCACAGCCCGGATCTGAGCAACGAAGTGGCCGAACTGGATCTTCTTGAGCAACGTCTCGCTGAGCACATCGTCGGCGATGGGCCGCCGGCTGCCGGTGAAGGAATACAACCTCACTGGATCTGGTTTCCCGAAGGTCGCCCCGCCGAAGACGCGCCGGCTGAAGCGAGGTTCTTCCGCCGCGCGTTTGAAGTGCCGGTCGAGGGCACTGAGCGGGCGGAACTGCGGATCACCGCCGATGACTCCTGCTCGGTCTACCTCAACGGCGCCCACCTCAGCAATCACGCGGGCTGGAATCAGGCGGCGATTTTCGACATCCAACAACACCTGAAGCCCGGCAGGAATGTGCTCGCCGTACGCGCGGAGAACAGCCCGTACAACGGCAAGAACCCGGCCGGCTTGATTGCTTGCGTGACGCTGCTTACGGCAAACGGCGCACCGGTGCGAATCGTTTCCGACATTACTTGGCGGGCGGACAACGAAGAAACGCCCCAATGGCAGCAGCCGGAGTTCGACGACTCCTCCTGGCAAGCGGCGGCGCTGGCTGCGGACGGCGGCCTGGGGCCTTGGGGACATCGCCTCGTGAACCTCGGCCCGACCGATCCCATTCTCGCCTATGCGGAGGTCGCGCCGGCGGTGAAGGACGCTTATTTCGCCGTGCGGCGGGTGAAGCGGCGGATCGCCCTGTCCAACCCGGTGGTGGATTTCTCGAAGCTTCTGTTCATCGACCAGCCATATCCGCGCGGCCGGGTGAACGACACGCACGAGTCGATTCACCGCATGGGAATCACGGCCACGCCCGGCGGCCGGCTGCTGGTGCTCGACGGCCTTCATCCCGGCGGCGACGTGCGGCTGCTGGCTCCCAAGGAGAAGCCCGGCAGCTTCTGGCGACCGTCCCTCTCCTTCGACGCCAAGCGGGTGCTCTACTGCTTCAAAGCCCACGATGAAAAGGCCTTTCATCTCTACGAGATGAACCTCGACGGCACGACCTTGCGGCAGTTGACCGAGAGCGACTACGACGACATCGATCCGATCTACCTGCCCGACGGACACATCCTTTTCACCACCACGCGGGGCAACTCGCACGTCCGCTGCGGCCCTTTCATCTACTCGTACATCCTGGCCCGCTGCGATGCCGACGGTGGAAACATCTACCTGATCAGCTACAATGGCGAGCCTGATTTCGTCCCTTCGTTGTTGCACGACGGCCGGGTGATCTACTCCCGCTGGGAATATTCCGACAAGCCGCTGTGGCGACTGCAAAAGCTGTGGACGACCAATCCCGACGGCACCGGCACGGCGCACTTCTGGGGCAATCAGTCGGTCTGGCCCGATCATCTTTCCGAGCCACAGCCGATTCCCGGCAGCCGCCGCGTGATGTTTTCCGGAGTCGGCCATCACGACTGGTGGAGCGGATCGATCGGGATCATCGACCCGGACCAAGGCCGCGACTTCCCCCACGGCCTCACCAAGGTCACCGCCGACCTGCGTTGGCCGGAGTGCAGCCTCCCGCCGGTCGATCCGATCGAGGCTGCCGACTACCATTCCGCGGGCCGATTCACCGGGTACAAAACGGCCCTGCCGCTTTCCGAGGAGGATTTCCTGGTCTCAGCCAGGGGCGAAGGGGGGAAATTTCGCCTTTACCTGATGGACGTTTACGGCAACCGCGAGTTGATCTACGAGGGCATCCACAACGTCTGGCACGCCGTGCCGATCAAACCCCGCCCGGCGCCGCCCCAGCCGCCGCATCGCGTCGTCTGGCCGGGCACGGGCGAGGACCGCAAACCCGTCGAACCGGGCGTCTTCTTCAGCCCCGATGTCTACCAGGGCGCGCCCGAGCTGCCGCGCGGCGCGGTCAAGTACCTGCGAGTCTTCCAGTTGGATTACAAGACCTACACGACGTGGAAAAAGACCTATCGCCATTCCGGGCCTGCCGTGTCGATCGTGCAGGAGGAGGGCGTGAAGCGGATTCTTTCCGAGGTGCCGGTCGAGACCGACGGATCGGTACACTTTGTGGCCCCGGCCGGCCGTTCGTTGTTTTTCCAACTCCTGGACAGCGACCGACGTTGCGTGCAGACGATGCGGAGTTTTTCTGGGCTGATGCCCGGGGAGCGGCGGGGCTGCGTCGGTTGCCATGAATTGCATAGCACTTCGCCGCCAACAGAGCAACATGGGGGCCTGGCGCTGCGACGGGCGCCGACGGAACTCTCTCCGCCCTCCTGGGGCACGGAGAGTATCGGCTATGAGCGTTTCGCCCAGCCCGTATTGGATCGCTACTGCCTGAAGTGCCATAACGGCGATGCCGCGAAGTTCGACGAGCCCGACTTGCGGCTCCGCCCTGGCCACGGCCCTTTTCCGGAACCCTACCTGACTTTAGTCGGTCAGGCCGCATGGCATTATTCGGTCCCGGCGGACCGGCCCGGCTGTGGCATCGCGGGGGTGATTCCCGTCGAATCGATGGATCCCACGATGAACGATCCGAAAGCGCTGACCACTTTGCGCCCCATGCAGTATCTGTCCGGTGCAAGCCGGCTGATCGAACTGGCCGGCAGCGGCAAACACTACGACGTGAAGGTCGATCCCGAGAGCCTGCACCGCCTGATCGCCTGGGTCGACTCCTGCGGCGTCTACCTGGGCGAGGAGGAGGTTCGCGCGCTGGGCGATCCGGATTTCCCGGGCATCGAGCGGCTGCCGATCCGCCCTCGCGTGGCGACGGCCCCGGTGATCGAGCGGCCCTGACGGAAACAGACCGTCTGCCCCTTTCCAACGAACGAAGGTACGGAGTTCACCTATGGCAAAACGCAAATCAAAGGCAATCGCAAAGGTTTCAAAGACAACGTCGGCGGTCGATCGCCTGGGAAAAGCGCTCGCCCGTCGCACAAAAGCGGAGCTTATCGAGGTTATTCTGGAACACGCCAAAGCGAATCGCACTATCATGCGTGAGCTTGAGGCGAGGTTCGATGTGGAGGCCCCGCCCAACGAACTCGTTGCGGCAACACGTCAAGCGATTGCGGATGCGACCGACTTCGACGAACGAGAGATCAACTACAATTTCGACTACGATTATGAGGCGTACGACACGATCAAGCGCAATTTCGGTCGACTGGTCGCGATGAACCATCTCCGCGAAGCGATGGATTTGTCGTTGGAGTTGATGAAGGCGGGAAGTTACCAGGTGGAGATGAGCGACGAAGGACTGATGACTGACGACATCGAGCAGTGCCTGCAGGTCGTCATCGACGCGGTCCGGAATTCGCATCTGCCCGCCGCTGCCGCAACCGCCTGGTCCGCGGCAATGCTCAAGGCAGACCGCGTCGGATTCATTTGCGACAAGGAACTCCAAGCGCTGGAGCAAGCAGGGGCGAAGAAATAAGCAGCGTTCGAGAAATTGCCTTTCTCGTTTATCCATGCCCCGGCCTTGCCATCCGTGCTACCGAAACCACGACAGAGTAGCACGGATCAAGGAAGAATGCGCAGCGGCTGATGCCACTTGCGACAGTTGTTTCTCAAGCCAGCCCGAATCGCCAGCGCCACGTTGTGAAGATTATTCTGACACTGCACACGGCCGCGCGGGTGATGGCTCATCGGCACTCAGGGGGAATGTTGGAGATACACACCGTCCCTGTTGCGGCACGCCTCGTCCCAGCCTACAATCGTCCGTGAATGATGGGGCACGATCCGCACTGCAACCAAGCAACTTCAGGAGCGAACCATGATCGACGTAAACAACGTACCAAACCGGATTCGTCGTTCCACCGTTGGTCAGCGATCGGCCATCCTGATCAGCGGTCTCACGACTCTCTTCACAGCGATCTCACCCGCCTCGGCTGCCGAGTCGCCCGAGCTGATCTCGCCCTGGACGCCCGTGACCGTCAAGAGCGATGACGCGGGCGTCGAGGTGGGCGTGTGGGGACGCTCGCACAAGCTCGCCAACTCCGCTCTGCCTGCCTCGATCGTCACGGCGGGCGACGAGATCCTGGCCGCGCCGGTGCGACTGGTGGGGCAGGTGAGCGGCAAGCCGATCGAGTGGAATCGGCGCGGCGGCAACTTCGTGTTTCACGCCGACCAGTCGCACGCCGTCATCACCGGCTGGCAGGCTGGCGACGACCTCATAGTCAATTCGACCACGCGGATCGAATTCGACGGCCTTGTGCGCGTCGATCTCGTCGTACTGCCGCAGCACAAGACGTCGCCCAAGATCGAGCAACTGTGGCTGGAGGTGCCGCTGGAGCGGTCGCGGGCCGGCCTCTTCCACTACTTCCCTGGCCGATGGGGCACCGCGAAAAACAGCGGCGCGCTGCCCGAGACGGGCCTGGTCTTGCCCTTCAAGCCGTTTGTGTGGCTCGGCTGCGAGGAGAGCGGCCTGAGTTGGTTCGCGGAATCCGACGAAGCCTGGCGCCCACAGGCCGCCGACCGGGCCATCGAAATCATCCCGCAGGATCGGGAGGTTCTGCTGCGGCTGCGACTGCTGGAATCGGACGTGCGATTGCCGGTCACCTTCAGCTTCGGCCTCCAGGCAACACCGGTGAAGCCGTGGCCGAAAGGTTTTCACGAGTGGCGGATCTGGCACGTGCCGCAACTGGGCGTCGGCTCCACGCTGCCTATCCCGAAAGAGTGGTGGCTCTGCCATCGCGCATTCCCCGACCGCAAACCGCTGCCCACGCTCGACCGCGCCAAGGCGTTGGGCGTGAAAACCGCCGTGTTCCATGAGGACTGGGCGCCGATCCAAAACTATCCCATGACGACGCCGGAATCGGAGTTCAAGCACATCGTCGACGCCTGCCACCAGCGCGGTATGAAGGTGCTCGTCTACCACGGCTACGAGTTTTCGCCGCTGGCGCCCGAGTGGGCCGAACTATCCGATCAAGTGCTCGTCAAGAACACCAAGGGCCAGGTGACGCCCGGCTGGTATCGCCACCCGGAGCAACGCGACTTCAAGGTCTGCTACAACAGCGTCTGGGCCGACCGGCTGGCCGACGGCATCGAGCAGGCGCAAAAACGCTACGGTTTCGACGGTCTGTACCTGGACGGCACGATCCAGCCGTGGGGCTGCTGCAACGAGCGCCACGGCTGCGGTTATCGCGCCGCCGACGGCAGCCTGCGGCCGACCTATCCGATCTTCGGCGTGCGGCGGCTGATGCGGCGATTGTACGGCATGATTCACGCAGGCGGGGGAATCATCAGCGCTCACCAAAGCACCTGCTGCACCACGCCGACTCTGGCGTTTGCCCACGATTACTGGGACGGCGAACAGTTCGCCAGCGGCGAGCTTTCCGGGGATCCGCTCAAGAACCTGCCGCTGGACGCCTTTCGCGCTGAGTTCATGGGGAGGAATTTCGGCGTGCCCTGCGAATTCCTCGCCTACGAGCGGCCGCCGCATTGGACCTACGACCACGCTCTGGCGTTCTCGCTTTTGCACGACGTGCGAGTACGCCCCTGCGGGCTGACCGCTCTGGAGAAAGTCTCGCCGATCTGGGATGTGATGACCCGCTTCGAGGTCGGCGAGGCCGAGTGGCATCCGTATTGGGAGTCGAATCCGCCGGCGACCGCGGAGCCGGAGTCGGTGAAGGTGAGCCTCTATGCGCGGCCCAGCGCCCAGGGAAAAGGTGGCCGCGCGCTGTTGGTGGTCTCCAACCTCTCCGCCGATCAGCCCGCGACGGCGCAGGTCACCGTGGATTTCGCCCGCATCGCCGTGGCGCCCAAGGCGGCGGTTGATGCGTTAAGCGGGGAGACGCTGACGCTCGACAACGGCCGGCTGACGGCTCCGCTCCAGCCGATGTGTATGCGGTTGGTATGGGTCGATTGACCGTGTGGCCATCGAGTTGGTCCGCCCGGGAAAGGGGACAGGCACCGTCGCGGCAACCTCCAACCTCGCGGAAAACCTCCATTTGCGACGGAGCCAGTCCCCTGGTATGTGGTTCTTTTTGACAAAGAATCAAAAAAACCATTCCAACTGTTCGTTGTGGGAAGAGTGTTCACTTTTCTTCCCCGCAACAGGAGACCGTTGGAATGGCTACAAAACGCAAG
>JAAYEH010000333.1 GCA_012728855.1 Rhodopirellula sp. | reverse complement strand
GGATCGAGCTGACCGGCCCGGCCGGCGTGGGGTACGTCAGGCAGCCGTCGCCCGTCATGTTCGCGACGCACGCCGGCTTCCAGTCCAGGTAAGGATCGCTGCCGTCGATGATCCGGTTCGGGTGCCACAGGTTCACGTGCCAGAACAGCAGCCCATCGGCCTGAAAACCGTAGGTCATCCAGCCGAGCAGCCGGCCCTCGATCGACGGGTAGTCCAGGGCGGCGAAATTCGCGTACGGATGCTGCGGGCCGCAGCACACGTACCACCAGACCTGTTTCCCCTGCTGCCGCAAGCGGGCCGACAGGTCCGGGTCGTAGACTGACGTAAGTGGGCAGTACCAATCCATGTAGTCCTGGTACTCCGGCGGCGTCGTGCGGCGTTTCTGGTACATGTAGCCGGCGGTCGTGAACGTGCTGACCTCCGGATAACGCTGCTTGAGGAACTGGCAGATGCCTTTGATCAACTCGTCGTACTCCGGACCCCGTTCATCGAAGCCGTAGAAGTATGCCAGCTTCGACAACCCGTGCCGGCGCAGCTCCTCGACGTAACCGTCCAGCCGTCGAGCCAGGTCGTCGCGGAAATCCGCCGGGTAGTCTTTTAGCTCCGCGTAACACGTCCAGAGCGGTTTGCCCTGGGGACGCGGTACGAGGTTCAGGATGTTGAACGCCGTCAGGCCCCGATCTCGGGCGTACAGCAGATCCGCGACGGCCGGCGGATCGGTCCGCGAGATGTCATCCGGGTTGAGCCGATGGGAGAGCATCAGGTCCAGGCACTGGCGGCGGAGTGCGGGCGTGATCTCGCCGTAAGCGGCTCGGGTGTACCCGTCCATCATGGCGAAGGCCGTCTTCATCCTGGGTGAGCGTGGCAGCATGAAACGGCGCACCCGTACGCTGACGGGCAATTCGGTCGCCGGCGCATACGCGGGAGTGACGACCACGCGACCGCGATAGGTCCCCGGCGACACCGTCTCCGGGGCGTGGAAGTTGATCCACACCGTCTGGGTTCGCCCGCCGGCGACCTCGAACGGGCGCATGGGCAGCAAGACCTCCGGACACCAGGCGCCCACGGCGGGAGCGGCAGGATGACCGGAGGGCGTTTCCACGTAGACATAGCCGACCAGATGGGCCGTGACTGCGTCGGGAGGAAACACGTCACCGCATTCGTTCGTCAGCGAGCCGATACTCACCTGCACGCTGCGGAGCGTCACGCGATCGGCCGGCGTGATCGAGATTTGCAGCCCCTCCGATTCGTTGCGGGCCAGCGAAACCGCTAGATCCGAACGTCTACCGCCCGGCGGGTACTCGGTGGGATAGACCTTCCGCATCGAGTTCTCGCCCCAGACGACATAACCCTCGCGAACCGGGTTCTCCGGGCGCTCCGGGACTGTAACGGGAACCGTCAGGTCGAGCCGGGCTCCATCACCAGCCTGTCCGGTGAGGCGCAGCTGAGCAGGCCGCAATTCCGCCGCATCCTGCCAGTCCCAAACGACCGTCTCGCCGCGTCCCTGAGAAGACGCCATTTCCCGGCCGTTGGAATCCAACAACGCGGCTCGCCAATCGGCCGCCTGGGTCAGCCGCGCACGGATGCGTTGCCCGTGAGGGCGGCGTGGGAAGTCGGACAACACGCGGACCTGCGTGGCATAAAGGCTGGCGCGATCCACGAACACGTTGTCGAACCACGCCTTGCCCTTGGTGCGCCGCAAGAAGACATACGCCCGGATCTCGCGGACCGGCTTTTCGGGGTGGAACACCTCGGCCGTATACTGCCAGCCGTGTGTGCCGCGTGTCCAAGCGGCCGTCTTGCCCCACCACGGCGTGCCATCGGCGTAGATGATGTCCAGGAACAGACAGTAGTCGCCCCCCGCCCCGACGTTCTCCGCCCTGCTCCATCCGCCGACGATGATTGGCCGCTTGTCGGGCTGGTCGTAGCGGATCACTTGCGCAATCCCCATTCCGTCCTGGTCGCCCGTCGTTTCACAGCGTACCGCGAGTTTTCCGGACTGAACCTCGGTCGCGTCCAACGCATACCCTCGGTCATAGGGCGTCCACGCAGTCAAGCGGTCCGTGGCGGTCTCCTCGAACCCCGGGTTGATCAGTTCGTTGGTCATGGCGACAGACTCGATGGCCAGGACCAAGGCAATACCAGGAAACATTCGGTGGCACTTCATGGCTGTTCCTTCCGCATGTATTCCCATTGGCCTTGCTCGAACAAAGCGACACGCTCCTTCTCCTGCGGCGTGCGGGCCGCCGCCCTGGCCTGAGCCATGAGTTGGCCAAATCTCGCCATCCGCTGCTTCGTGCCCAGCGAACCCCAGGCCAGCTGCTTGGTCTGATGCTGGTGGGCGTCGGAACGCTGGACCTCGATCGGGTAGTTTTTCGGATTGCTGAACGTCTCCTCAATGGCCAGATAGAGTTCTTGCATCGGCCCAGCCGCCGCACCGTAGTAGCGGGTGAAGAATTCGTCGATCAGCCGATTGCCGTCCAAATCGGGCTGGTCGGCCATCTTCAGCGTGACGTAGAACTCCACTTGGTCCATCAGGTAGCTCTCGTTGCACTCGCTGGAGTTCTCGATGAACATCCCGGCAATGTGGGCCTCGTGGAACAGCTTCATCTGCGCCGCCGCCGTGTGGGCGAAGTAGCCCGGGAAGTAGTGGAATTTGCCGGAACGGGCATTGAGGGCGGGGAAGCAGTAGTACAGCCAGAGGTAAAGCGGACGGTTGTGGGCCGGCTCACGCCACTGACGGAGCGTCTTGCGGTCGTTCGCTTCCATGGACGGGCACCACCAGTTCCGCGTGTGGAGGCACAACTGGACCGCCACGTTCGGCTCGACCTGGATCTTGGCCGGGTAGTAGGCGTAATTGGAGTAGGCCAGGGCCGCGATCCACTTGTTCGGATGGCTCTTGGCGATCTCTCGGGCGACCTTGTTCACGAAGCCGAACACGTAGTCGCTGGCCTTGCCGTTGTTGAACTGCCGGTTCGCCTCCTCCGCCTTGTTCAGCTCGGCTTGGCAGCGCGGGCACTTGCACCAGCTCGCGTTGTCCATCGGCACCAGGCCGAAGATGTCGCCAGCCGCGGTAGCGCCGGGTTTGAGCCCCTTTCCGTCGAAGAAGTCGCGGGCATCCTGGACCACCTGGGCGATGAAGTCGGGATGCGTGTAGCACATCTGCGGTGGCTGGCCGCTGTAGCCCTGGGCGAACCACTCCGGATGCGACTTCAGAAACCGATCGTAGTAGCCATAGAACGAGTGCGACACCGAGTACGGCTGTCCTCCCAGACGCATCCGGAGCCGCCATACCCGCGCATCGAACTGGGATACCGTTTGGGGCGGACCGGGCATGTACAGGGTGGACCCCGCCAGCCAGCGGTACCGCATGGCCGGTGCCCGCCGGACGTCCTGACCACGCACGATCAGCGTGGGCGTGGTGGGGCAGCTCACCCCGATGTCGCCGGGAGCCAGCCAGCGGACGTCGCAGGCTCGTTCCAGGAAATCGTAGACGGCGTAAAGCGTCGCGTTCTGGTCGAATGGATCGGGAGGCGCCGTGCTGCGAACCGTGCCCGAAGCGTCGCGCGCCAGTCCAGCCGTCTCGTCGCAGTGTAGCAGCAGGACCGTGCGGTCATCAGCCGCGTACGGTTCGGCCGGAGCCTGAACGAAATCGCGAACCGCCGTGGAGAGGCGAACCTCGTCGATCCGGCCGCGGATGGCGTTGCCGACTTTGTCACTTCCCGTAGGCGCCACACCGCCGATCCCCAGCTGCGATGTCTGACAGGTCGTCTTGACATACTTCATCGCACCCACGCTACGCCCGTCGATGAACAGCTCCATCTTCCCGGCTGCCGCGTCGTACGTGCCGGCCACATGGTGCCAGCCCTCGGCCAGATCGCCCGAGGCCAAGCCATGTCCCTCCTTGCCGTCGTACGTCGTGTAGCTGATGCGGCTGGTATTCACGTCGCGCTGGAGGATGTGATAGGTCCAGGGACTAACACCATCCAGCCGCAGGATCGTGCCGTGGCAGGCGGTTTGCTTTTCGGCGGGAAGCCAAACCCACGCCTCCAGAGTTCCCGCTTCGTCGCGGAAGCCGGGCTTGTCGATGACCGTCACGTCGCGCTGGCCGTCGAAATCCAAAGCACGGCCGAATCGGCCCTCCACACGATGCGGCGCGAGGGGCCGCGCGGCTTTGGCCTCACAGCCCAAGAGCACGAGCGTGTCGGGCAGATAGCGGATGAGGTATTCCTGCGGCGTCAGTGGCTCGCCGGGCAAGCCCAACGCGTCGGTCGCCTGGCTGCGGCCGACGAGCACACGGGAGCCAGGCACCGGCACATTGTCGGGGACGATCGGTAGCGTCGCCCCGGTGATCCTACGGACGTGATCCTGCAATTCCTCGGCGGCAAAGGCCGCGGCGACTGTGGGCTCCGCGGCAACGACGATTGTCGCCAGCGGTTTGCCGTCGCGGACTAGCGCAAACTCGCGTGTCTGGTCAGCTTGCGCTGCCACAGCCAGAAACGCGATGGCGGAAAGCGAGGGAAGTGCAAACATGGTTCTCCTCCGTCACGCTGGATTCTGCGTCGATGTTTAAGGTTGGCGGCTATTTCGGGGACGCCTTTGGCTCGGGCGCGCGCCACAGCCAGCGCAGCGAATCCGGCAGGATCGCCCCGCCGTGCTTGCCGCTGTGGCCGCCGGTGCCGCCCACGAATTTGTAGTCGTACTGCTTGAACTTCAAGGCCGCCTCCATCTCTAAATTGGCCAGCCACCAGTTGCCCCAGGCGTTGTCCAGGTCCTTGTCGCCGTCCTGGAGGAAGACCCGAATTGGCTTCGCGGGCGCGGGGCGGATGAGCGATGGATAAACGTGCCCGCCCCGGATGTTCGTAAAGCTGCCCACGTGGCTGAGCACCTTGCGGAAGGCGTCGGGACGCTGCCAAGCCACGGTGAACGCGCAGATCCCGCCGGATGAAATCCCGCAGATCGCCCGGCATTCAGGGTCCGCAGTCAACTTGTACTTCTTGCCGACCGCCGGGAGGATTTCCTCCAGCAGGAATCGGGCGTACTGGTCGCTGAGCGTGTCGTACTCGAAGCTGCGGTTGCTGGCCTTCTTCGGGTCATCGGCCGGCGGAGCGACCAATCGCCCCGGATTGATGAAGATGCCGATGGTTACCGGCATCTCACCCTTGTGAATCAGGTTGTCGAAGACCACCGGCACACGAAAGTCGCCGTCTTCCTTGACGTACGCCTGCCCGTCCTGGAAGACCATCACGCAGGCGGGCTTGGTGCCGTTGTACTGCTTTGGCACGAAGACCCAGTAGTCACGGACGGTGTCCGCGAAAACCTTGCTGTGCCAGACCTCCTTGGTCACGGTGCCCTGGGGCACGCCTTCCTGACGCATCGAATCGGGCCCCAGCTTGTACTCCTCGTCGTCGGCCATTGCGGAAACGGTGAGGAGCAACATCAGGAACGTGCTTGTCGTCTTCATGGTTGTTGACCTTTCGTGGCTTTGGTGGCGATTTGACGGATACTACTTTCTCTGCGGCGCCAGATCTCCGGCTTCCACGGCCTCCCGAATCGCCGTCAGGTGCTCGTCGTACAAGTGATCACGATGAAACACGATGAAGCCTTGGGCTCCCAGCTTCCGTGCTGCGGCGATCTCGGCCTTGATCGCCTGCGGGTCCTGTCGCTCCGGGTAGATGCTGCTCCAACTGACGGCCATGCCGGTCACCAAGCCGCACTCTCCCAGACAGCTCTTGGTTTCCAGCCCCCGCTGCCCAAACACATCGACGCTCTTGGTGTAGAGTTGCGGCACGTAGAAGTCCAGGTAGCCACGGCGAGCCCAAGTGGTCCAGTCGCGGCCGATGTGCCAGTCCGGGTTGCGTCCGCCCGAGCCGTTGGCCGAAAGCCACATGCCCGGACGTTTGGCAAGCACCATTTCCTGGAGCCGGGCAAAGAAGTCGCTGCACATGAAGGCGGCCAGGTTGTGGAGCGTCGGCCGGACAGCTTCCGGGTCCTTGCGGATGTCGATCCCGAGCCATTGGCGACACAGCGTCTGACAGTGTTCGCAGTAGCAGTAATCTGCCCCCCAGTTGAAACCCGGCTCCTCGATGTGGATTCCAGCGAGGTCTGGGTAGCGATCCACGAGCCGGGCAAGCAGGTCCAGCTCGAACTGGCGGACCTCCGGCCGGATGAAGCACAGGCCCTTCGTGTCCGGCACACTGGCGGAGTTCACCGCCGCCCACTCGGGATGATCGCGTAGCTCGACAGCCCTCGAAGTGCTCTTGTAGATCCACGGCGAGAACCAGGCGTGGACTTGCATGTTACGCTGCTTGGCCGCCCGCATGATTTCGCCGTAGGCGTCCCATCCGGCCTGCGGCTGAAGTTCCTGCAACTCCGGGCGATCCAGGGCGGCTAGATAAAGCGAAGCGGTCGAGACAAACAGGCTGTTGATGCCTGCGGCCTTCAGCTTGTCCAGGCTATCGTCGATCTCTCGTCGCCCGGCTTCGGCCTCTTGGGCCTTGACGAATCCCCACCACACGCCCCGCAGTTCGCCGTTGGGAAACTCCTTGGCCACGATTTGGGCGTCGTCCACGTAGAGCGTGCCCAGCCGGAAACCCTTGGCCTCGTGGCCCGAAGCCAGGATCAACACAACGAACCGTTCGATGCCTTCCGGGACGCGGAAGCTGCCGGCACACTGCTGCCATTGGTCGCCGGGTCGCAGGGGCTTCACGCTGACCGGAACGGTGATTCGCTGGTCACGGTCCGCCTTCTCGGAAGGCCAGCCGCTGACGGTCACCTTGGCCACGGGGATCGTCCCCTTGTACCAGAACGAAAAGGCGTACCTCGCGCCGGGAATACATGACAAGGCGCCGTTGACCCGATAGCCATCGTTTTCCGCCAGGACTATCGCTCCGCTGACGCTGTGGTTCTCCGGCGCGTCTTGGGTGTCCTTGGGCGTGTACCACTTGTCCAACTCCAGGCAGGCCGCCGACTCGCCGGAGTGCTTCTCGTCGGTCGTTGCCGCCACTCGCACGCCGCCCGCACCAACATACCTCCCCCAACCCTTAGGCATCCCGTTGTCAGCCGATTCCTCAGCCGAAGGGTTCGTCATCAGATTCTCGGCGCCCACCGCCGTAGCGGCGACCAGAAAGATCAGCATTCCGACTATGACCTGGCAACGCATCGTACGATTCCTCTCTTCTTACCAGCCATTGTGATGCACCCGCTCCGCCCGGTATCGCTCTTCCTGTGGCGGCTGCTCAGCCGGATACCCAAGCGGGATCAGGCTGTGGGGCGTCACGTTCTTCGGCAAGCCGAGCAGGCGGCGGAACCCTTCCACCCGTTCCTGCTGCGGATAAACGCCGGTCCACACGGCGCCCAGTCCCAGGGCGTGGGCGGCCAGCAACAGGTTCTGGACCGCGGCCGAACAGTCGATGACCCAGTAGCCAGGAACCGTTTCCAAGCTGCTGTCGCCGCAAACCAGGATCGCCACCGGAGCCTCTGCGGCCATCGCGGCGTACGAGTTGATTTTGGGAACCTCGCGGAGCAGCTTGCGATCGTCCAGGACCACGAACTGCCACGGCTGCTGATTGCAGGCACTCGGGGCGTACATGGCCGCGGATAGAACTTGCTGGAGAACGTCCGGAGGTACGGGCTTGTCGAGGTACTTGCGGATGCTCCGTCGGTTGTGAATGGCGTTCAGCGTGTTCACCTTGTTGGTCTCCTTCCTCGGAATCGGCGTCTTTGCTGCGTCCCTTTGTAGCTGCCGCCGCTCGCCGGGGAAAGTGTCGGGCCGACTGGGCAGGCGAGACGACAGGGCATACGATGGCGTACAAGGTGCCCCATGCCTCATGCCACCATCAAGAATGTCCTGTTGACCGGTCCGCCCGGTTGCGGAAAGACGACGGTCATCCGCCGGGTCATCGAGCGGTTGGCCGACTTGCGGTTGGCGGGCTTCTACACCCAAGAAATCCGCAAGCAGGGTCAGCGGGTTGGTTTCGAGGCGATCGGCCTGAACGGTCAGACGACCGCGCTTGCCCATGTTGATTCTCGCAGCCCCCACCGCGTCGGCCGCTATGGAGTGGACCTGTGTGGCTTCGAGGCGATCGTCCAGGCGGAACTCGCCAGGCTGGCGGACTGCGTGGACGTGTTCGTCATCGACGAGATCGGCAAGATGGAGTGCCTGAGCCGTGTCTTCGTCGAGGCCGTCACCCGCGTGCTTGATAGCCCTGTGCCCGTGCTGGCCACTGTCGCGGCCAAGGGCGGGGGGTTCATTGCCACGGTCAGGTGCCGACCGGATGTCGAGGTGATCACCGTCTGCACAGACAACCGCGATAAGCTGGCCGAGGAATTGGCTTCTTGGTCCCGGTCGCGATGATGCGTTCCTCGCCAGGTTGCCGCCCGGTAGAACAACGCTGCCACAGGCGTCCTTGCCTCGTCAGCCCGCCGGATGCCCATTCCGCAGCGAACCGGCTACCATCAAAAGTCAAAATCCCGACAGCGAGCTAAGATGGGCAACATGCCTTTTAGGGCCCCTAGCTTCGCGTCTGACGGCATCGTGCGCGGAAGGCTCAGGTGGTCGCCCAGCGTCAGAACCCCCGTCAGTCGCTTTCTTGCGTTTCTTGCTGGGCTTTCTTGCCGGTTCCCTGGCGAAAGGCACGCCAAGACCCCCGACTCCCCCAAATTCAGTCGCCGGAGACCAAAATCCTGCTGCGGGCGCTAAATCCGTGAGAGGGATGCGTGGCAAGAAGATACTTGCCAGTCGCCTGCGCGTGATTTCGGCAGGGCCGATCCTCGTCACCCACGACGCGACGGCTCGATACGCTTGGCGAGCAGTCCGAAGACTTGCACAACGGGAAAAGAACCTAACCGCGTGATCGGCTCCGTCGAGGGACGGCGCCGAGAGCAGGGAAACGGAGATGGCCCACCCGATTCACCGCGCCGCCGCCCGGAACTCGAAGGACTCGATGACTACCTCCGCCGAATGCCCATCCTTTGGTGGCTGACCACGCATCAGCCACAAGTTCATGTGTACTTTCTCTTGTGATGCTGCTGGGATCTGGCTGCCAGTGAAGGTCCACGCGGCCAGCGACTTGGCCCCCGGACCGCCCGTTCCCTGCCAACACCGCCATTGCACTCGGTCGGCCGTCCATGTGAGGCTGCAGGTCAGACGCTGGAGGTCACCGGTGGCAAAGCGATACATCCGCGAGGCCGTGGCCGGTTGCATCACGAACTGCGCGTTCTTCAGCTCGGCAGCCTGGCCCCATCGTGCCAGCTCGAAGTCGATCTCGTGGTCGTCATCCAGGTACGTGAACAAGCCGAGCACGACGTTCGGGTCGAGTTCGCTGAACAGTCCGGCGAAGGTGAAGCGGTACTCGCCGTACCCGAACGACTTGTCCGAAATGACCTCGGCGCACCACCATTTTCCCGCCGCGTCCTTAGCGATCTTCAAGTGCAGCCAGCCCTGCTGGTCCACCCAGGCTAGGTCGGGCGCCCAGCCGTTCGGTCCGGGACCGAATCGGGGGCCGGCCTTGCACTGCCAGGTCAGGCCGGCAAAGGCCAGCTTGGCGCTGCCCGTGGGAGCCGGCAGCTGTTCCGCGGTCGTCGCTGTCTCCGCGATGATCCCAACCACCACAAGAACCACCGCTACCACGAACTGCGATTTGCGGACTGCCCTGCACATTGTCTCGGCTCCCTAATCTCGTTCGTCACCGGTTGCCTCGCCGTGTGGCTCAGGGGCGCAGCCGATACACGCCCAGGTTATCGAACCAGCAGGCGTCCTCGTCTGCGATTTGCCCAGTGACGTTCAGGAGCACGATCAACCGGCCCACGCCCTCCGGCACAGTCACGACACCAAACGCCGACTGCCATTCGCCATCGCCCGACTCGAAGGGAAACGTCTGATCCAGCTGCTCCTGCGTCCAGCGTTCTTCTGCTGTTTGCCAGCGAATCACCAGCGTGGGCTGCGACTGGCCCCGCGGTCGGCAGGAAACTTCGATGGCGTATTCTTCGCCCGGTTGGACGGTCAAACCCTGGATGAAGCAGCCCCACTTTACTTTTGTAGCCCGCCCGGAGCCATCCCCGATGTCGGCATCCCAGGCGAACTTGCCCGTTGGGTTCGTCTCATCCTGCCAAGCCCCAAATTCCGCGGGCAGCGAACCCGCCTGGGGACTCGCGGCCTGGCCGAAGTCGGCGTTCTTGGCCAGGTTGGTCAGCTGACCGGACTTGCGAAGTTCCGCCAACTCAGCCTTCGCCGCCACTAGCGGGTTACGCGTGTAGGCAATGGCGCGCGTGATCCCCGGCATGGCTTCTTCCCACAGTCGGCCTTGGCCCACCGTGTTTGGCAAATCCCGCCGCGGTCCCCACCAGCGGCACTGTTCTCCGTAGATCCACACGTACTCGTCGGCGGCATCACGGGCAAACCCCAGATTCCGCTGGAGCCGTGCCAGGCGTGAACCGTTCAAGGGCGCGAAGTAGTAACGGTTTCCCTCCGGGTTCAGGTACATATCCAGGTAGAAACCGAATCCCGCCTGCACCTGCTGACGATACTTGGCGCGGTTCTGCGGCGACACCAACCGGACGCCGGCGCCGTGCCAGGATCGCATCTCGTGGGCAGCCTGCAGATAGGCTTCAGCCGAGTCCATGTAGTAACCGTTTTCGCAGCCGTCGACCAGGATCATGCCGGACGGCACGGCGTCCAGCATGCCGTCGATGAACGCCGGCAACAACCCGTATCCGGAGGAAGCCAGAATGCTCTCCGGCTGTGTGCTGCGCCCGGCCTTGAAGTTGATACTGTTCAGCCACAGGGCCAGCAGCACGGCGTCGGGGAACTCTTGGGCTACGGATTGGACGAACTGGGAGCCGCGGCGGCGAGCCAGCTGCGTCGCGTCGGCAAAGGTGTGCTGCTTGGCGGGATCAAAGCGGAACTGCGCCGCGCCGTAGGACTCGAAGTCGATGGCCAAGCCCTTGCCGCCGCCCTGTTTCATCAACCACGCACAGTGGCCGGCTTTCTCGGCCAGCGCAGTCCAACCGGCGTCGTCGTCCCAGGCCAGGTTACCCGGCGTCGCGTTGAAACGAACGAAGTTGTCCTTGAATCGCTCAAAGCGGCAAGCCTGCAGATCGGCGAGCGCCGGCTTCAGCCAATCGCGTTTCCACGAGTTGGCGTCCCAGATCGACTCGCTGCTGAGTCGGGCTCCTTGATCGTCCTCGGCTTCGACGCGGAACATGATGCCGTCAAAGGGCGCTGCCTGTTCCATGTCTCGCCAGTGTTCGCGAAGGTCGGCGGTGGAGGGGATGTCCCAGCCCAGTTCGATGAACTTCTTGTCAGGTGGCGCGGCCTCCAGAGTCTGGTTTCCCAGAGCGATAAGCAGAAGCATCGTCGTGTGACGCAACAGAAGGTACTGTTTCATGATCCCATTTGTCTCCCTGAAAGAACATCGCGTGGGTCGGCCGTTGCCACATTTCATTTCACACGAACCGAACTCAATCGGTACAGCCGGTCAGTCTGCGGTGCGTCGATCGCCAGACGGATGGCCGGCTTCCGGCTGGTCGGCTCCACCAGGGCCAGGCCCAACGTGTACAGCCCGGTTTGCAGTCTTGTCGGAACCCGCAGACCCGCGGCAACCGTCTGGTCTCCTGGTAACCAGCCGGTCGGATCGATCTCGGCTTGCTCCTGCTGGCAGACGACGGCACCGGTGGAGTCCACCAGGTACAGTTCCAACAAATAACGCCGATACAGCTTGCCCACGCCGACATTCGACCATTTCGTGTTCACCGTCAGCGATTCACCACGAGTTATGCTGTCCGGGTGCGAAACCTCCCGCAACACAAAGCGGTAGCCGGCCCGCCGCGTGAACTGCTCCAGCTTGGGCATCTGGTCGGGCGGCACCTTGCCGACGTTGTCGTTGATGAAGGTGACGTGGTTGGCAGCCATGAACTCCAACGCCCGATCGAAGGACCAGCCACGTTCGATCAAGTAGTCGTACGGACCGTACCACTCGAACACGACGGGCGCCCGTTTCCACTGGTCGGCAAAGCCCTGGACGTGGGCGTACTTCTTGGAGCCGATCCAGTTGGCTTCATGCCATGGCGAGCCAACCCCGTCGCGGCGAAAGCCCGTGCCGTGTGCCAAGGCGTACGCCAGGGCCTCAGCGTCGTCCGACATCGAGGCCAGTTGCGTCTTGCGGAAGCCGTTCAGGTACATGTCGATGATCTGCTTGCGAACGGGCCAAGGTTGCGGATGCTTCGTGTGCCACTCGCCCCAGATGCCATAGGAGCCGATGTCGAGGAACTCGATCTGCGGATTGCCGTCGTAACGCTCCGCCAGGGCCTTGATGAACCGGCCGTGTTTCTCCAAGTACAGCGGATCGCCGTAGTCGGGTTCGATCCGGGTGATCCGGGCCCCGCCCGACGCGATGTCGGCGCCGCCTGCCACATACTCGAAAGACTTGCAGCCGGCGTCGAAGAGCCACTTCGGCGAGCAGTAGTAGCCCTTGGAGTGGGCGTTGGTCGTCATGATCCGGAAGGCGATTCGGGCCTCCCGCTTGGCCCAGGCAGCGAGCGGCTCGTCGATCAGACGCCAGTTGTATTGGCCCTCAACCGGCTCAAGCTCCTCCCAGTTCAGCCGGAAGTAGGCGACGGAATACGGGAATCGGCCGGGACCGTCCGGCAGGCGTCGCATGGTCATCCAGCCTTGGCCCGGATTGGCAAACGTCTCGTCCGTTTCCCGAAAGTTCGTGACCACTTCCGTGGCTGTGGCGTTTGTCGGCCTCCAGGCTGTGGAACACATCGTGGCGATTAGGACCAGAAAAGTGCTACGTTCGAGCAGCATGCACCAAATGTTCATGTCAGTGCCTTTCTCTCACCAATCATCAAAGGTCCCGGAGTGCGGTAGCGTGGACGCGTGAGCTGATCTGAGGGTCTACGGCTCCAGTTTGTTACAGGCTTTCTGAGGGCCGATGCAAAACAGACTACCTTCCGAACGAATGAGGATTCGGCCGCCGGAAATAGCGGGACTCGCTTGGCACCGAGCTTCCAGCGTGTTCTTTGCCAACTCCCGAAACTCCCGGCCGGCTTCGATCACGGTCGCGGTCCCATCCTCGGCCAGGCAGTACAACCGGCCTTCGGCAAGCACCGGTGAGGCCCCGTGCCTGCCACCGAGCCGCTGTTGCCAAAGGACTTCCCCAGTGCTGGCATCGACGCACGTCGCGACACCAGATTCCTTGACACAAAACAGGAGACCGTCAGCGTACACGAAGGACGGAATCAGGGGCACATTGTCACGGGACTCCCAGGCGATATGTGCCGCCGTCGCCTCGCCCTGTCCACCCGGACGAATGGCCCGGATCGCCGGGGCTCCGTAACCTGAAGACGTGAA
The DNA here is from genome assembly GCA_012728855.1 of Rhodopirellula sp. Lineage (GTDB taxonomy): Bacteria > Planctomycetota > Planctomycetia > Pirellulales > Thermoguttaceae > JABWBD01. The sequence continues at coordinate 9,643 of JAAYEH010000333.1, read as the reverse complement.
GACCAGACCGTTGCCGAACACGATCGACGGCACCACGCCCTCACCCAGGCTGCGGACCGTCCAGATCCGCTGGCCGGAATCAGGCTCAAACCCCTGCACGACGTCGCCGGCACCGCTGATCAGTTGCAGCCGACCGCTGACGTCGATGATCAGCGGCGTGACATGGGCTTGCCGCGACAAGCCGCGTGTGGCGCGCCACGTTGGCTGACCGCTGCGTTTGTCCAACGCGACCACAAAGGCGCCATCCCACGCCGTACGAAAGCCGATGTTGTCCACGTCGGCCGGGCCGTTGCCGTCGAACGGCATGATCAGCAGGTCGCGGTACAGGATCGGGGAGGCCGCCAGCCCGTGCTTGCTGACGAACTGACCGTCTCGCCAACTCCAGGTAACGTGGCCGTCGAAATCAACGGCCACGATTCGGCCGCCGTTGAACGCGGCGTACACCCCGCTCCCATCTGTCACGGGCGTGGGGGTCGCATGGGAGTTCTCAGCCATCTTGCGAGGCGATTCTTGCCGGAACACTTCCTTGTCCCAGAGAACCTTCCCGTGCTCGGCGTCGATGCAGATCACGTGACAAGACGTCCCGTCCGGCGTGGCCGAGGTCACGAAGACGCGGTTCTCCCATACCACGGGCGACGACCAACCGATCCCTGGAATCTCCACACGCCAGGCCACGTTCTCAGCCAGGCTCCAAGTCAACGGCAAGTTCTTCTCGCGGGAAATCCCTTGGCCGGTCGGTCCGCGGAAGCCGGGCCAGTTCTCGGCCGCGCAGGGCCGAACGATCAGGACTGTGACCACAGTGATCCACGGGAGCGTTCTTTGCAGGCGAGAAAGGGACATGACTTGTCACTCCAGCCGTTGTCCACGGATCGTGATGGTGACGTGGGCGATCTTCTGACCCCTGGTGTCGTAGCGCACGAACGCCTTGAGCCATCGGGTCACCAGTGGACTGTGCGTGGGCAGGGTGTCGATGGTGCTCTCCAAGAGAATCGTGCCTTGCTCTTCGTTCGCCGCCACCGGATGCAGCTGAGCTTTCTCCAGGGGCGGGACGGTGGTGTAGCCTTCCATCTGTTTTGCCGCCCACCGCGATAGAGACCGGACCCGCTCCGGAGTCAGCAAAGACCGGACCGTTGGCGTCCTTGTCTTCCACTCCGCCTGGACCCGGCGCAGATCATCGGCGCGCTTCGCGTCATCCGCCGCCGACCAGCGAGAATCATTTGGACGACCGTCCAGGTCTGCAATCCGTTCCATCTCCGGGACAAAGGTGAGCCAGGAAGGCACCCACTCCAGCACCACGAGCAAGGGACGATGGTCCGACGCCACCGGCTCGTTTACGACCTGCTTCTCGACGACGTGCCAACCGTCAACCGGCCGGAAGAAGACGTAGTCGATCTTCAGCCGCGGCTGATCCGAAGGCCAGGTCGGATCGGGTTGCCCGGACGTCGCGTCTGTCCAATGTGGCAGGAGGACCTTGATCGTCGGATTGTCGGGAACGTCGTTGAAATCTCCGGCCAGGATCGTCGGCAGCGTGTTATTCGCCGCGAGTGCCGGATTGAGCTTTTGCGCCTGACACAGGCGCAGCGCCGCCTTGGCATGCTCCAAGTGTGTACTCGCAAACACGATCTCCGGTCCGTCTTCGCCGAGCCGAACGCGAGCAGAAATCACACAGCGCGGCTCGCAGCCCTGCATAAACGGCAGATGGTGGACTTGGACCTCCGACAGCGGGTAACGCGACAAAATCGCCTCACCGTACTCCCCGCCAGCGAAGTCCATCGCCTTACCAAAGGCTACGTGCATTTCCGTCAACTTTGCCAGCTCTGCCGCCTGGTCGACGCCATTGGATCTTGTGGTCTTCTTGTCGACCTCCTGAAGTGCAACGACATCCGGCTTCAACCGCTTGATCACAGACGCGATTCTCGCGAGGTCGATGTTGCCGTCGGTGCCCTCGCCGTGGTGGATGTTGTACGTCAGCACGCGTACCCGCAACGGCTCCGCTGTCCAGCCTGACGCGAAGAAAGCGGCGCACGCCAGGATGGCCAGCAGCGAAGCCCTGCATTGGATTGTCGTCCCGTGCGTTTTCATTGTGCGACCTCCAGCGTCGGCTGGCCCGACTCGTTCACCTGCAGTCGTCCCACCAGAACTCTCCGGTCAGCGCGTCAACCATCAAACGACCCAGCGTGTCATCTCATCCAAATCCGCCCGCAACTGCCTCGCGGATTTCTTCTCCTTGGTCGCTGGTCGCCGTTTTTTGCCGCGAGGGCCCTCCATCTTGGCTCCCGTAGGCCGGCGGACTATTCGCGGAGACGATCCTCCGTGCCCAACCCGTGCTTGTGTTCGCTCCCCGCCGCACTTGGCCCGCGTCTTACCCGCTTTCGTCGGCCGGTTACCACTCGCCGCGCGTTGGGCAGGCGTCTTGGGACTGCCTTGGGACTCTCCGTGACTTACGCGTTTTGTCGCATCCCGTTTCCGCTCTTTCGGTGGCGCTGCCGTCTCCGTTATCGCGGCTTCGGCAACCGCCGCCGAAGTGGGCGCGGGCTTGGTCACGGCACAATCGACCGAAGCATTCCTGTTCGGCGTCACCGTTCTTGCCGATCGCTCGCGATAATCGGCCAGGGCAATCACCAGCTTCCGTAGCTCAAGGGTCAGCCCGAGCGCTGCATTGCAGCACGCTTCCGCCGTGGCCCGGTCCTTGGCCTGCGCCGCATCCCTGTGAAGTTTGCCGATCTTGAAGTGGGCGATTGCGGTCTGCCAAACCAGCATCTTGTGCAAGGGGTCAGTCGGGTTGCCCGCCTCTTTGAGCAGCAACCCCAGGTACATGAAGTAATCCGCACCGTGATCTCGAGGGACTTCGACCGCCGCGGCCAAGAGTGTCGGGGAAAGGGTCTGGGCGATGAGTTCGACCTTGTCGAGTGGATCGTCTACCGCCGTTGACGACGGCGGAGAAACAATGTGCTCGTCCGTAAGCCGCAACATGTCACCGATCGGGTCCGAGACTCCGTCCGTCTGACGTTGGCTCCGGGCCACGGCGTCGTTCTTTCGTCGTCGCATGATTTCGCCTCCTTGCCGGTTATGTCGCAGTCCAATTCTTAGTCGACAAGTTCGCCGGCACACGCCCGCTCCAGCATCGCCAAAACCTCGGCGCCAGGGTTGCGCCGTGAGGGCTGAGTCTTGCCGCAGAGCTGTGCTGCCAAGCCGTCGATCTTAATGGCATCCGCCCCGAAGTCCTTCTGCCGGGCCGCCAATGCTCTCGGCACCGATGTCCACAATTATCACGAAATTGCAGTTGAGATGGAACATCAGTCAGGAGAACCGTTCGGATCGGCCGGCCGGTCGGGGCATCAACTTGCCCGGTCAGGACACGTCCGAAGAGACTGATGCCCAGGTCGACCGCCGGCCCCAAACGGCCCCGCACTGCCTTTTCGTTGATCTCCGAAGCGCGTTGACAGGTCCGACATCGATGTACCACGTTTCTGAGACAATTTCATACCTTGACGCCTTGACCTCCAGAATCACTTTATCAGCACCAGACATGCACCTTGCGCTGACAAAAAGCGCGTCTAATGCACCACGGAATGGAGAAATGACTGATCATCATTTCCGCAATTTCACTTCCGTTAAGTCCGCTTAGCGGGCTTTTTCAGTGGCCAGACGTGATCCAGAAAACTCTTTGGCGTGACCCAATTTGTGGCGTGACCCGTACTCACGCGGCCAGATCGGGCCGCTCGCTCTCCCGGATAAAAACACGGTAGCGTTATTTGTGACTTTACCCGTACTCACGTGCCGGAAGGGGGGGGGGGCAGGCCAACCGACTGCGGCGATCGAAACCCATGTAAGGATTACTCCGTCGTGCCACGTCAAGTTGAATGCGCATTCAGGTTGAACGGCCATCCGGCACGGAAAGGTGAATTGATCCGCCAGGTAGGCAGCGGACTACCTGGACCGCGAGTATCGGCAGACTGCACGACAGGCATGTCGTCAAGGCGAAAAACATCCCGGTTGGGCATCAGGCAGCGGCGCCGGTCGGCAACGCTGACGCGTTGACGAAGTCCGACGTCACGCAGGGGCCCCCTCTACGCTCGCTTTTTACGCGGATTCGCGGCCATGCGAAACTGGAGTCAGTCGCTCCCGAATGGATACCACGTGACGGCTGGCGACGTATCTGCAATCCCTGCCAGGGTACTGCGTCGCGAGGTATAGGAGTTCGCCTGTCCAGCGACGGCCCAAGGCATCCGCGGCGTAAAGACGCCAAAGACCGCCCTTCGCAGCCCTGCACCGATTGACAATCCTGCGATTTGAGCGTCAAATCTTGGGTGCTTAAACATCGATCGGCAAGGATACGTGCTACGCCATCAACGGCCAGAGGATGCGCGTCCCCAGTTTGCTGCGCGAGATACCGTGAGGTCTCGCGGGTGTGCCCTTGCCGACACCTAAGCGGCAGCCGACTGGGGACGCGCATCTTTTGCTGCGTGTTGCTTGCGCAGCGCGGAGAGCATCATGCCGGCAAGGCAACGTCGCCCGCCCGACCCCTATGAAGATGCCCAGTGGTCTGATCTCACGGACGAGAGTGAGCCTTCACAGATTCGTGGCAACAAGGCAACACCGTCTCGACAAAAGGCCGGACGAACTCCAAAGCCGCAACCCGCCGCCGCAAGTCAGGACTGGTACGACAGTGCCGCCTTCAAGACGATTAGCCGTAAAGGGTCGCGCGAGCTGCCTGAGAACAGCGGCCTAGCGACCCCGAACTGGATCATCGGGTATTTCCGTCACCAGCACGGCAGCAAGTCGAACTTCATCGCAAGAGCTAGGTTGCTCGGCCAGATCCTGTATTGGTTCGGCGTGTCCAAAAGCGGCAAACCCAGGACTCGTTATAAGGACAAGATGGGCCGGACTTGTATTTTCAAGACGAAGAAGCAGCTGGGGTATGAGGTGTGGATCGATCGCAAGCGTGTCGGCCGTTACCTCAAGGAGTTTGCTAAGGAGGAGCTCATCAACTGCGAGAGAACCGTAATGCGAGGCCGACCGACCTGCAGGATCACGATACTGCCCGCCGGGATTCTCAAAGCCTATCTCCGCGGAGCTGACGTCGCCCGTGCGCAAGCACTAAAGGCGTGCCAGTAGCTTTACGGCGGGTTCCTTCTGGGTTGGACATCGTATATCAAGAATGATAATCTTGCATGTCCCAATCTGGGACATAGCATGTCCTAGTTCGGGACATAGCATGTCCTAAACTGGGACTACCCATGTCGCGACCTGGGACATTCTTACGCGTAATGACTATACAAAGATCAAACATAAACTTGAGAAGAGATTTCTTAAACACGCCGATCGCGTACGATCGGCGTCAATAAAATCTCTCTTTCATGAATATCAGTTCCGCGACATCGGGGACGGCGACGCCAACTGCTGTGATTGCGGACGTGTGCGCACCTACCTGAAGGAACCGATATGCATGTCCGCGAAAGTGGAGCGCCGAGCGCAGGCTTGACGTCTGAATTCCAATTCACCGTACAGGAGGTTACCCGATGGGGAGGGCGCGCAAACGTCGACCGTCACGACATTGGCGGGACCCATTAGCCGAACCGGACGAACTCTTGCTTCACCAAGGTCGCGAAACCAGTTTGGTAGAGTGGATTCTAAAGAAGTTCAGGCTGCAAGATCTTAAGCCCGAACTTAGGCAGGCGTATTACGATCTCTTCGGATGGGTGGAGTATTCACAGTATGCGGATTGCACGATGCCGTTCGCGACGCTGGATGCTGTGCTTCCGGGTTTTCCAGTGCGTCTACTATCGAGACACTTGGAATGGGACGAGCGGCGTCGACAGACGCTGATTGAGTTGTTCACTGGCCCGACGTCATTGGACGTCTATGAGTACTGGCTTAGGGAGCGGGAGGACAAGGCCAACCAAGATGGCCGGCCGGTTGGTCTGTGCTACAACTTCGGCGAAAGTCTGCCGTACGGGTTGATCGTCCACGATTACACCGATGCGTCGCTGGTAGTCCCCGCTCGCGGTCGGATGGTCATCGAAGACGGCCCCCGCGTTGCGATCATCGAGCCGTTCCGCAATCTCATCGGGTATCTTGCGAAGATTCCCTGGACCCTAGAGCAGTTCAGGTCGCAATGGGAACCGCCGCGACAAAAGCAGCTGCCGGAAATGGACCTCGGCCATTTGCAGACGTGGCAGCTCGCACGCCTGAATCGTAGGCTCCACGACAAGTGTGCTTTTCAAGTCCTTGCTCTGTTGCTGGACCTGTTGTTGACGTCGGACGCCATTCGGGGCCAGCATCCAGCGACCAAGTATTACGACGGGCGTCGATGGGTCCTGACAACGCAAAAGCGGATGGCGAACGAAGTGGGAGTGTCGCCAGCAACGGTGGCCCGGGCCGTGAAATCGCTGAAGGAACGGGGGCTGTTGTTGATCCGCCCGACCAAGTCGGGCGATTGTAGCTACGCCGAGTACAGTGTTGATCTTGGTCGGATTCAAGAACTCCTCGAAGCCTGACGCCTCGGTATGACGCGGGAAGGTCTGTAGTTTCTTGACCGGCCTTCCGGCTCGTTTTTGCCCACGTCGAGCCGCATCAACGTGAAGATCAGCGAGGTGAATTCCCGTCAAGGAACCGCTCTCGTCGCCCGACTAAGATTGGGTTGGGGGAGTATCGGTCATCGAGATTCACGCTGAATCTGTACCGGGCATCAAGTTGAATCCACATTCAAAGTTTTACTGCAACCGCTTCTTGACTTCCAATCGCCTGTGTCGTTTTGCGGTTTGGCCGGATCGCTCGGTTGCTCCCCTACGACAGCATGCGCACGAGGCGGCGGTCAGCCGGGCAACCATGTATCGGCGACGGGCGACGGGACGAGTTGGCTCGCGCTGACGCCCTTGCCTTTGAGACTGAGACGTCTGAGATTCTGAGACTGTCGCCCGTCGTCATCCGGGGATTGTACTCGTGACGGTATTCGGCTATATTATTGGCAGAGTCGCAAACGGCAGCTTGTCTGCCACCCAGCCTGTCACGGGGTGACCCCAGGGGCTTACTTGCCACATTGCAAGAAGGTCCCTGGATGCGTCACACCCCGAATGGCATTTCCTCGATCCCCAACTCTTCCCCGGTCCCGACCGAACATCGCTCGCGTCGCGGCAGACCTGTTCCATGTCCAACGTGGGCCGAACGCCAGGCGACAGGGAATGACCTGGTAACGACCGCGACGAGTGAGAATTCTGGTGGGATGCCGCGCGTTGCGGCAGGGTCGGTTACAGACTCGCACCAGTCCTGTCTCCCCAACGCATTGGACCAGGGCATACGGGCGAAGGCAAACGTGCATGCCGACTCACACGGCGAAGAGCGGTGCATTCTCGTTGAAGTGGCCCTGCGAAGAGAGGAGGTTTCACGTCAGCGCCGTACCGCTGCACGTCTGGGGATGACGCCCGTATCGACCGTCGACAGCGGGGACCAAGTCCGCATCACGTACCGCGTGCCTTCCGGCCTTTCGCTGTCTCGGCGAGCTGCTCCGTCCACCAGCGGTTAGCTGCCCGCCATGTGCCCGCCTCGTCTCGCTGCGTGACCATCCGGGGGTACATCCGTATCAGCTGTCCGAGCCCGATGAAGTAACGCTTGCCACGATACTGCTTCACCCAGCCGCGTCCCTGTGGATGCCAGGTCATCAACCGTTCGCTGTCCGCCGGTTTCCTTTCGAGCTTGGTTCGCCCCAACCGCCGCAGTGTGCGGCTCACGTGTGTCGAGGAGACCTTCAGCCGCTTGGCGATCTCGGATCTCGACATGCCTGCGTCTTCCAGTTCCATCATTTGGCGAGCCTCCGCGGTGAGCGCCTCGAAGCGAGTTTGCTTGTACTCGTCGGGCCATTGTGCCCAGTCCCGAATGTCCAATCTGCGGAGTCCTTCCGGAAGTTCTACAGGCTGGCCCGACATGACCACGACTTGTCTGCGCTTGCCATTGTCCAGCTCAATGTCGGCCAGCGCGATGCGATCATGGTTGACCTGGATCACGAGCACGACGATGTCCTTCACAAACCGCTTGATTGCCGAACGCAGCTTGATCCGCAGCCCGTACACTTCCTCTTCATCGGCGGCTTGCAGACGGTCGATCAGTTCACGGGTCCGGTCCAGCGCGGCGACTGCCTGGGTCGCCCGCTCCTGTTTGAGCCTTTCCACGCGCTGCTGGGCTTCGTTGCGCTGGTGCTCCAGACGGACGAGGGAATCGAGCAGGACGTCGAGGTTTCCGGCCGTGCCGAGCTTCTCCTGGACCGTCGCGATCCGGTGCTGCAGGTCGGTGACCTTGCCTTCGGCCTTCCGCAGCTCTTCTTCCAGATTGCTGGCCTGCTTAGGAAGCACGTCACCCAGTTCCAGATCGTACCCCCAAACCAGCAGCGAGCGCTCAAATGGCTCATAGGGGAACGACAGATACACCGCCCCGTGCTTGCCTGATTTGGCCGCTGCCGAGACCAAGCAGGGGCCATTCCCCTTGTCCACGACGCCGAGATTGGTCCCGTCACGAGCGTCCTTCAGTAGGCCGGTAAACAGGTTCGTGACGCATTTTCCGTGCCTACCGGGCTGGGTCTTGCGTTGGTCCGTGCCACGCTGGACGGCGTAGAACAGCGACTCATCGACGATGGCGGGGAAGTAGTCTGGGATCGGGTCCCCCACGGCGGTTCGTTTCCCGTTCTGCATGCGGTGCGGTTGGTACTCGCCGAGGACGGCCCGATTGCCCAGCACTTTCTTGATGTAGCTGATTTGCCAGAATTCCGCGCGCCCGAAGGTGGGCACCTGTTCTGCGTTCAGCTGTTTGGCGATCCCGTTCGCGCCCATGCCATCGGCGGCCATCCGAAAAATGCGTTGCACAACCTCTACCCGTTCAGGTATCGGCTCGAATTCCGTGCGGTCGCCGGTCAACTGCAGCCACTGTGGGCAGATGCGAGTCAACTTCTTCTTGTCCGCTGAGCCGCGTTTGTTCGCCCAAGCGGCTGACAACCGTTCGGACTTCATCGCCGATTCTTCGTACGCCCGAGCAAGCACGACGATGATTTCGACAAGGGCCCCCAGATCGTCGACGGAAGCCTCCGTGTAGACGCGTTCGGGGTTAATCGTTACAATGCAAACCCCAGTGCGGAGGATGCCTTGCAGCAGCGGCAGTGCCGACGACATTCGTTGGCGAGTCAGCCGGTCCAGACTTTCCAAGACCAGATAGTCGCCGGGCTTGACACGCCCTGTTTCAATGCATTCGAGAAACAGGGCGAGCGCGCCACGCTCCGCGTTTCGGCCTCGGAAGGCGCTTATGCCCAGGTCGCGCAGGTGGAGGCTTTCATCGAGTGCCAGGTTGTTCCGTTCTGCCCATTCCCTCGACTTGTCCAGCTGACGCCGTTGGCTATCGCCACGGATCTGTTCGGGGCGTGAAAACCGCAGATAGCTGTAGACGGTTGGCATGTCGGTACCCTCGTAATCGCCGGTTTCGGGACGTTCCACGAGTTCATTATATCGCAGCGACGCATTTAGGTCTAATAGGCCATAACCTGCTGATGATCGGCCCGCCCGGCTCCGGCAAGACGATGCTGGCCAAACGTGTGCCCACGATCCTGCCCGCGCTGTCGGCGGCCGAGTCGATCGAGACCACACGGATCTACAGCGCGATG
>JAAYEH010000332.1 GCA_012728855.1 Rhodopirellula sp. | reverse complement strand
GGCCCGTAACAGCCAAACTTGACCAGGGCCAAAGTTCCGCACGCGCCACCAGGTTCGCGCGCAACGCGTTTCGCTCGGCGTACCGAACGACTTGATAAAAGTAGTCGTCGGTTTCCACAGGGAACGACTTGTACCGCCCTTGGTACAGATAGCCGAAACCAATCTCGTGACGGTGCTCCTTCCGCGATCCCTGAAAACGCAAATGTCCAAAGAATATATGCAGAATACACGGCATCCTGCATACACGGCATTCTGCGATTCTCGATCGGGATGCTCATACTTATCGTCGGCCAGGATCAGGACGATGTTCGGCCGCCCCACGTGTGCGACATCCACCGCTCGCGCGGCACCCGACCATGCGGCGGGCACGGCAACGCACATCGACAACACGATACATGGCAAGGCGTGAGGGTACTTCATCGCGGTTCTCCTTGACGACGCATGACCAGGCGGACTCGGCAGCATGATTGCAGTCTACCTCAGCCGGTACGGCAAGAAAAGCCGATGGCCACATCGATCTCCGCTTAACGCTTGTGCTAAGAGCCTATCCCAAAACCTCGAGGAGAAGGGGACAGGCACATTTTGCTCCGAAGACTCCGCAAAATGAGCCAGTCCCCGACGGTTTTGGGATAGGCTCTAAGCCACCCATCATGTCGCCGGCACCTCGGCACAGTGTGCCCACGTGACTCCCTCGCTCTTTGACTCCCGCGAGGAGATCATCGATCCTGAGCAGCAGATCCATCGCCCGTTGCTGGAGCGGATGCCGGTCCACCCGAAAAGGCTCCTTCGCGTCGTCGTCTTCGTCGCGCACCGCCTCGGGTAGGCTTTCGCGCCAGGGTTCGTCCTCATCAGGAAAGTCGAAGTACTCCTCGGCCGCGAAGCGGTCGAAACCGCCTTCCGCCTCGTCCGGCAGTTCCACCAGGGCACGGGGCGGACGGTCTTTTCGTTCCGTTCCGGCCGACGTGTGCGTCTCATGGTAGTGGGCGGCGGCTGACGATTCAACGGGGCCAGCTGGTTCTCGAAGTGCCTCGAAGACCCGCACGGGGAATGAACCACCGGCGAAGCTCAGACTTACCCCCGCCTAAACTACGACACATCCTGTTGCCTGCAAATATACTCTCGGCAGACCTTGGGTCGGAACGGATAGTGCCGACAACGACGACTGTCGAGATCGAGCCAGAAACAGGGCAGTCTCCTCGCTGAGCGAGCGGGCTCGCCTGCCAGCACGCGCTGCCAATAGTCTTCGATCTCCATCCTCAGGCCTTCGTCCATGACGGGGCGAAGATGCTCGGCGATTCGCGGCAGCCCCTGTTCGTCCACCTCAGCCCGGAATGGCGGGCTTCCCGCATTCATACAGCAGCGACCGCAGCGAACCGGACACTCGTACTCCATGTCGATTCCCGCTTCGTATTCAGGCTGCGATCAGCAGCCCCGGAAAGGCACCACGATCTTATTCTCCACTTGCCTCAGGTCGGAAAGCAAGTCGCTGTGTCGAAACAACACTCTCGCCCGCGCCGGTGCTCGACCAAGATTGACTCCCTTCGCAGTCGTTTCCATAATCCCCGGCAAGCGATTGCCTCCTTGCTCCTCATCATCGTTCAAGGGCCCTCTTGTCCGGCTTCGTGAACTTCGTCACATTGGGTGCATGTCACCTTTGCCTTGCATGGAGGTTTCCCAACCATGAAGAACTTTCACAGCAAATGCCCGATCCACGCGATCGCCACATTGATTCTTCTGGTTCATGCCGGCGTTTTGACGGAGGGAGGAAAGGCGGCGGAAGAGAGCCCGCCGTCGGCCTCGGCCCCGGGCGTTCTCGACTGCTTCCTCAGTACGGGCGATCATCATTGGATGGCCGGCGCGCTGCCGTTGGACTCGCCGGCGTCGATCGCCGCCTCGTTCGACCTGCTCAAGGCGATCGGAGTCCGCCGCATCTACTGGCGCGGCCTGCAAGAAGCGGCCATGCTTGGCACGGCCCACATTCGCGAGGAGAACTTCCGCTACGCCACCTTCGCCAAGTGGTCCCGCCACCTCGTCGAAGACCTGGATATCGAGCGGCTCGCCGTTGCGGCCGCGCACGAGCGCGGCATGGAACTGTGGGGCGTCGGCACGTTGGGCGACTGGGGCTGTACTGCCGATACGCCCGGCTTCAACGACTATCCCTGGTTCTGGGAGTCGACGTTGCGACTGGAGCACCCCGAGTGGAAGCCGGTGGACAAATACGGCTATCGCCGGCAAGGCGGGCCGGTCGAATTGTCGTATCCGGAAGCGCGGACCGCGCTGGTCGATCTGCACGCGCGGCTCGCCGAACACGCCGGCTACGACGGTGTGTGTTGGCTCACTTACGTTGAGAATTTCTCGATGCGATTCCAGGACGAATTCGCCTTCAATGAGCCGATCGTCCGCGATTTTCAACGTAAACACGGCATCGATCCGCGCATCGACCCCTTCACTAAGAGTGCCTGCCGCACCGACTTCCATAAACATCGTGGCACGTACCTGACCGACTTTCTGCGCGAATTGAAAGCTGCCTTGCCCGCCGGGGCCGGGCTGGGGATGTTTCTCAACCCGCGCGAACCGCATTATCCGCAGGTGTGGTCCACGTTGCCCCAGGACTTCCATACACTGGGCCAGATCTACTTCGACCTGGAAACGTGGGTGAGCGAGGGCATCGTGGACCAACTCAATGTCTGGGGCGCTTATAACGCGATCGGCCAGCCCAAGACGATCTCCGATGTGCTCTGGCTGACCCGCGCGAGCGGCACGGCGGTCGGCTACCTCACCTCCTCGCCGCCGGCGGCGATTTACGAGCCCTTCCACGGCCGCGCGGCCGCGCTGCTGGCGATCTCCGACGACCACCATTACCTGACGCGGAGCGGGCTGCCCGAGCCGCGTCCCAGCGCACTGGCGGATGGCGGCGTGCTGGAGCAGATGCAAATCCTGGCGCTGGTGGCGGAAGGCAAGGCGACCGTGCCGGCGGATGCCGTAGCGAGGCTGGCGAGGCATGAGAACCCGGTGATGCGGCGATTGGCACTCGGCGCTCTGGCGGCGCTCAAAGACATTTCAACCCTGACCGCCCTGGAAGACGCGCTGTTCGACCCCGAGAATTGCGTGCGATCGATGGCCATGCTCGCCTTGCGCAGCTTCAACCGCCCCGAGAGCGCCGCACGGATGCTGGCGGCGCTCGACGAACACCACGAACACCCACTCCATGAGGCAGCGCGCGACTCGCTGGCCCGCATTCAGCCCGCCCCCCGCGACGCGTTGCGGGTGGCCGCTGAGCACGAAGACGAGGTGGTCCGCACCACGGCGTTGCGAGCGCTGCGCCTCATCGGGCCGGCGGAGGGCGATGTGCCGCTGCTGGGCGCGCGTCTCGACGACCCGCACCGCTACGCGGCCTATTCGGCCGCCGAGACGCTCGGTTCCGTTTCGGGCTCCGAAGCCGCCGTCCGTGCGCTGATCGAGGCCACGCGCCATACCGACGTAGCCGTGGCCGACCGCGCCGCGACCTCGCTGGCCGAGATGATCGCCCGCGGCGACAGGTCCGCCAAGAAACTCGAAGCGGAGATCCTGGCAGCGGGGCGGGCGTTGTTTGTCCAGTTCGGCGACGGCTGCGCGCGGGCCGACGCCGACTGGGGCTATCGCCCGGTGGGTGAATTGCTGCTGGCGCTCGGCGCCTCGGGCGGAGCGGCGCTTCGTGAGTGCATGGACCAGAATGCCGATCGTCGTCTGGCGGAGTTAGCCTGGCGAGTGCTGTACTTTCGCGAGAAGGCCGGTCCGAACGAATTCCGCTTCATCTCCGAGGCCGAGAGCGACGCGGCCTTCCAGATTCGCCCGGCCTGGCTGCCGCGGCTGCGGACCAGCCGACTCGCCAGCGGCTTCGACAGCGCCGACTCGTTCCCGGCCGACCTGACCGGCATGACGGGCGACAGCGGGCGGACCGGCGGGCGGTGGGGAAACTTCGGCCAACCGGGACCGTCGATCGACGGCGACGTCGCCCACAGCGCACCGCACTCGGTGCGGCTGGGCCCGGCCGGGCGGCCGTTGCACGGCTATATCACCCAGGACATCAGCGACGGCCGCGATTGGGAGGCCGAACTGTGGCTGCGCTGCGAAGAGGGGGCGGGGTTGCGTCTTGCCGTCAAAGGACGCACGCCGTCCGTCGCCCCCGAAGCCGAGGCCGTGGTGACCGAGGACGGCGAGGTGCGGTTGCGCGACATGGCCACGGAGCAATGGATCGACGCCGGGCTGCGTGTCGAGCCGGGCGCCTGGACGCGGCTGCGACTGATCGCCCGGCGAGCCTATGGCGATTGCTACGCCACGGTGCAAGCCGAAAGCGGCGAGGAACGCATCAGCGACCGGCGCGTGCCTCTGACCGTCCGGACCGACCTGTACCTCGTCGAGTTGTCGGCGTCCGGCGATGGCGCAGTGCATGCGGACGACGTGGCTTTGTTGGAAAGGCTCTAACATGACCATTCGGCTGTTCGCTTTGTGGGTCGCCATCGCTGTCACGCCGGCCTTCGCCCGCGACTGGTACGTCAATCACGAAACGGGTGCTGATGCCGCGACGGGCGAGGCCCAGCAACCGTTTCGTTCGATCGCTTTGGCCATCAAGTCGGCCGGCCCCGGAGACACGATCCATCTCGCTCCCACCGGCACTCCCTATCGCGAGGTCGCATCGTTCTACAATAAGTCTGGCGAAGCGGGACGCCCGATCACGCTGGACGGCCACGGCGCTGTCCTGTCTGGCGCCGAACCGTTGGATCCGGCTCGATGGGAGCAGGTTACGGGCGGCCTCTACCGCGGCGCGCCGCCGGTATCGGGCGATGCCGCCGTGATCGGCCGTTGGTTCTTTCTCATCGACGGACGCGTGCAGCGGATGGGCAGATCGCTGAAAGGACCGCATTCGGCTTGGAAGGCCGCCGATGCCTTGGCGCCGGGCCAATGGACGTGGAACGAAAAAGAGGGCATGTTTTACCTGCGGACGCCCGGCGACCGCCCGCTCGGCGAGTGCGGCATCCGTGCGCCAATACGCTCCAACGGCGTGGCGCTGAGCGGCTCCTGCGAACACCTTGTTATCCGAAATCTGACCGCCACCCACGTCTACAACGACGGCTTCAACATCCACGGCTACTCTCGCGACATCCTCTTTGAAAACGTCCTGGCCGTCGAGTGCGGCGACGACGGCATCAGCGCGCACGACGATTGCACGATCGAGGTCCGGGGCATGGTGTCGACGGGCAACTCGACCGGCGCGTGTCACGCGGGCAAGAGCCGCACAACGTCCGAACGCATGGTAATCGCGGGCAACCACGGCTACGACTATTTCGTGCTGAACACCGGAGCCCATGTACTGCGCGACAGCCGCATCCTCTGCGACGCCGCCCAGTCGCTGGTGGTTATTGGCGACCAGGAGGAAGGCGCCGTCTGCACTCTGGCGCTGGACAACGTGCTGCTGCAAGGGGCCGGTGCCTCGAGCATGATCAAGGCCAACCGCAACTCCGTCGTCAACGTCTCGCGATGTACTTTTCTCAATCTATCCTTGCCCGTGGCCGGTGAGTCGTTCTCGCTCCGTCAGTCCGTCGTGGCGGGCGCCCCCAAGCCGTACATCGTGATTTACGAGCACACCCACTGGACCGCCGCGAGCAACCTCTACGACCTGACGTATCTCCGCGTGGGCGATACTTTCTACAAGCCCGAGACCTTCGCCGACTACCGGACAGCAACCGGCCGGGACTCCGACTCGTTATGGACCAGCGTGCAGTTCATCGATCGTTCCGACGGCAGTTTTACCCCGACCGAACCAGTCCATGAGGTTGGTGTGATTCCATCGCGTTTGCCCGAAGCGATCGTGTCGAGAGAAGCCGACGAATGATGCGATCGTACCAGCAGCCCGGCTGCTCCTGGCAGCCGGGCCGCTGTTTTTGTTCTACCACCCGCCAGAATATCCGCAACCGTGGGGCAGGTCTGCAATCTGCCTACTTTGCACACCGATCCGCTCTCAGGCTGCAAACCTGCTCCACGACGCACTGCTGATGTCCTGGCGCGTGGTTGTTTCTCTGTTTGCCGGCCGGGCTGCACGGTCAATTCAGGGGGGTAGCCAAGGACGAACGGGGAAACTCGCCAACCAATCGGACTGAGGACGGGATAGAGTGTCTTGCTTTTGTTTGACCGTCCCTTAAAATGATTCCGGTGGCGGACGGCAATTGGCCGGATCGGGCTCCGCAGGGTTTTGGTAGTTGGATGACTAGATAAAGAGCAAGCCGGCTCCGCCGGTGGGCTCGTTAGCCAGTAAGCCGACTTGGCTGAATACCTCAGGGTGTTCGGCGAGGTCGGCTTTTTTCGTTCTCGGCGACTTGAGTGAACCAGAAGATCCTGATTCCGCATTCGCCCGGCAGTCTCGCCAGCCTCAGCGAGCAAATCCGCAACGCCATGATCGAGGCCAACCAGACCGGGGAAGTCTCCAAGACCAGTCCGGAGGCTCTTGTCGGCGCCGGCAACGGCCATTGAAGGTAGTTTCAGATCAATACCCAATACCTTGGGAATCGTTCGCGGAATCCATCATGAAAATCCTCCTGGTTTATCCCTCAACCCCGGACACTTTTTGGAGCTTCAAGCATGCGTTGCGTTTCGTCTCCAAACGCTCGGCCTTCCCGCCGCTGGGCCTGTTGACCGTGGCGGGAATGTTGCCGGCCGACTGGCAACTCAGACTGGTGGACCTGAATGTCGCCCGGCTGACCGACGATGACCTCGCTTGGGCGGATTACGTGATGCTCAGCGCCATGATCGTTCATAAGGAGTCGGTATCCGACATCGTGGGGCGCTGCCACCGGCTCGGCAGACCGGTCATCGCCGGCGGACCGCTTTTTACTACCGGCCACGCCGCCTTTCCGGACATCGATCACTTCGTGTTGGGCGAAGCGGAGGATCTCATGCCGCAGGTCGTCGAAGACATGCGCCGCGGAACCCTCCACCACACGTACGCCGCGCCTGAGCGGCCCGACATCACTTACGTGCCACTGCCCCGTTGGGATCTGATCGATTTCCGCCACTACATGACCATGTCGGTGCAGTTCTCCCGGGGCTGCCCCTTCGATTGCGAATTCTGCGATATCATCGTGATGAATGGCCGCGTCCCCCGCACGAAATCGCCGGCCCAACTGGTCGCCGAACTCGAACAGTTGCGGCTGGCCGGATGGAAGGACACGGTTTTCGTCGTCGACGACAACTTCATCGGCAACAAGAAGCAAGCCAAAGCCCTGCTCCGCGAAGTGATCGAGTGGCGGAATCGCACCCGCACGACGATCGGCTTTATGACCGAAGCGTCGGCAAACCTGGCCGACGATCCCGAACTCTGCGAGCTGATGGTCCGCGCCGGCTTCAAGAAGGTCTTCGTCGGGTTCGAGACGCCATCGGCGGAGAGCCTGGAGGAGTGCCGGAAACTCCAAAATTGCGGACGCGACCTGGTCGAGACGGTGAAGATCCTGCAACGGGCAGGCCTCGAGGTGATGGGTGGCTTTATCGTCGGGTTCGACAATGACCCAACGGACATCTTCAAACGCCAGTTCGAGTTTATTCAGAATTCGGGCGTGGTCACGGCCATGGTGGGATTGCTGACCGCCCTGCCGGAAACGAGGCTTTACCGCCGGCTGATGAATGAGGGACGGCTCGAGACGGAGAGCACGGGAAACAACACGCAAGCCGCGCTGAATTTCCAGCCGCGATTGGACCGCGAATTCCTCGTCAATGGCTACCGCGAACTGATGGAGAAGCTCTACGAGCCGCGAGTTTATTACCAGCGGATTCGCACCTTCTTGAAAGACTACAGGCCGCAAGGCCCGCGCCTGAGGCTCGCCGGGGCCGACCTCCAGGCTTTTGTGAAATCGTTATGGCTGCTGGGGGTATGGCACCGCGGACGGCGTCAGTATTGGCGGTGCTGCGTAACGATGTTGCTCCGGCGGCCCGGCCAGTTCCACCGGGCCATCGAACTGGCCATCATGGGTCATCACTTCCGCCGCGTGGCGAGATCGCTGTGAAGAAGGTTGCAGCGGGCATTCCGGCCGGGAAGGAACGGTATTGGAGGATCGAGTCGGCCGGGGAAGCCTCTCGCGCATGTTCGACGTGTTCGGCAACGCGCTGGACCGCGAAGGAGAAGTTTCCAACGTGGAGTGGCGCACCATCCATCGCGCCCCGCTCCCGCTGGCCCGGCGGTCCACCAAATCCGAGGTCTTCGAGACGGGCATCAAGGCGATCGATGTGCTCGTGCCGCTGGAGCGCGGCGGCAAGGCGGGCCTCTTCGGCGGCGCGGGCGTCGGCAAGACCGTCCTGCTCACCGAGATGATCCACAACATGATCGGCCACCACGAGGGGGTCAGCCTGTTTTGCGGCATCGGCGAACGGTGCCGTGAAGGCGAGGAACTCTACCGTGAGATGAAGCAGGCCGGCGTGCTGCCGAACATGGTGATGGTGTTCGGCCAGATGAACGAACCCCCCGGCAGCCGTTTCCGCGTGGGCCACGCCGCGCTCACCATGGCCGAGTATTTCCGCGACGACGAGCGGCGGGATGTGCTGCTGCTGATCGACAACATTTTCCGTTTTATCCAGGCCGGTTCCGAAGTGTCCGGCCTAATGGGGCAGATGCCGTCCCGCCTCGGTTATCAGCCCACGATGGGCACCGAGCTGTCGCGATTGGAGGAGCGTATCTCCAACACGGATACGGGGGCCATCACCTCGATCCAGGCGGTGTATGTGCCGGCGGATGATTTCACCGATCCCGCGGCGGTCCATACCTTCTCCCACCTTTCGGCGTCGATCGTGCTCTCGCGGAAACGGGCCAGCGAGGGGCTTTATCCGGCCATCGACCCGTTGGAGTCCAGTTCCAAGATGGCCACGCCGGGCATCGTCGGCCAGCGGCATTATCGCCTCGCGCAGGAAGTCCGGCAGACGCTCGCGCAATACGCGGAACTGAAGGATATCATCGCCATGCTCGGCCTGGAGCAATTGTCGTCGGAGGATCGCAACGTAGTCGCCCGCGCCCGGCGGCTGGAGCGTTTTCTCACCCAGCCGTTTTTCACGACCGAACAGTTTACCGGGCTCCAAGGCAAGCTCGTCGGCCTGGACGACGCGTTGGACGGCTGCGAGCGCATCCTGCGCGATGAATTCACCGACTATCCGGAGAGCGCGCTCTATATGATCGGGTCCGTAGACGAGGCGCAGAAGAAAGCGAAATCCGGGAAGAACGCGGACAATACGCATGAATCTTAAGGTGCTCCTGCCATTCCAGGTTTTTGCCGAGAAGACCGGCGTTTCCCGCATCGTCGCCGAGAGTCGGGCTGGTTCGTTCGGGCTGTTGCCGCACCGATTGGACTGCGTGGCTGCGCTTGCGCCGGGGATTCTGATCTACGAAGATGAGGCCGAGGGCGAGGTTTGTGTCGCCGTCGATGAAGGGGTGTTGATCAAGACCGGGCCGGACGTGCTCGTCTCCGTTCGCAATGCCATAGCCGGAACCGATCTCCGCCAACTGCGCGAGGCGGTGGAGCGGGAATTTCTGAAGCTGGACGAACGGGAGCAGAGTGTGCGCTCGGTGCTGGCGAAAATGGAAAGTGGTTTCATTCGCCGCTTAGCGGATTCTCATCATGACTGACGAACCCCGCAAAAAGCCTTTCACGCCAAAGCCGCCGCTCAGCCAGGAGGTGGGAGCGAAGGCGGCTCGCAAACTCCGCGCGCGGCGCCATGTGACGCGAACCGTCTGGTTCGGACTGGGTATGATGGGGCTGATCGGCTGGTCGGTGGCGATTCCGACGCTGCTCGGCGCGATCTTCTTTGGCGGGCTTTGGTGGACGGTGCGAAGGGGCCTCGCGTCGAGACGGCCGGCGTTTTGGTTTCTCGGCAGTCTCCTGTTGCGAATGAGCATCCTCATGGCCGGATTCTATGTTGTCTCCGGCGGCCGGTGGGACCGGCTCCTGGCATGTCTGCTCGGGTTCGTTATCGCACGCCAGATCGCCACGCGGCTGATCGGCCCGCCGGCCGAACCCCACGCCTCTCCGGCGAAGGAGCCCGGTCATGCATCTTAGTCCGGATGAAATCATTTTCTGGCAATACGGCGTTTTCAAACTCAACGCCACCATTGTCTTCACGTGGGCGCTGATGGTCGTGCTGGCCGTGGGCGCGAGGTTAATCACGCGCAAACTTTCCATCGGCCTGCAACGTGCCCGCTGGCAGAATGCTCTGGAAATCATCGTCACCACCATCGAGAAACAAATCGAGGAAGTCGGGCTCGGCCAGCCGAGAAAGTATCTCGGCTTTCTGGGCACGCTCTTCCTGTTGATTGCCACAGCCAGCCTCTCGACCGTCATTCCCGGCTACCAGCCGCCGACGGGCTCGCTGTCGACCACGGCTGCGCTCGCGCTGTGTGTGTTTGTGGCCGTGCCGGCATTCGGCATCCAGGAGCAAGGGGTGGGCAACTACCTCAAGTCCTATGTGAAGCCGACGTTCATCATGTTGCCGTTCAACATCATCAGCGAGCTTTCGCGCACGCTTGCCCTGGCGGTGCGCCTGTTCGGCAACATGATGAGCGGGGCAATGATCATCGGCATCCTGCTGGCCATCACGCCCTTCCTCTTTCCGATCGTCATGACGGCGCTGGGGCTGCTCACCGGCATGGTGCAGGCCTACATCTTCTTCATTTTGGCCACGGTTTACATCGCCGCCGCGACGCGCGTCCGCGAGCCCAAGGCCGAACTCGAGGCGGAGCGTTGAACCATGAACCGCGAACGGAGAGCGTGAGGTATCCCGTGCCCCATCAAGAGAACCTGAACGTCTGTACTTCACAACAAACCCGATCGTATATCCCATTCAATCGTCTCACGAAGGAGGCCCTCCTATGGACAGCATGACAATCATCGCGGTGGCATCCATTGTCACCGCCGGCTTCACGATCAGCATCGGCTGCATTGGGCCGGCGCTGGGCGAAGGGCGGGCGGTCTCGACGGCGCTGAGTTCGCTGGCCCAGCAACCCGACGCCTCGGCCACGATCACCCGAACCCTGTTCGTCGGCCTGGCGATGATCGAATCCACGGCCATCTACTGTTTCGTGGTCACCATGATCCTCATCTTCGCCAACCCCTTCTGGAATCACTTCATCGAGCAAACCGCCGGAGGGTAAGCGCATGCCGATCGACTGGTTCACCGTCGCCGCCCAGGTGGTCAACTTCCTGATCCTGGTCTGGTTGCTGAAGCGATTCCTGTACAAACCCATCCTCCATGCCATCGCGCGAAAGACGCTGACGGACCTCGCCGGGACGAGCCTGGAAGAACGCATGAGCGACGTGTTCGCCGGCCGCCTGCGCGAGTTGGACCGTGAGGCGAGGGAAGATCTCGCCAACGCCCTGAAAACGCGTTCGGAACCGGTGCTCGTGCGGAGCGCCTTCGAGCTGCCGCCGGAGCAACGGGCCGCGATTAACGATGCGCTGGGCGAAACCTTCTCGGCCGACATCCAGGTGCGTTTCGAGACCGCGCCGGACGTGATCAGCGGCGTCGAACTCATCGCCAGCGGCCGCAAGGTCGCCTGGAGCATCGCGGATTATCTCGCGTCGCTGGAAGAGAGTGTCGGCGAACTGCTGAAAGAACAGTCCAGTCCCGCAGTGAAAGCCGAGGCCACACCTGAAGCCCGAGCCGAGTTCCGGCCGGAGTCCGAAACTGAAGGGGCGGTTCCCGAGGAGGCCCAATGACCGCGGTGCCTGATTCGCTGCAAAGTGTCTTCGATCGCGCGTTCGCCGGACTGAGCCGGGGGCGGGAAGCCTTTGCGCCGCGACTGGTGCCGCACGAGGTGGGCGCTATCACCAGCGTCTCCACGGGCATCGCCCGGGTCTCCGGGCTTCCCGGCGTGGGCTTTGACGAACTGGTGAGTTTTCCCGGCGATGTTTTCGGCATCGCCTTCAACGTGGACGAGGACGAAATCGGCGTCGTCCTGCTCGGCGAATACTGGCATCTGCACGCGGGCGATGAAGTCCGGCGCACAGGCCGGGTCATGGACGTGGCCGTGGGCGACGGATTGCTGGGCCGGGTTATCGACCCGCTTGGCCGGCCGCTGGACGGCCGCGGCCCGGTGGTCGCCGGCGAGCGCCTGCCCATCGAACGTCCCGCGGCGCCGATCATGGACCGCGCGCCGGTCACCACGCCGCTGCAGACCGGAATCAAAGTCATTGATGCGCTCATTCCCATCGGGCGAGGACAGCGCGAATTGATTCTCGGCGACCGGCAGACGGGCAAGACCGCCATTGCGCTCGACACCATCCTCAATCAGCGCGGCAAAA
The DNA here is from genome assembly GCA_012728855.1 of Rhodopirellula sp. GTDB lineage: Bacteria > Planctomycetota > Planctomycetia > Pirellulales > Thermoguttaceae > JABWBD01. The sequence goes on along the minus strand of JAAYEH010000332.1, from coordinate 13,934 downwards.
GCGTCCTATGCGTCTATTGCGCCATCGGTCAGCGGGCGGCCTACCGGGCGGTGGCGGGCGATCTCAAGCTCGCCTACTCGCAGTTCGAGGAACTCGAGACCTTCGCCCGGTTCGGCGCCCGGCTGGATGAAGACACCCGCAAGATCGTCGAGCATGGACGGCGAATCCGGGCCTCGCTGAAGCAGTCGGAATTCGACTCGGTCTCCGTGCCCGCCCAAATCGCCGTCCTGTTGGCGTTGACCGCAGACCTCTTCGACGACGTGCCGCTCGACCGGATGAACGATGCCGAGCAGGCCGTGCGCAAGGCGGCGGCGGAGATCCCGGCGGAGGTGCGCCAGCGCTTGGAGACCGCCGACAAGTTGAGCGAGGAGGATCGCGAAGCGTTTCTCGAAAGTGCCCGTGAAGCGCTGGCGGAGTTCTCGTCCCAGCCGAGTTCCAAGTCCAATGCCGCACTCCAGGAGGAGTCAACTCCGTTTACCGTTTGAGGGGCCAAACAATGATCATGCGACTACGCCATTACTGGCAAGAAATGTGGTCGAGCTTCTGGTTCGTGCCCGCTGCAATCGTTTTCGGTGCCGTGGGGCTCGCTAGCGTCCTGATTGCGGTGGACGCGACCTTCATGCATGTTGTCGAACGGTGGCCGCTGCTCTTCGGCGCCGGTGCGGCCGGTTCCCGCGGCCTGCTCACGGCCGTCGCGAGTTCGATGATCACGGTGGCTGGGGTAGTTTTCTCCATTACCATCGTTGCCCTCTCACTGACATCCAGCCAGTACACGTCGCGTGTCCTTCGCAATTTCATGCGCGACCGCGTCAACCAGGTGGTCCTGGGCCTGTTCGTCGGCGTCTTCGCGTACTATGTCATTAGCCGTCATCGCACGGTGCAACACGACGCAGCTTTCGGCATTCGGCAAATCGTGGACATCGCCCTGAAAGCACTGTCGCCCGGCATCAATGACACCACGACAGCGGTGATGTGCGTGGATTATCTGGCGGCGATCCTCGTCCGGATTGCGGTTCGCCGGATGCCGGCCAGCCACCGCCTGGATCAGGGAGTGCTGCGCGTGATTGCCCGAGGCCCGAGCTTCGAGAGTCTCTTAGCCGAAGCCTTCGACCAGATCCGGCAGAATGCCGCAGGCAACGTCGCCATCATGTCGCGGATGCTCGGCGCGATTCAAACCATCGCCAGCCTGACAACCAGCGCAAGCCGGCGGCGGGCGCTCCGTGAACAAGTGCAATCGATTGCCGAATTGGCCGGACGCACCGTCGACTCCCCGTACGATCGGGCGAGGTTTGAGAGTCGGCTGATGAGCGTGCATGAAGCGCTCAAAGCGAATCCAGTGTTGTTCGTCAGGGACAAAGAAGACTGAACCACAAAACAGGAAGTCATGAGCGACACCACGGCTAGCTTGCGCCGCAAGATCCACAGCGCCGGCGATCTCCAATCCGTCGTCCGCACCATGAAGGCCCTGGCCGCTTCGAGTATCGGTCAGTACGAACAATCGGTCCGCGCGTTGGGCGACTACTATCGCACGGTGGAGTTGGCTTTAGGCGTCGGCTTCCGGCAGAGCGGTCCTGCGGAAAAGACCCCGGAGATAAGACCGGCGGATGCCGGTGCGATCGGCGCGGTCGTGTTTGGTTCCGACCAGGGATTGGTGGGCCAGTTCAACGATGCGGTGGCCGATCATGCGGTTCAGACCCTGGGAGCCCTGACGGACAAACCGCGGATCTGGGCGGTCGGCGAGCGCGTTCATGCGCGTCTGGCGGACGCGGGCCTGCCGCCGCTGGGCCTCTTTACCGTGCCGAATTCCGTCAGGGCCATTGCGCCGCTCGTCGGCCAGATCCTCGTGGAGAGCGAGGCGCGCCGCAGCCGGGACGGGATCGTCGGACTTCACCTCTTCTACAACCGCCCCAGTTCCGGAGCGGTTTACGGGCCCGTCCATCAGCGGCTGCTGCCGTTGGACGAAACGTGGCGGCAGGAACTCGTCGAGCTTCGCTGGCCGACCAAGAACTTGCCCGAGATCCTGGGTGGCGGCACTGCAACCTTGCCGTCTCTCATCCGCGAATATCTCTTCGTTTCGCTTTTCCGAGCATGCGCCGAATCCCTCGCCAGCGAGAACGCGAGCCGCCTGGCGGCGATGCAACGCGCCGAGAAGAACATCGACGAATTGCTGGAGGAACTCAACGGTACCTTTCATCGTTTGCGCCAAAGCGGGATCGACGCGGAACTGTTCGACGTCATCTCCGGTTTCGAAGCGCTCGGCGTCGAGGAGAGTTAATTCCACTTTGCCACTTGCTTTCCCCGTTGCTGGCCGTAGAATGAGGACGTTGGACTAGTCGCGAACGGGAAACGGTAGGCGGCTCCGCACGTACGTAGTCGAAAAGTTGTCGGATGACTAGCTGAAGAGCAACCCGAACCTGCCGGGGGGCTCGTTGACAAGTAAGCCGATGTGGTCGAACGCCCTCGGGTGTTCCGCCATGTCGGTTTTTTGTTTTATCGGTACGCGTGATGTCTGCGGCCGGCAGGAGTGGATGGTTCTGCTCGCCTACGGACTGCTCTTCAAGGAGAACTTGACCATGTTACGACTCGCTATCGTGTTTCTCGTTATTGCTCTGATCGCGGCCTTCCTTGGCTTTGGCGGAGTGGCAAGCCTGTCCTGGGCAGGCGCGAAGATCCTGTTCTTGATCTTCCTCGTGCTCGCGGTACTGTCCTTCCTGGGACACGGCTACCGAGGGCGTTCTCTCTGGAGGTGACGGATAAGGTATCAACCATGAACAGGCTGCTTCTGGTGATCATCGCCCTGCTGCTGCCGCCGCTGGCGGTCGGCCTCAAGGCAGGCATCGGCTTTCACCTCTTCCTCAACATCATCCTGACGCTGCTGGTGTACGTGCCCGGCCTGCCGCGCGTATGGGCGCAAGCAAGCTGCGCAAGGGACATGACGTGGAGCATGCCCGCTCGGACGTGGTCGACGCGGGCGACGGGGTCAGACTCTAAGACTTCGATTTCCCATTGCAGAAGCGAGGGAGCAACAAGGTGTCAGGAGACTTTTTCATTCCGGATCCGATACTCCCCGCTCCTCGCCGCTTGAGCCGACTTTCTAGACACCCGACTTTTGGCCGGTGTGAACTTGCGCGCGTGCCCTCCAACGTAAACCCACTGCCACCGCCTGCTTACGCCCCGGAGTCTCGCCCGACCAGAATCCCAGAAAAGTCGCCTTGGCGAAAAAATCACCTCACCGCGTCCCGCTGCAAGGCCATTTTTTCCGTTTGGCTCAACCGCGCGCTTGACAGATCGCGCCGCATCGGCCATCATGGCATTCAATACTGAACGCATGAATACATAAACACGAGGCAGCCGCAAACTTGCCCCGCACTGCGGTCCAACAGCCCTTTGCCTCCCTTCCAAGCGACGTCTGACCACTGCGTTTTTTCTTGGCCCCTGCTCCAAATGCCCCTGCCTCCTTGGCGGGCCACTCGAAAGGGCGTGGCCACCATGCGGCATCGTATTTGAGAAAACGTGATCTTGGCGGCCACATACCTCACCCAGAAAGGTGTGGTGCTCAGGTGACCCTGGTTTTGAGAAAACGGCAACGTGGGCACCACATGCCGTAATCGGCAAACCGCTCATTGACAATTTGAAAACAAGAGACCCCATGCACACCGTGACTATTTGGCGCGGCGTCGATTCCGACGAGAGCGACAAAGTAGACGGCGGAGGAGTTGATCCATCGGGATATCCGCACTTTTGCCTAGCCCTTCACGACGCCGATTGGACGGAGCCTCGCTACCTTGCTGGCGAGCCCGGCCCGGTGGACCACCTTGACGACAAGATCGACGTCCTTGTAGGCGTCGGGTTGTTCCTCGGCCAGCCCTTTCCAGCTTCGCGCCCTGGCAACCACGCCCTGCTCAGCAAGTTCCTGGTCGATGCGGCGTCCCTTGGCCTGCTGAATGGCTGCCGTGCGGCTCAGGACGCGGCCCGCCCCGTGGCAGCAGGTTCCAAAGGTCTGCTCCATCGCGCCCGGCTGACCGACCAGCACCCAACTTGCTCGGCCCATGTCGCCGGGAATAATCACCGGCTGACCGATCGGGCGGTAGCGGTCGGGTAGTTCGCGGTGTCCGGCAGGAAAAGCACGGGTGGCGCCCTTGCGGTGAACGCAGACGGTTTTCTCCTCTCCGTCGATCACGTGCCGCTCCATCTTGGCGATGTTATGAGCGACGTCGTAAACGAGGTTCATCTGCAGGGCTTCCCACGGCTTGCCAAAAAACTCCGCAAAGGTTTCGCGAGCTTGCCACATGAGTAATTGCCGGTTGGCCCAGGCGTAATTGGCCGCCGCGCGCATCCCGCCCAAGTAGCTTTGACCCTCGGAACTCTCGATCGGCGCACAGGCCAGTTGGCGGTCGGGCAGGGAGATGCCGTAACGCTCGGGTACTCCGCGGAGCGTTCGCAGCGCGTCGTCGCAGACCTGGTAACCGAGCCCGCGCGATCCGGAATGGATCATCACACAGATGCCCTCTTGCTCCAAGCCCATCACCCGCGCCGCTTCGGGATCGTGGATTTCTTCCACCACCTGCACCTCGATAAAATGGTTGCCCGATCCCAGGGTGCCGCACTGGTTCACGCCGCGGGCGATGGCTTTGCCGCTGACCTGCTCGGGATCGGCGTCGGCGAGATGCCCGCCGGCCTCGGTGTGATCCAGATCCGCGTCGGTGGCGAGGCCCTCGGACTTGAGAAAGCGGGAACCCTCCGCCAACAGCTTTCGCATCTGCTTGCCGGCAAAGGCATACGGCCCGCTCTGGCCGACTCCGGCGGGGATTGTGCGGTAGAGCGAATCCATCAACCCTTTCATCCGGTGTTGCACGTCGTCGCGGACGAGGTTGGTGCGGATCAGTCGCACACCGCAGTTGATATCGTAGCCAACCCCCCCCGGCGAAATCACGCCGCCCTGGGCCGGATCGGTCGCGCAAACGCCGCCGATGCAGAAGCCGTAGCCCCAATGGATATCGGGCATGGCCAAGCTGGCCGTCTGGATGCCCGGCAGAAACGCGACATTGGCGACCTGCTCCGGCGCCTGGTCGGCGCGGATCTGGTCGATGAGCCGATCGTCGGCGAAGATCCGGCCCTCGACGCGCATTCCCTCCTTGTAGGCGCGGGGAATGCGCCATACGTAGTCGCTCAGTCGCTCCAGCGGCCCATGATATCCCTGCTTGGTCATCCCACTTGCTCCGCTTCAAGGCTATCCGGAAACGGGGACAGGCACCCTACATCTTGTACGATTTCCGTCTCCAGCACACAACACCCGGGAGCCAGTCCCCGTTTCCGGATAGCCGCTTAGATGTCGACGATCACTTCGGCGAGCCATCCGCCCCCCTCGCGCCGGACGGTGAGCCCATGATAGGTGATCGCCTTCAATTCCATTTCCAATTCGTGCCGACCGAGGTCGACCGGCTCGCCGCGTGCCGTGGCCTCTAATCCCGCCGCATCGACGGCGACGTGAAAATCGCGAAAGAGGAGGTGGTTTGTGTCGAATCGGTAAAGCAGTTCGGCGAGCCAATCGAAGAGCAGATCCTCCACCTGATCGCCCTCGATCCGAATGGACGCTTCCTGGACAGGCCGGACCGAATCGGGGTTCGCCAGAATAAGAGAAAACAACGCGCGTGCCGCCTCGGCGAACAATTCGTTCAGATCCGTCGCCCGAGCGCGGAGCCCAACGTCGGCGGTGTGTTCAAAAACCTCGTACATCCGAAGGTCCAGTATTCGCAGATGCCGTTGTCCTGCGCTATGACTCTCCCTGAATCCTAACCACCACCCGCCCGGTGATTCGGCCCGCCAGGATTTCGTCGACCTTTGCCGGCAGATCCCCCAAATCGATGAAGTCGCTCATTTCCTCGAGACGGTCGGGCTTCCAGGGCCCCGCCAGCCGCGACCAGGTTTCGTGCCGCAGTGGCAGCGGACCCCAGGCGGCGTCGATTCCCGCCAGAACGACCCCGCGGAGAATGAACGGGTAAACGGTGACCGGTAGTTCGACCCCGCCGGCCATTCCGCAGGCGGCAACGCAACCGCCGCGGCCGGTCGCGCGGAGCAGGGAGGCGAGCATACTGCCGCCGACGGTGTCGACACCGCCGGCCCATCGGCTCGACAAGAGCGGTCGGCCGCTGCCGTCGTCGAGCGCTTTGCGGCCGATGATTTCCGCGGCGCCGAGTGAGCGGAGGTATGGATGGGCCGCGTCCTTGCCGGTGACGGCAACCACCCGGTAGCCCAGTTTCGACAAAATGGCCACCGCCATGCTCCCCACGCCGCCGCTGGCCCCGGTGACCACGACGTTGCCTCGTCCGGGCGCGACATCGTATTTTATCAAAGCATCAACGCACAGTCCGGCCGTGAAGCCGGCCGTGCCGAGCATCATCGATTCGCGGAGCGAGAGACCCGCCGGCAGCGGAACAACCCAGGCTCGCGGCACACGGACATACTCGGCATAGCCGCCCCAGCGATTCGATCCCATGTCGAATCCGGTGACAATCACCGGGTCGCCGGCAACCAGTTCTCCGCTGTCGCTCTGGACGACCGTTCCGGCGGCGTCGACGCCCGGGATATGCGGAAACACCTTATTGACGCCGGGATGGCCCTTAACGGCCAGCGCATCTTTGTAGTTCAGCGACGACCACACCACACGGATGAGCGTATCCCCGTCGGGCAACTCATCGATGCCGCGCCTGTCGATTCGCCCGGCGACGGCGCCTCGATCGTCTTTGCTGACGAGATAGCAAGCGAACGTCTCAGGGAGCATCGGATTCGCCTCACTGTGTCATTGCTTCGACACGTCCATTCCCATCGCGCCCATGAGCATTTGGATGTCTTCCCAGACCTGTCGTTTGGCCGGCGGATTGCGGAGGACATACGCGGGATGGTACGTGCAGAGGACGCGAATGCCCTGGTAATCGCGGAAACTTCCGCGGAGCCTGCCGATCGTCTCGCTGGTGCCCAGCAGGTTCTGAGCGGCAACGGCCCCCAGGCAGCAGATAAACTCCGGCCGAATGATGGCCAACTGCCTGTCGAGATACTCTCGGCAATTGGCTGCCTCTTGGGGCAATGGATTGCGGTTGCCCGGCGGCCGGCAGCGAAGAATGTTGAGAATGTAGACGTCGGACCGCTTGATCCGCATCCCCTTCTCGATGATGTCGGTGAGCAATTGGCCGGCCCGCCCGACGAAGGGGACACCTTGCCGGTCTTCGTCCACCCCCGGCGCCTCGCCCAAGAAGGCGAGCCTCGCCCGCGGGTTGCCGACGCCAAAGACGGTTTGCGTCCGCGTCTTCGCCAACTCCGCGCAACGGACGCAAGCAGCCACTTCGCGCTGGACTTCCGCCAACGACGCCGCGCGGTCGCCGGACTCGACCGCCTCGCGTGGCTCGGCAACGACTTTACCCGCGGCTAGCGAGCCCGGCACGTCGCGCCGCGGTGCGGCCGGCGGCGCAACGCTCGACGTTGACGCCACCGCGGCCGGCTTGCCGATGTGGGTAAGACCCGCCTGCTGGAGCCCCTGAAGCTTCTGAACGGCGATTCGAACGACCTTCTCGCGAGCCGTCCGGTTCTCTCGTGCCATGGAATATCATCTCTGGGACATGCCCGATAGTTCTTGCTCCGCAAAAACTCAGTCTATCGGCCAACCGCTTTGCAGTCCACCGGTTCCCGCGGCGAGGCCGGCCCGGGCAGTTTGGAGCGTGGATTGGCACATGGGGGCGCCCCAGGTTATCCTGGAGCCGAAAACGATGGTGACGGCACGCATTTCCCAAGTTTCCTTCCAGTTTCGGAGGCCACCGATGACCGCCATTGCACCCCGCGTAGAATTCTTTTCGGCTTTCCTTGCTCTCACCCTGTCGGCTTCCGGCGCGGACTGGAACACGCTGAAGACGGTCGGCGACTTCGGCGCGATCGGCGACGGCGTCGCCGATGACACCGCGGCGATTCAGTCGGCCGTGGAGTCGAATGCGGGCGACGTGGTTTTTTCCCGAGGAGTGTATCGAATCACGAAACCCATCATTATCGATCTGGACAAGGCCGGCCCGGTGTCGGTCATCGGTACCGGCACGGGGAAGATCGTCATGGCCGGTCCCGGTCCGGCGTTGAAGTTCGTCGGCACCCATGAGGGAACCGCCTCCCCGGCCTCCGTCAAGCCCGAGGTCTGGCAGCGCCAGCGGATGCCGATGGTCGAGGGATTGGTGATCGTCGGCGAGCACGAAGCGGCCTGCGGCATCGAGGTAACCGGCACGATAAAACTTACCATCACGCGCACGACGGTGCGGGGAGTTCTCCACGCGATCCACCTCACCGTGCGGAATCGCAACGTCATCGTCTCCGACTGCCATCTTTATGAAAATCGCGGAGTCGGTCTCTATCTTGACGGTGTCGATCTTCACCAGATCAACGTCGCCGGCAGCCACGTCAGCTATAACGCAGGCGGGGGCATTGTGGTCCGCGGCGGCAATGTCCGCAACTTGCACGTCAGCGGCTGCGATATCGAGGGGAATCGGCAGAATATCCTGCTGGATAGCGCCGGCGCCGCCGCGGGCGTAGCGGAAGTGGCCATCACCGGTTGCACGCTCCAGCATCCCGGTGACGGCGAAGACTCAGCCAACATCCGTTTCATCGGCGCCGACCCCGAAGGCGGTCGGAACTGGGGCTTTCTGACGATCACCGGCAACGTTTTCACCGACACGGAGACGAACATCGATATCTGCAAAGCTCGCACCGTGTCGATCACCGGCAACACCGTCGGCACCGGCTATCGCTACAGCTTGCGGATCGTCGACAGTTCCAACCTTACCATCGGCCCCAACACCTTCGATCGGCACCCCCGCTACCGCGATGAGCAAACGGCGGACAATGCCCTGCTCTTGGCCGGTTGCGACGACGTCACGATCAGCGGCTTGCACATCAACGGAGTGCGACGAGCGGAAGGCGGGCTGGTGTTGGAAGACTGCCGCCGCGTGAATCTTACCGGCTGCACCATCCTCGATTGCGACCATGCCGGGCTGGTGCTCAAGAATGTCAGCGACAGCCGTGTCGCCGACTGCCTGATACGCAACGACGTCACCGCGGCCCCCTGGCGAGCGATCCAACTCACCGGCGGCCACGGCAACGCCATCGGCGACAATTCTCTCGGCGGTCCGGCGGAGATCGATTCCAAGGCCGTTCGAGCCGCCGCTGAAAGTTCCAACTAGAATCCGAACGAGAATCCATACCTCGGCCCGTACAGATAAACCCCGGGCCGGCCGTAGTAACGGTAGTGGTAGGGTCGGCCGTAATCGTAGCGATAGCGATAGCTCGGGTAGCCGTAATTGTACCGGTAGGATCGATGCCCATAGGGCGACCGCCAGTCATGGTGGCGATGGCCGCGATCCCAGTCGCGATACCCGTGACGGTCCCGATCGTAATGGCCACGGTAGCTGTGGCGATCACGATCATGGTGGCCGTGATGGCCATCGCGGACCAACTGCACGTCCGGCCGGTCCTTGCTGTGGCTCCGCGGGGAATCCGCGAGCGCCATACCGCTACTGATGCCGAATGCCGCCACCGCGGTTAGTGCCAATGCGAAGTTTCTCATGGTATGCTCCTTTGCGTTCGTCGAAAAACACGCTTCACTCAACTTCGATCCGCAACGATCGATTCATCGCTGCTGGCCGGGTGATGGTTCTGATGTGCAGGATGCGTGCCAACTTTCGGCCTCTAAATCGCAAGTGTTTTCCAGGCAATGACTTGCGGAAAGCGATCGGTGGCCGGAGCTGTGCCGCGCCGCGCCAATCCGATCAGGTTGACGACACAGTGTCGCACCTCGGGACAAACTCGTGATACGGCGTTCCTTCGCCTGCCCCATCGAACACCCCGCCCTCCGCCAATGACGAAGGACCAATGACAAATCTTGTTGCCTCAGATCGCGGGGGCTAAGATGGTAAAGCCCGACCCCTTCCCACGGCGACGTCGCGACAGTTATTTCTCACACTTTAGACGGAGTTGAAAAGGGGACTGGCTCCGAGCGTGGTTTTGGCCTGGAATTGCCGAGGAAATGCCTGCCGCTCGGTGCCTGTCCCCTTTTCAACGGGCCATCGAGTTGGTCCGCCCGGGAAAGGAGACTGGCTTCGCTCGCGTCGATGGCAGAAGGCAATTCCATGAAACCACGGCGGATTGATTCACACGTGGTCGGTGTTTGTTCCGGGCTTCTGCTCGCGGTGACGCCGGTTTACGCGATTGCCGCCCAGTGGCTCTCGCCGGTGGCAGTCGTTGAAGCTTCCGGGCCGGCGTTTCCCCAGGGACGCGTGGCCGGCAATGCGCCGGATCCGGAGTATGCGGCCGAGAAGGTAATCGACGGCGATCCGAAGACCTTCTGCTGCCTGCTCGACGATACGGTCGACGACCCGGCGGGCAATAAGGCGACCATTCCCGCCGGAGGCGCCGAGCCGGTCTCCGGGCATGTGGTTTTCGACCTGGGGCGTCCGCTGCTGGTCACCGGCGCGCGGGTGACCGCCCGCGACGGCGGCGGGAGCTACGTTCCGCGCCAAGTCGACTTTCTCTATTTCACCGACGATCATCCGGAAAACCATCCGCTCAAGGATGACCTGGAAGGCGACGACGGAATCGAGGCGATGCTTCCCGGCCACACGCTGCCGCCGCTTCAGAACGGTGCCCACGAAGACGTGGCCTGGGACGGTGTCGTGGCGAGATACGTGGCACTGCGAGTGTCATCCAGCTACGAGTCGGGCGGGATGCACTACAACTTCCAGATCGGCGAGATTCAGTTCTGCGTCTTGCCTCGGCCTGAAGCGATGGCGACCGGGCAGCGATTGCCGCCTCTTTACACCCGGCGGGCAACACTCGCCGAGACCCTCATCGCCACCCGCGCGCAGATGGCCGCCTGGTATGGAGACGGCGCTCCCGCCGCGCAAATGACCAAGGTCTGGGATCAAGTCCGCCGCGATTTTCCCGCCGCCGAGAGTCCCTTGCTCGAGTACGTCGCCTACGAGTGGTTCGAACCGGGCGGCTGGCTCGCCCACGGGTTCGATACGAAACTGGAGGAGGCTTTAGTCCGCCGCGCGATTGAAGAATCGGGGGCATTCGCAGCGGGGCTGATCGCCGGGCTGGAGAAACTGCGATCGTCCGCCGTCCCGGCTGCCGATGTTCGTTGGCTGGAACTGTGTGGGCGGGCCGCGGAGGTGGCGTCGGCGGCAAAAGAATGGACGAGCCTGCGGTTGGCGGTGGAGGATCTGACACTCTCGTTTCCCGACTGCTATCCGGGCACTGCGCTGCGACAACGTCTCGACGCGCTGGGCAAACGGATTGCTGCGGTGGGCGATGACGGGGATGGCGTCGGCACGGCGTTGGCGGATCTGAAGTATGAGGCACTGGTTGCCTCGAATCCGCTGGCGCCCAAGAAGATCCTCTTCGTCAAGCGGCATACGTACGCGCCCGGTTGGTACTACGCCGAGTTTATGCGAGCCACACGCTTCGGAGGCAACCTGTGCGTTTTGTCGCTGGATAGCGGCGAGGTGACGGAGCTGGTTCCTTCGCTCTCCGGTGGGATCTTCGACCGCTGCGATCTCTCTTTCGAAGGCCGCCGGGTGGTCTTCGGCTATAAGGCGGCCGCCGGCCGGGGGTTTCGGCTGTTTGAGGTCGGAATCGACGGAGAGGGGCTCCGGCAGTTGACCTTCGATCCGCCCGACGAAGAGGCGAGAATCGCCCGTTACTGGCATCCTCGCTACAAGCCGGCGGGGATCTACCGGCACCACACCGACGATTTCCATCCCTGCTACCTGCCCGACGGTGGCATCTGCTTCGCATCGACGCGTTGCGAGCAGGGGGTGTTGTGCGATCAGGGCGACACCCTCAGCGTCAACGTCCTCTACCGCATCGACGGCGACGGCAGCCATATGCGACGACTGTCGCAGGGCGCGCTGAGCGAATCGACCCCCAGCGTGATGAACGACGGCCGGATCCTGTACACGCGCTGGGAATACGTCGACAAGGGAGTCATCGCCGTGCAATCCCTCTGGGCGATGCGGCCCGACGGCAGCGGTTCGATGGAGATCTACGGCAATGAGATCGAGTTCCCCCCGGTTTTCATTCATGCCCGGGCGATTCCGGGAACGAACGACCAGTTCGTCTGCACGGCGACGATGCACCATCCCTTCGCCGTCGGTCCGATCCTCCGCGTCGACGCGCGCCGCGACATCCGCACGCACGCGCCGATCGACTCACTGACGCCCGACACCAGCCTCAGCATTGAAGGCATCGGCGGTTTCCCTCACGGCGAGAACTACACGCACCTGCGAAACGGCCGCTGGATGCCGGACAACCGGGGGCCCTTATTTGCCGAGCCGTATCCTCTGGCGGATCCGGCGGGCGGCGCCGGCGCGGGCAAGTACTTCCTCGTCACCTGCAACCCGGACCGGCCCTGGAACGATCCGGCCGCCTACGGCCTCTACCTGATCGACCGTTTCGGAAACCGCGTGAAACTGCATTCCGATCCGGCCATCTCCTGCTGGCAGCCGATGCCGGTTGCGGCGCGGCCGAAGCCGCCGCTGGTGGCGCCGATTCACTCCAGCGAGCCTGACGGCGCGGCGCCCGGCGAGGCAGTGCTGGTGATGAGCGATGTCTACCGGGGGTTGGAGGGGGTCAAACGCGGGGAAGTGAAATACCTGCGAGTTCTCGAGCAGGTTCCGCGGCCCTGGTCGGCGCGGCGGTTCTGGCCGGACGACGAAGGGCTGGGGCAACATGCCGTCATCAGCATGAATGCTCACATCTTCGTCAAGGTCCACCACGGCGTCGTTCCGGTCCACGGCGACGGTTCCGCGTGCTTCATCGTCCCGGCCCGCAGGAACCTCTTTTTCCAGGCGTTGGACGCGAACTTCATGGAGCTGCAGCGGATGCGGAGCTTCGTGAACCTCGAGCCGGGCGAATCGAGATCCTGCATCGGTTGCCACGAGCCGCGGCGACTGGCGCCTCCCCCACGATTCCCGCAAGCGATGCGAGAAGCGGCGGCACGCCCGGCCTCGCAACCCGGCGAGATCATTCCGCGGCCGATTCACTACGTGACCGACGTGCAGCCGATTCTGGACAAGCACTGCGTGAGCTGCCACCGGCCGGAAAAGCAGGAGGGGGGGCTCGATCTCTCCGGCGCGCTGACAACCTGGTTCAACCGTTCGTACGAAGAGATCATGTCGAAGAAGCTGGTCGCGTACATCCAGGAGTTTCACGGTCCACTGGAGCGAGCGCAGAAGACCAACGTCGTTCCGCTGCCGCCGAAGGCGCTGGGCTCTCACGCCAGCCGACTGGTTGAAATCATTCGGCAGGGGCACTACGATACAAGTCTTTCGGCGGAAGAGATGGCCCGGCTGGTGACGTGGGCCGACGCCAACGCCCCCTACTACGGCTCATACTTCGGACGCCGCAACTTGATCTACCGAGGACATTCCGATTTCCGGCCGCTTCCCACGCTCGAATCGGCTTGCGGCGAGCCGCCTTAGAACAACCGTCAGCAGCCCGGCTGCTGTACGACGAAGTGCTTTCCGGCGATAGACGACGACGTAAGCTAAATGACCTTGCACGATTGTTGGAGATCGGGTTGCGGTGTGGCACTGCTTGTGATTGAATGGATCTTCCATCAGCGCAGGACTTGCCACAATCACAAGCAGTGAGAAACGCCACCTTGCGTCGAGCGTCGCACTGCTTGGAGTTGTGGAAAGTCCTCACAGTGAGAGCCCTTTCAACTCCAAGCAGTGGCACACGGCGTTTACTTTCCTCCCGGAATCGTGCAAGCTCATTTACTCAAACTGTAAGTGCGGCAGCCCGGGAAAGGGGACTGGCTCCGTCGCAAATGGAGGTTTTCCGCGAGGTTGGAGGTTGCCGCGACGGTGCCTGTCCCCTTTCCCGGGCGGACCAACTCGATGGCC
>JAAYEH010000331.1 GCA_012728855.1 Rhodopirellula sp. | reverse complement strand
CGCCTTCTTCTTGAGATCGCTTCGCAAGGTTTTCGACAATTCCGGGTCGGGCTTCGCGTCGGGATGCGTCGGGCTGAGCTTCTGCCAGGCAAACAGTTCCACGAAATGCAGACCCACGTCGGCGATCTTGTCGAGCGTCTCAAACAAGGTCAGGCCGCGAAACGTGTAGGCGGAGAACCCGACCCGCCAGCCGAGCTGATCGGCGCCGGGCATCGATTTGACGAGCGGTTCGGCGGCATGGAGAGGTACACCTCCGAAGCCGATCAGAGCGGTTGCGGCCCCGGCGGCCGCGCTGCCGGCAAGGAACGTGCGTCGCGTGACTGGATACATGCTCTCATCTCCTGTGTGGATGAAACCGACAAAGTAAAACCTGACTTCGCTCTTCGGGTCAATGCCCGTCCCTGTTGCCCACTCATCATACCTACTCCGGCTTTTCGCGCGCGGCAGCCTCGATCTCATCGAGGTCGAGCACGCGATGATAGAGCTTCACGTCGCGGATACCACCGGCGACTTGATACTCGGGGCCGGGCTGTGCGCCGTACTGCCCGACGCACAAATCGCCCGGCCAGGGTGTTGTGACAAAGGCGCCGTTTTTGGCCGCCACCTCGACGCCGTCCTGGTACAACCGCGCAGTACGGCCGTCGAATGTGGCAACAACGTGGAGCCAGCGGCCGATCTCCGGGCGGCCTCCGTCGCAATCCACTCCGCCGACGTGCCAACGCCAGCCGCCGCCGATCCTCTGGAGAAACCATCCCGCCTGCCGCCACGCGCCGCAACTCAAGACAACCGGCATCGTGCCCGGCGCGTCGAAGCGAACCCGACACTCGATCGAAAGCGATTGGCCGAGGTCGAAATGGCCGTGGTGCGAAAAGGTGGTATGGCCTCCGCCCGGCAGTTGGAGCACCCCGTCCGCAGCCTTGGCAGGCTTGTGGAGCTTACCCGCCAGCGATTGGCCTCCGTAGAGAGAGGCTTGGGCCCCTTGGTCGAACTTCACTTCGAACATCGGTTCGTGGATCAGGCAGACGCTTGCCTCGATCGGCGCACTCGGCTCGCTTTCGATCCCCTTTCGGCTTACGGAACGAACCACGTAAGTGTACGGGACTTGAAGTTCCACGGCCATGTCGGACCAGGCGGAGACGGGCACCGGCGCCGCGGTGACCTTTTCCAGAGGGTCGGCCCCGGCCTTGCCGCGATAAATGTGGTAACCGGGCACAGGGTTCAGCGGAGATCGCCACTCGAGGCGGATCGCCCCCGATCCGGGCACGACGGCGAGATCGGTCGGAGCGGGGGGCGGTTCCGGCTGGGGCACGGAGACGGTCGTATACGAGGGCTTGCTTCGTTGGTCGCCGGAGACAAGCACCAGGGCGTAGTGCTGAGTACCAGACGGCGCCTCGGAATCGAGGTAGCGGCCCAGAGGCGTGCGGACCAGGAGCGTGCTCTGGTTCGGTATAAAGTGTTCCTCGGCACCGCGGTGGACTTCCGTTTCCAAACCGATCGTGCGGGCGGATCGTTCCCAAGAGACATGAACGACCGCGTCGCGGTCGGCAGCCGCGACCGGGTCGGGAGCGGCCTTGAGCAGCGGCGGGGGCGAGAACATGCGGCACGCGCCCGGCGCAACCTTAGCCCCGGGCATGTCGATGCGGGGATTGGCCAGCGTCTTTTCCCTCGCGTCGGAGATGATTCCGAGCATTGCCCGGTAGTGGGCATCGGCGGGTGAGGTAAAGCTCACCACCGGCTCGCCACTGCGGTCCGGCGGAAGCGGCGGTTGCTTGGGGAACGCCTCAGGCGGCTGGACGGCATGGGCGTAGCCTTTCCAGAGAAGGTGAATCCGCTGTCGCTGCGGATCCACTTTCCGATCGCGGCAAAACCCAAGGCCCAACCCCGGCGCGCCTTTGGCGAGGGGCGCTCGCAGGATGCGGCTCTCGGCGGGATCTTTGAGATTGATCCAATCGTTTTCGAAATAAGTGACGCGGCCTCCGTCGCCGTGGCACCGCATGCACCCGGCGACTTCCATCTCGGCGACCAGCGCGGCGGTGACGCTTTTCCAGTCGCGAATGGCGCAGCCGGCCTCGGTGGCGTCCCAGGTGCCGTGATAGAGACCGTTGGTGTCGATCCAGGCCATGAGCAGATCGCGCTCGCGGCGGCTGAGATCGGGCAGATTGCCGTCGTGTCCGTTGACCAGGATCTCCGCCAGCGGAGCGGCGCCGGACCCGATGCTCCGTGGAGGAAAGATCTGCGACGACCAGAGAGCCGTGCCGTTCATGCAGTCGATGCCCGCGATCCAGTAGGCGGTAAGCTGGGTCTCGCGGCGATTGGCCAGGTTCTCATAGCTGATGTTGAAGTGTTCGGTCCAGCCGCCGGAGAGATCCATGCCGGCGGCGATGTCCTGTTCGCCTCCGTGGCAACGCACGCAGTGCTTATCGAGGATCGGCTGCACCATGCTGGGATAGTCGAGGTGGCCGCTGCCCCACGATTCGGGACGTAGCCGCTCGGGCGCGCGGTTGAGGATGGGGCGGAGTCCGTCGTTGGCGGCCGCCGTGTACTTGTGCTCGTGGCAACCGATGCAGGAGCGCGTCGTGCCCGGCGCGGCCTGCACGAAGGATCGCATGCTCTGGATCAGTCGGCCCTCTGCGTCGAGCGCTTGCAGATAAATCGCCCGTCCCGAGGGAACCTCGAAATAGGCCGAGCCGTTTTCATCGACCGGAACGGCGCCGAGAAAATTCTTGGCGCTGAAGGCCAACGCGGCGCTGACCAGAAAGGTCTGGTTGTAGGGGCTGCCGCCCATCAGGGTAGAACTCACCCGCGAGGTCTCTTCGATCACGCGGAGCGATTTGACTTCCCCTCGCTTCACGCCGGAAAGCCCCTGGTAGATATCCTGGACGAAGAACCGGCCCGTGGTCGCTCGGCGGTCGGTGGTGTCGGCGATCACCGGCGGAACGGGCCGCGGTTTGATCAGCATCGGGGCATGCAGGCAGATTTCCGGGTCGGAGAGGAGGGTGATGCGCCGGCCGGCGCGGTCGATCATCTCGAGCACGTTCCGCTCTTGTCCTTGGGGGCGTCCGCTGAAGAGGAAGACGTCGTCGCTCAACGGCCACGGTTCGCAGGAGTCGCCGCGATCGAAGGTGGGATCGTCGGGGTGCTCGAGGTTGGCGATCGCGCCGGGGTGGTTCTTGCCGAGGCGGGGGTCGATCAAGCCGATCGAGCCGCGGGGGGTGGAATTGTGTTTGGCCAGGGTGGCCACGACGAGATGGGTTCCGGGCACGGGCCGCGCGTCGAGCAACGCCTCCGGGAAGACCATGTTGTTGGCGTAGAAGGCGGTCTCTTGCGTGCCGTCGGGATTGGCGGTCCAGAGCGACTGGATCGTCAGCGCATTTTTATCGATGTATTCCCAGCGGCCGAAGAGGAGGCGGCCGTCGGGAAGGACGGTCGGGTCGAACTCGTTGACGTTGTTGACGGAGATCGGATGGAGATCCGAACCGTCGGCGTTCATGACGTGCAGGATCGCGACTCCGGTGTTATTACAGGGGACGAGGCCACTGGGCCTGGTGGAGAGCAAGACGATGCGGCCGTCGGGCAGATAGGCCGGGCAAACGTCGTGCTGCCCGCTGCGAGAACCCTGGTAGCGGCCGCAATCGGACGCGGGATCGGTCACGCGGCGGAGCCCGCGGCCATCGACGCCGATCTCGTAGACGCTCGTGCTGCCTTCCGGCTCCCCTTTGAAGCAAAAGAGAAGCTTCGTGGCATCCCAGGAAAGCTCCGGGTCGGTATAGACGCCGATTCCGAGAGTATCCGGTGTGGTGGGATCGATTACCGGGCGGATTTTCCAGTCCGCTCTCGGGGCCGAGGGGTTTTCCAGCACGTAGATGCCGCCGCCGCCCGGCGGCCACTTGTAATACGTGTCGTAAATGTGGATGCCCGTGTACGAGTGGCGTTTGGTGAACAACAGCGGCGCGTCGAGGAGCGCCAGCATCGGCTCGTCCGCGGCCGGCGGCCCGGAGGCCGGCGAGGGACCGGCGGCGCCGGCGCTTTCGGGGCGGCATCCCAGAAGGATTCCGATGGCAATCGGTACGAACACAGCCAATGCGTTTTGTCGCATGAGGGGCTCCTTGGTTTTGTCGACTACGAGGTGAGTCACCCTCGGGACGCCTGATCGAGCTGAGCCTTGCGGAGACCCGGTTCTCACAGCCCTTCAGTGTAGAATGCCGCGACTGAGGTTTTCAAGAGCGTCTTATCGATCACGCAAACACGAATAAAGTCGTCCCTCTCTCGCCCCGTACGGGGCTGAGAGAGGGGGAAGTCTACTTGTTCTCGGCCGCAGCCGCTTTCGCCGAGAGTTCATTCCATCCTTGAATCGAACGGGCTAAGATATCACGGCGGTCGCCCTGGATGCCGTAGACGATCATGCCGATGGGGCCTTGGTAGCCGATGTCTCGCAGACTCATTAGGACGCGGCTGACGTCGAAGGTTCCCTGATCGAGCGTAAGGATCCAGCCCTCGCGGTTCTTGGGATCGTAGCCGTTGGTGCCGTTGACGGTGGCCATCGTCAGATAGGGCTTCGCGATCTTCAAGGCACGTTCGAGGTTTCCCATACCCTCGACGGCCATGAAGTGGCAAAGCGTGAAGGTCACACCGATGTTCTTCCGCTCGGTCTTTTTGGCCAGCCGGACCACGTCGTCGATCCTCTCGGCATACGCGCCCTTGTGCGGGTAGAGCGAAACGTTCACGCCATACCGCTGGGCCAGATCGGCGATGCGGCGGAGGATTTCAACGGCACGGGCGTCGCCGTCGGTCGACGAAGGCTTGTACGTTTTGCTGTTGACCACCAGCCATACGATGGTTCCGTGGCCTTGAAGCTTGGGGATCAGTTCGTCAAGCCGCGGATCGTAGGCCGGACCGTCCGGCTCGACGTTGACCGGCGTATAGACGGCGAACAGCTTTTGCTGACGGCTCTCCAACGCTTCGAGCATCTCGGCCGCACCTTCGACTCCGACGTAAGCCATGCCCGCATATCCGAGGTCGGCGAGCATCTCGGGGAGCTGCAACTGGGACGGCAGCGATGCCGCTTCCTTTCCCACGCCATATCCGATGCAGTAGGCGAAAAACGGATTGGGAAGCCGACCAGGCTCACTCTTCTTCTCAGCCGCCCGGATCGCCGGCGCAAAACTGGTCAAAACGGCCAAGGTGAGAAAAGCGGCACAAACAGTGCGGAAAGGGCTGTTCGTCATTGTTGGGCTCCTGGAAGGAAGGATGGAATCGACAGGTGGTTTTCAAAAAGACGTTATGCGGGCGCATCTACTTCGGTTGCCAAGATCTCCAGATCTGTATCGACCGCGTCAAGTGCTCGCGGGTATCGTCCGGAACGCCGTAACACATCAGTCCGATCGGGCCTTGGTAGCCCGCTTCGCGGAGCACCGTCAGCAGCTCGCGGTTATCGAAGTCTCCCTTGTCGAGCGGTTGGATCAAGCCATTGGTCCACGTCTTCGAGCCGACCTGGGCGCCGCAGAGCGTAACGGCAAAGATCTTCGAACAATTCTCTCGCAGCAGAGGGCGGTAGTCTTTCTCGCCGTCGACCTTGAGGCAGTGGCAGAGGTTGAAGTTTGCCCCCACCCGAGGATGATCGGCCTTCTCGACGACCTTCAAGACAAACGGCAGGCTCTCGGCCCAGTTGTTCACGTGGTTGTAGATCGAGATCCGCAGACCGACTGCGGCTGCCAGGTCACCCAGTTCCCTGAGGATCTTCACCGCAGGTTCCATCCCTTGCGGATCTCCGGCAGGGAGGCCGGTGAAAAGCACACTGACCGTTGCCGGCCGGCCTTTGAGCTTCTCGATTGCAGTGGGGAGTCGCGGATCGTAAGGATGATCGGCATCTTTGAGATTGATGACCGTGTGGAGCAGGTAGACCTCCAGCCCGGCCTCGTCAAGGATCTTTAAGTTCCTTGCAGCCTCGTCGCCGAACCAGAGACTGTATCCGCCGCCATCGAAGCCCAGTTCTCTGAGCAGGCTCGCCTGCTCGGCAAGCGACCGGGGCTTGATGCCCGGCACACCGACTTCGACGCAGAATGCATAGAACGGGGGAGACCACTGGCACGACTCTCCCTTGGGTGCCGAAAACTCACCGCCAACCGCGACCGCGGCACAGGCGGCAAATATCCCACAAGCCATTATTCCAGACCCGGCTATTCGGTCCACATTGCGCATGTTCTGCCTTTTGGGCTCTGCCAGTTGTGGGGTGAATATGGGAAGACCTGTTGCCGATTCTGACTCGGCGCAGGTCGCCGGTCAATCCCCGGTTGGCGATTGTGGTTGCGCCGTCAGCAGGTGCGGTGCTTGAAGTGTTGGCCAATCCGTGTTACGTTGCCCAAACTGTGCCTGACAGTGCCCCGGTGGCCGGCCGCCTTCGCGCGGCAGCTCTTTCGATTCTCACGGACCTGAAGTGGAGATGTCCATGGCGACAGCAGAATTCCGCGGTCAGCAAGGCGGCGATATGGAATCGCTCTACCAGACACGGCTCCGCCGTTACGTGACCGCGATGCGCAACGGCAAGCCGGACATGGTGCCGATCCGGCCTTTTGTGGCGGAATTCACGGCAAAGTACGCCGGCTACACCTGCCAGGAGGTGGCGCACGACTACCCACTGGCGTTTGCGGCCGCCAAGAAGTGCGCCGCCGAGTTTGACTGGGACGCCGTCGTGGCCAACATGGTCTACGTATGGACGGGCCTGACCCAGGCCCTCGGCCTGCGGTACTATGGCATTCCGGGGATCGACATCCCGGCCGAGACCGGCTTCCAATACCGTGAGCCGCCTAAGGACAACGCCTTTATGCAGCCGGAGGAGTACGACGCGCTGATTGAGGATCCGACGGGGTTCTTGCTCAATGTGTGGTTGCCGCGGGTGGCCGCGCCCGTTCAGGGGCCCGGCAGCCCGGCGACGATGGAAGGTAACGTGGCCCTGATCAAGGGCGCCATGGCGATGATGCAGTATTTCGGTGCGTTCGGCCCGCAGATCGGCCAGTTGCGGAGCGAGTCGGGAACGGTCTCGGCCATCGCGGGGATCTTCAAAGCGCCGATGGACATCTTGGCCGACAAACTCCGCGGTTACCTGGGGTTGGTCGACGATCTGTTCGAACGCCGCGATAAGGTGGTGGCCGCCTGCGAGGCGCTGATGCCGCACCTCTATCACGTGGCCAAGGCCACTTCCGACCCCGAGAAACTCGTGCCGATCGGCTACTGGATGCATCGCGGCGGCGTGCCATTTGTTTCGCCGGAGATCTTTCGCAATATCTATTGGGCGACGGTCAAGCCGATCGTGGAGGAATTGTGGTCCGACGGTTTGCAGACGCTCTTCTACGCCGAAGGCAATTGGGATTACCATCTCGAGTCATTTGCCGAGCTGCCGGATCAGAGCATCGTCTATCACGTCGACCAGGGGGACATATTCAAGGCGCATCGCGTTTTGGGAGATAAGTTCTGCCTCAGCGGCGGCATTCCCAACGTGATGCTCGCCTTCGGTTCACCCGACGAGGTCCGCAGCCACTGCAAGAAGGTGATCGAAGGGGTGGCCGGAAACGGTGGGTATGTCGCCGACGCCGGGGCGATCATGCAGAACGACACCAGTGTGGAAAACATGCGGGCGATGACGGAGGCCGTTCGCGAGTACGGGGTTTATTCGCAAGGAGTTTCCGCGGAGATTCCACCTCGTTCGGCTGCGCAGAGTCCGTCGGCAGGCGAAAAGCGGTTGCACCCCTCGGCGCACCAGGCGGTCCGCCTGCCGGGCGTCTGTCTGCCTTGGGACGAACAGAAGAAGTCGATGCCTGCGATCCAGGGGGACGAAACGCTATGCCGGCGGGTGTGGGAAGGGATTGACGGCATGGCCAACATGTTTATCTGGCAGGTCTTGCTGTCATTTTAGAGGTTTTATCATTCCCGGAGAACAATTGAAGGCGGAGTTCAAGGATCTGCGGATACGGGTTCTCAAGTAGGTTTGCTCGCCATCACCACCGAGTTCATGTCCGCGGACTTCACTTTCAGTTCGGGATCGACAAAGCCGGCCGACTGCAGATCCTCGGCGATTTCATCCAGCGTGAACGTCCCCCCCTCATCGGTGTTGACGAGCATGTTGATGGCAAACAGAGCGCCTTCGACCGGCTGGACGCGGTCTGGCTCCATGACCAGGTCGCGAATGGCGATCCAGCCGCCGGGCTGGAGGGCTTCGAACACCTTGGTGAACAACTCGCGGTTGTGACGGCGCGAGTGCTGGTGAATGATGGCGCTAACCCAGGCGAAGTCGCATCCGCCGGGCAACTGGTCGACGTAAAAGTCGCCGGGGACGAATGCAACACGCTCGGCGAACTCGCTGTGGGCAAAACGGAGGCGGGCCTGTTTGATCGCGTCGGACAGGTCGAAGATGGTCGCCCTGGATTCGGGCACGGCTTTCAGCAGCGCGATGGTCCAGGTGCCGGAAGCCCCGCCCACGTCGAGCAGTCGCTCGAATCGCAGTGGCTGGAGTTTTGCGATCAGAGGATCGGCATTGGGGCCGGAGACCGTATGCATCGCCGCCACGAAGGCCTCGCGGTCGGCTGCCGGCCCGCGGATGCTCGCCTGTCGTGGGCCGGGAATTCCGGCTTTGACGACCCAAGCCAGTTGCGACCATCCGCGGAGGATGTTCATGCGATGCAACAGCATCGGCAGGACCGTTTCAGGACCGCGCGCAATGAGCAGCGGCCGCAACTCGGACGGGACGTGGTAGCAATCGCCCTGTTTGTCGAGCAGATTCAACGCGGTCACGGCATCCAAGAGCATCCGGGTCGCGCGAAGGTCGGATTTCAGCCGCTGGGCGATCTCGTCAGCCGTGAGCGACGCTTCGCTCAGCAGTGTGAACAGATCCAGTTCGGCTGCCGCCCCCAATACGCAGGAGGGCATGAACGATGCTCCCATCTCGAGCACTTCCGCACGGGTGGGCCACTGCTTTGCCGCCATAGAATACCTCATCGGGCAGGCGAGTTTTGGTTCGCGATCCGTACAGTCAGGATATGCGGAATAATCCGACGGGTAAAGTACTTCAAGGCTTTCCCGCCTGACGCTGGCGCGGCTGTCAGGCTGAAAAACCCGGCGTACGCTGGATCGTCTGAGGCTAAATCCGCGTCAGGCTGGAAAACCTGACGGACTTCGGCGATTGGCTGGGCTAGAATAGAGAAAAGAGCGTTGTCCGTCTTCCCGTTTTTTCGCCAACCGGCCGGTCCGGCAACGAGGTAATCTCCGTGCGATATCGACTCCTAGTAGCTGCTTGGACCTGGTGGATCGGTTTGCCTCTGGTTGCCGTGGGGCAATTCCAGCAGGGAGATTCCAAAGGCGCGCGGCTCGGCGAAGCCCAAACGCAGAAATGGCAGGCGGGCGTGGTGGTTACGGCCGACAGCGGGCCATGCACCGGCATCGTCGCCTACGTGCCGATGCCCATCGATTGGCCGGAGCAGCAGATCACGATCATTGAAGAGGACTTTTCGCCTACGGCAAAGGTCAGCTACGAAACGATCGACGAAAGCGTGAAGTTGATGATCGTGCGGATGCCGATGCTGCCGGCGGGCTACGAGTCGCATGCGCTGGTTACGTTCGAAGTGAAACGCTCCGCGCTGTTGCCTCCCGAAGACACCGGCATCTACGTGCTTCCCAATCCGCGAAAAATGGACCGCCGAGTTCGCAACTACCTGGGGCCGAGTCCCTACATCGAGAGCCGCAGCCCGAAGATCCGCTCCTTGGCCAAGGAACTGGAACAGGAGAAGGACACGGAGGCGGAAAAGGCATGGGAGAGGGTCGAGGCGATTTACGATCGAGTGCGGGAGAAGGTCGAATACAAGAACGGACTGCTCAAGGGAGCGCTGGCGGCATTGAACGACGGCACCGGCGACTGCGAGGAAATGACATCGCTGTTCATTGCCGTTTGCCGGGCTTCGGACATTCCGGCCCGAACCGTCTGGGTTCCCGGCCACTGCTATCCCGAGTTCTATCTGGAAGACGAGGAAGGCAAGGGCCATTGGTTTCCGTGCCAGGCCGCCGGCAGCCGCGATTTCGGCGGCATCCTCGAGTATCGCCCGGTCTTGCAGAAGGGCGACAATTTTCGGCCACCGTACGATCGCAGTGAGCGGCAACGGTATTTGGCGGAACACCTCACCGGCACCGGAGGCAAGCCGACGGTGAAGTTTGTGCGGAAAACGCTCTAGTCGCCGGCGAGGAATACGTGCCGCGCCCGGTAGGCCCGGCCTGCCGAGCAGAACCGGTGCGCCAAGGTTCCGCTCGGCAACGAGACTCCACCTCGCGCACCCCTCCGCAGACTGGCTGGCAGAGCCATTCTTTCGCGGCTATTTGCGTTGTGCGGATACGCCGAGTATTCTAGCGGTATTAGCCACCCGCATGTTGGGCTTGCGTTGGCGAGTTTTTTCTCCTGGTAGCCCTGGGAGTGCTGGAGGACCGTCCATGAATCGTAGTGTCTGGAGTTCTTGTCTGGCGGCTGCAGTGTTGGCGTGCCTTTGCGCATCCGGCGGTCCACTCGTAGCGAACACGGCAACCGCGCCTGCCCCGCGTGACGGCGAGTGGTGGACGGGCCGGCACAACGCGATGAACGAGCGAGTGAAGCAGGGGAACGTCGATTTGATCTTTGTCGGCGACTCGATCACCCAGGGCTGGGAAGGCAACGGCAAGGAGATCTGGAAGGAGTATTACGGCAGCCGCAATGCGGTAAACCTGGGCATCGGGGGCGACCGCACACAGCATGTCTTGTGGCGATTGCAGAACGGCAATCTCGAGGGGATTGCCCCCAAATTGGCCGTGATCATGATCGGCACCAACAATTCCGGGGACAACACCGCGGAGGAGATCGCCGAGGGGACCAAAGCGATCGTGGAAGCGCTGCGGTCGAAATCGCCGGAGACGAAAATCCTGCTCTTGGCCACGTTCCCTCGCGGTCCGAATCCGCAGGACGCGCGCCGACAGGTGAACGAGAAATCGAACGAGATCGTTGCGAAACTGGCCGACGGGAAGATGGTCCGATACCTGGATATCGGAAAGAGCTTTCTTTCGCCCAACGGCGACTTGACGCGCGAGATCATGCCCGACCTGCTCCACCTCAGTCCGCAGGGCTACAAAATCTGGGCCGAGGCGATTGAACCGGTGGTGGCTGAAGTGGTCGGAGAGAAGTGAGTCGAGCGGCAATCGGATGGCTTGGCTCCGGACTCTTAACACTGGACTCTCGACTCTTATTGGACGTCGAGCACTTCGATCTTCAATCGTCCGGCGACTTGCGCTATGGGCAGGAAGCTGACATAGGCCGCCGCGCCGTCCAGGCTGTGGTGAGCAAGCTTCAAGTGCGCGGCGCCGATTCCGCCGCGAGCCAACGTGGCGTCGATCGGGATCCAGCGTTCCTTGATGCGAACCTCGTTCCACATGTGGTATCCAAACGCCTGGTGGCTCGGCATGTAGACCAGACCGATGGCCACGCGCGACGGGATTCCCCTGGCACGGGTCAGAGCGGCCAGCAGCACGGCATGTTCCGTACAGTCGCCCGCGGCGGTCTCGACGACTTCGGCGGCAGTGGCGAATGCCTGGGTATAGTCGCGATTGGTGATCACGCGATGGACGTGTTGCTCCAGCGCCAACGCAGCCTGCCAGGGATCCTCGATGCGGCCGGCCACTTCCTCGGCCATCGCCGCGATGGTGGGATTGTCGCTCTGGACGAAATGATTGGACCGCAGATATTCGTCGCCGCCGGGATCGTCGGGCGCCTGCGGGTTTGAGTCGCCGGAATCGGGCCGCAAGGCGAAGACGGTGACTTCGGCCCTGTTGGCGTCGATCGCTTCGACCCGCTGCGACTCTCCGGCGGTGAACACGGCGGCGGGATCGCCGCCGTCGAGCGTGACCCGGTAGCGGATGCGCGTCGTGTCGTGGGGTTGGTCCAAGGGACGATCGACCCTGACCGACAAACCCTCGCCAAGGTCATAGGCGCCCGCGTCTCCGCTTTCCAGGGCAACGGCCTTCGTGACGCGATACGACTCGAGGCTCATCGTGTCGGCCTTGCGGCGAAGGATCTCGCCGGTGCGATCGGCCCAAAGGGTCTCGCGCATCGACTGTCCGCCCGGGAGGGTGACGATGCTGTCGATCCGCAGCAGGTCGTACGTGCCGCTGAGCAACTTGACCGACTCGTGGTCGCCAGCCAGAAGTTCGACGTCCGCGACCTGATTCGATCCCGGAACCAACGCCCGCATGGTCCGGCGCTCGCCCGGTTCCATCGGCCCGCGCCCAAGCGACTGCTCGACGGCAAGAAACCCGCCATACTGGTCGGACCAGGGAATCGCCGTGGCTGTCGTTTTGCCTTGCGTCGTCGTTCGGATGCGAAGTTGGCCCCCCTCGACCTTGCCGTGGGTGACCAGAGGGGCGACGCCCGCCGACACACTGCTTTCGAAATCGAGCAGACTGCCCTCGGGAGTTTCCCTGCTGGTGAAGCGGATCTCCATCTCCGTCGCATCGTTGAACCGCTTGACGGCCAAGTGGACGAGCCCCTCGATTTCGACGACCCTGCGACCCTCGCGGACGACGGGCCGAACGGTGGTCCGCTCGTAGCCGACCTTCGACCGGCCCATGTAACAGACGTTCCACATTTCTCGCTCAGCGATCGGGATGTTGTCGTTGCTCGAGGCATCCTCCCCCGCAACGCCGCTCTCATTCGCGCCGTTGCCGCATCCTGCCGAGGCAAGTATCGCCGACAAGGTCAGTAAGGTGGCACAGCCCAAGCAATGCAGGGCGATTTCGTGAAGCGTCGCGAAGTATCTCATAGCATGGCCTGGCACGAATGGGGAAGGCAGGCAATCGGATCGGATTCTCACGCATGCGTCGTCGAGCACATTTGCGGCATGCCTCGTATCGGCGCGAAAGACGGGCAGTCGGCAAACCTGCCACACTTTTCATTGTACGCTTTCCCGCGGCTGGCGGCTTGCGCGGCGCACCAAGGCGGCGTCGGCCGCGTAGAAGTGGTACGGCCGGCGCGGTGGCAAAGTTCCCGCGACCTGGAGAAGCTTACGTCCGGCGACCGGTTTCCGGGGCAACGGACCAGTCCTGCGGCTCCGAGCCGTTTTTGGGTGCTAGACTAGCGTAGGGCTGCCGTGCCACAGGTTCGCTCCCTTGCCTCGGAGTCGTCTCGGAGGCTCCCTTGTGGGCTGGCTCGCCGGAAGAGGTTTAGCGAAGGCGCCGACTGTTCCGGCTGTGCCACTTGGGAAAAGACGAAGGACGGTGAACCGGCAGAAAACGCCCCTGAAAACTGTTAAGCGTAACCTACGGTTGGTTAGAGGATTCCCAGCTTCGGCTCAGCCACCCCATTCCCCAAAGACCGGCCTGTTACGTACCACTCGAGAGCATTTATGGGCTTCCTGAAGAAATTTTTTCGTAATGTCTTTCGCGACGGCTCGATCCCGGTTGGGACCAGCAGCTTTGAACGTTTGAATGAAGAGGAATTGGAGGCCCACCTCGGGGTTTCCCGTTACGGCGATTTTCTGCTGACCGAAGCAGTACGGCCGTCGTACGACCTGCAGGTGGTCCCCACGCAGGGTTACCGCCACGATTCGTACCGCGATGAGGAGAACCGCACCACCGTGCCGGTGCTGATGGCGGCCGTTTCGCGCGATCGACTGTTCGACATGTTCATGGATCTCATCGATCCGTTGGGCAACGTCGTCGACGTGGTGCTGGAGACCAGCCACGATCGCGGTAACCAGGGCCATACCGACCTCTACCGCGAACACATCGACGTGCCCGTGCTGAAAAGCATCCTTTGGGACTACGAAGACCTGCTGCTGAACGACGGTTGCACAGGGATAGCGGTGCTCAACCCCGGCATCCCGCAGGAAATCCAGTTCGACGAGCATAAGCTCCTGATCGTCTACGGCAACGACCTGGAGGGCTACGAAGAGATCCTGCAGGGCCGCCGCGTCCGTTGTGACGATACGCTGAAGTTCATCACCGAGGCCGAGCACGTCCATTCCTCCAGCGATCACTACGCCAGCCAATTCGAAGAACTCAAGACCCGGCTGGGCATGGACGGCGGTTTCATGTGATCGACTCTCGACTCAGTCCGCTTTCTCGACCGGCACTACCTCGCCGGGCGAGAGGACGCCTGTCTTGCCTTCGACGCTGTTCTCTTCGATCGACACCCGCGCGCCCCGCGCGTCGACGCGAAATGCGACGGGCAATTCATCCGCTGGATTCACCGGATACCAGAAATACGCGTGGTTTCTGCGGAAGACGGCGCCGTCGCTGCCGTAACTGCTACGGTAGCCGGTCACCGCGTCGCGAACGACGTTGAATTCCACGATCGTGCCCAGGATGGAAGGCGAGCGATCCCCGCTCGCTGCTTCTCCCTTGCGGCTGACGATGGCCACGCCGTCTTGCCTGCTTCGGTGAAACGAGTTGTGCCGCCAAACCGTGTGACCGGCACGAGGCGATTGTTGCTGAGGTTCGAGTGCCGCACACCGCTGAGATAGAGTGGTGTGCGGCCCCAAAGCTCGTTGCCTCGAACCGTGGCATCTTCCGCCCGCATCAGTCGGATTGCGCTGATGTCCACATCCTTGCTCTCGAGATCGGCGATCCGGCACCCTTCGACGCGGCAGCCGCGGATCCAGCCGAGTGGATCGGCAGCGGCAATCACCACTCCGTAGCCAACTTGAGGCGTACCGCTGACGGTCAGGTTCTCGATGCCCGCCCCGTCGCCCGACAGCCAGATCGCGGCGCGGATGCGGCCCGGCAGCGAGCCGTCCTTGGCGGCAAAACGGGTGACGTCCTCGCCTTGAACGACCAACACGCGACTACCTGCCTCCGGCCAAAGCTTTTCTGCCGGTACATAGTCCGAATCCAGCGCCAGCACCATGGCGTCGAGACTCAACCCGCCCCCCTTGACGTTTTTCCACCGCAGGGTGTGTTCCCCGGCCGGGATTTCCAGCGATGTGCTGCGCGACCAGCGAAATGTCCCAAATCCGCCGGTGTTGGGGAGATTCTCCAAGGGAGCCGCCGCATCATCGTCGACCTGCAGCGTCATGTGGCCGCTCACGCCGGGCTGGTTCCACTTGCTCATATCGGTGGCATAGCGGAGCCAGACCGTCCACGATCCGGCGGTTGGCGCCGCGATGCGGTACTCGATGGTGTCGCCGATGGTATGGATGCCGCCGGGACCGAGATTCAAAGCTGGTATTCATCCGGCGGCACGTCCGCGGGAAGCTTCGCGACGACATCGTACTTGCCCGCCCGCTGGATCGGCAGCCATCGGCCCTCTGTGCCTGGTTGGGCCAGATAGACGCAGGATGTGGTCCGGTCGGGCCGACGGGCAAGGTCGCGGCCGAAAATCCGCAATGGTGTGCCGGGCACGGGTTCTCGCGGCCAGCACCACCACGGTTGAGGTGCGTTGAGCCGGATCGGCCGCGACCACCCGGCCTCGTTGGCAAACCAGACGAGAAACACGGAATCGTAGGCCCGTTCGGGCAGGGTCGCGGTGAGATAAACCGGATCGATCAACGAGACCTTGACGTCCCAAGGCCCTCCGCCGGCATCGTCGGAAGACCGGCCCCAGGCGTAGACTCTCTCCGTCAGCCCGGCACCGGCAACGAAGACCGTCTGGTCCGGGCCGGCATCGGACGAATGTTCATGGACGCGGGGCGCTTCCGCGTGTACCGCAGCCTCCGTGTCGACCGGCGGCGCGTAGTCCGGTCCAGGCGTTTGAGGAGATGGTTCCGGCGCGGGCCATGCCTGTGGCGCGGGAAGAGGGTTTTCTGTTTGGGCCGTCACCGGCGGCGCCCCATCAAGTGCCGCAAGGGCCAAAAGACCGGCGAACAACGGCAGCCGGATCCGAAGAGGACTGAACGACGACATCGAATGCTCCTTTCACACTTAGAGCCTATCCCAAAACCGCCGGGGACTGGCTCATTTTGCGGAGTCTTCGGAGCAAAATGTGCCTGTCCCCCTCTCCGCCAAGGTTTTGGGATAGGCTCTTAGCGCCTGTTTCTACAGATTATCCCCACTATCAATGCTTTGGCTCATCTGGGTTTGCTGTGGGTAACAAGTAATGAACAATAGTCTACATGTATAGATGGACTGCCGCAAATTCGTCTGAAAACCAGGCACTTCCATAGAATCCATCGACAACACGCGTAGGCCTGCACGGAAAATCGCAGGCTCCTGGCTCTGCGATGCAAGACGCGGACCAGAGAAGAGGCACCGGTACTCCGGACAGAAGTACCGGTGCCTCTTCTCTGTTCACGGGTTTCCCGAGCCATGTGAGGTCGCCGGACCATCGGCAGGCGCAGGGATGCACTGGCTGCCGACATCCCGGCGGGCCCGTTATGCACTGTTATTGCCCAAAAGAAACCCGGAAGAACCAATGCTTTAAAAGACATCCTGCATCCGCCGGTGTCCTTCCGGACACGCATCCAGCAGCACGCACTCCTCGCACGCGGGTCGTCCTGCCCTGCAAACGGTTCGGCCATGGCGGATGAGAAGGATATGGAAATCCAGCACGAGTCGTGGCGGCACCATCGCGGCGAGTTGCTCGTGCGCCCGAACCGCGTCGGTCTTCGGCCCGATCAATCCTATCCGCCGGCTGACGCGATGCACGTGCGTGTCGACCGGCAGGATCGGTTGCCGGCAGGCGAACAACAGCACGCAGGCCGCCGTTTTGGGCCCCACGCCCGGGAAGGCGGAAAGGTAGGCCATCGCTTCGGACGGCGGCCTATCGCGAAGGAACTCGAGCGATGATTCGCCTCGCTCTTCGTGGATTTGCTGAAGAATCGTTTTGATCCGCGGGGCCTTTTGCTGCGACAAACCGCCGCGGCGGATCGCCCGGGCGATTCTCGCCACTGTCGCCTGCCGGACCGCGTCCCAGTCGGGAAATCGACGGCGCAATTCCTTGAAGGCCGCGCTGCTGTTAGCGTCGGACGTGTTTTGGGAAAGGACCGTCGCCACGAGTTCGTCGAGCACCGGCAACTGCTCGGGCCACTGGACGGCCCCATGCGTCTTCCGCAACCGGCGGCAAAGCGTGGCAATGCGTATCAACCCCAACCCTCGACCCTCTCGTTCATCCTGCCCGGCCTGCCACTCTTCCGGCTCTCGACTCTCGACTTTTTTCACAGTCGCTCGATCAATGCGTCGGCAAACGCCTCCGTCCCCAACTCGCCGCCAAGATCGCGGGTCTTTCGCCCGTCGGCCAAGGTGCGATCGTAGGCCGTCTTGATCCGCTCGGCCGCGGCACGGCAACTCTCGTCTTTGCGGGTATCGCCGAGGTGGTTTAGCATCATCACGGCCGACATGAGCAAGGCCAACGGATTGGCTATCCCTTGTCCCGCGATGTCCGGCGCGGAGCCATGCACCGCCTCAAACACGGCCAGTTCATCGCCGATGTTCGCCCCGGGTACGACTCCCAGCCCGCCCACCAGGCCGGCGCAGAGGTCGCTCACGACATCGCCGTAGAGATTTTCCAGAAGCAGAACGTCGAACTGACTCGGATCCTGGACCAGCTTCATGCAGCCGGCGTCGATGATCATCTCTTGATACTCGATGTTCGGATACTCCTCTTCGTGGACTTTTCGCGAACACCGCAAGAACAGCCCGTCGGTCACCTTCATGATGTTGGCTTTGTGAAAGACGGTGACTTTGCGCCGGCCGCGACGGTTCGCGTAGCGAAAGGCCCAGCGGGCGATGCGCGTGCAGGCCAACTCCGTGGCCACTTTCATACTCATCACGACGCCGTCGGTGACCTGGTTCTCCACTCCGCTGTACAGCCCTTCCGTATTTTCTCGGATAATCACCAGATCAACGCCGTCGAACCGCGTCGGTACTCCGTCGAGATTTCGCACCGGCCGCACCGCCGCGTAAAGGTTCAGCTTTTTTCGCAACTGCACGTTCACCGAGGTGAAGCCGCCGCCCACCGGCGTGGTGCAGGGGCCCTTCAGAGCCACGCCGCAGCGCTCGATCGCCTCGATGGTCTCAGCCGGCATCAGGTCGCCCCCGGCCTCCAGCGCGGCGATGCCGGCCTGCCGCTGGATCCACTCGATCGGCGCATCGGCGGCGCCGAGCAACCGCTTCACGGCGACGGTCACTTCGGGGCCAATACCGTCGCCGGGAATCAGAACCGCCTGGTGTCGTTTCACGGCCTTCTACCCTCCACGCATCGCTCATCGCTCACATGACTTCGTCCGCCACATCTTCCCGTCAGGATAGCAACCCCAAGGCACGAAGAAAAGCCAAGGCTCTCAGGTGGTTGACGAGAGCGGCGAACCGACGTCACAATTGACGGGAAGAGGTCGTGCCCAAGTGGAGCATCTTCTTGGCCAAGGGCCATAGATAGGGCGGAGAGATTGATGAAAGAAAACCTTAGGAATTGCACGTTTGTTTGCATTGCGATTGGCCTGTTCTTGATCTTGCCCGGCAGTGGTCGGGAGGCATGTGCCGCCGAGACATTGCTGCGAGTCGCGCAATCCGGCCCGGGCGATTTTTCGGGAAACGATGAAGCTCCGATCCTCAAGGTCGTCGAGGCGGACAACGTCGTCGAAGCCAACATTGACATTCGCCACATCCAGGGAAGCGTTCGAGGAGAAGGCAAGCCGCTGCCCGGAGTCCTCGTCTCCGACGGATGCCGCGTGGCCCGGACCGACTCCGCCGGCGAGTACCGCCTCCAGACGGGCCCCGACAGCGGTCCGTTTGTCTTCATCACCATTCCTGCGGGCTTCTGGACGGAACCGTTTTATCTCCCGCTGGAAGAAGTCGCCGCCTCCGGTCGCGCCGACTTCACATTGAAACGCGTCGAGCAGCCCGACCGCTTCGATTTCGCTTTCGTCACCGATATCCACCTGGAGAATCGCGGCGACAGCGTCGAGAAGTTCCGCGCAAGTCTGCGGGAGATCGGCGGACTTGCCCCGCGGCCCGCCTTCGTTTTGTGCCAGGGGGATATTTGTCTTCAAGGCGGCGTCGGCGACGCCTACGTAAAATGCCTCGAGGAGTTGACGATCCCGATCCGTAACGGTCCCGGCAACCACGAGATGATCCTCTCCGATCCGAATCCTCGCGCCGCTTATCAGCGGCTCTTCGGCCCCACGTACTATTCCTTCGATTGGGCGGGAGTGCATGTGATCGTGCTCGACGGCAACAAGCCGATCCCCGAGGGAACCGACTACAAAGCGGTGCATGGGGCGGTCGAAGCGAGCGAACTGGCCTGGCTGCGAGCCGATCTGTCGGCGCAACCCAAGAACAAGCCGATCATCGTCGGCATCCACATCCCGATTGTGACCACGTATCCCAAACGGCGCAAGGAAAGCCCTCCCAATGCTCCCTATTGGGAGGTCGCCAATCGGGATGTGCTCACCGATCTTTTTGCCCAACACGGCGTGCGACTCGTGCTTCAAGGCCACATGCACGAGAACGAACGGGCAACCGTCAAAGGGGTCGAGTATGTGGAATCGATCTCGATCTCGGGAAGCTGGTGGCGAAGCGGCGGGAGCGTCGAGCGCGGCGTGGACGGGTCTCCACGAGGATACCGGATTGTCTCCGTCGATGGAGCCAAGATCTCGCACCGATACCAATCGAGCTGCGAATCGCGAGTCGACCGCCAAGGAGAATTCCGCGGGCTCGATAAACCACTTCCATCGAGCCCCACCGCGGCCATCGTGTTCAACGGATACGACGCCCCCAACGGCTCAACCGCGGAGGCCCGTATCGACGACGGGCCCTGGCTGGCGATGCCCTCCTATGCAGCGATGAACGAATCGATTGGGCTAAAAATGCCCCATCATTTCCGCCTGCCGCTCGACGCCGCCAGTCTTTCCGCCGGCGCTCACCAAATCACGGTCCGTGTGCGGTGGCCGGACGGAACCGAGGTGAGCGAGACATCACCATTCCAGATCTTGCCCGATTAGCCCTTTGCCCTTTGCCCTTTGGAAGTCTATGGTTACCGCATCCCCGTGGAGGAGAGTCCGAAGGTGAAGGTGACGTTCGGAAATCTAACCGTCAATGGAAAGCCACAAAAGGTGAAGGAGGCCACCGCGTTCTATCCCAAGGATG
>JAAYEH010000330.1 GCA_012728855.1 Rhodopirellula sp. | reverse complement strand
TACGGTCGACCTGGGCTGCCTGCTCAGTTTTCGCCAGTCGGACGGCGAGTTTCTTTGGCAGCACTCCGTCGAAAAGCTCGAGGACAGCGAGATCGATTGGCCCAAACAGGGCATCTGCTGCACGCCTCTGATCGAAGACAACCGGGCTTGGTTGGTAACCAACCGCGGCGAAGTGGTCTGTCTCGACACGGAAGGCTTCCGCGATCATGAGAACGATGGCCCGATGGTCAAGGAAACGTCGTCGGCCGAGGACGACTCCGACATGGTCTGGCGTTACGACATGATGGCCGAACTCGGAACCCTTCAGCACAATATGGCCAGTTGTTCGGTCACTTCTGCCGGCGACCTGCTGCTGGTGAATACCTCCAACGGCGTCGACAGCTCGCACGAGAAAATTCCGGCGCCGCGGGCGCCGAGTTTCATCGCATTGGACAAACACGAGGGGCGGCTGATCTGGGCCGACAACTCCCCGGGAGAGAACATTCTCCACGGCCAGTGGGCCTCGCCGGCCTATGCGGTGCTTGGCGGCAAGCCACAGGCGATCTTCCCCGGCGGCGATGGCTGGCTCTACAGTTTCCTCGCCGAGCCCGCGTCGGATGGCAAGCCCACGCTGTTGTGGAAATTCGACTGCAATCCGAAGGCGTCGGTGTGGAGCAGTGGCGGAGAGGGCGAGCGCAACACCATTATCGCCACGCCGGTGATTCACGACGGGCTCGTCTACATCGCCACCGGCGAGGATCCCGAGGCGGGCGAAGGGCCCGGCATCCTCTGGTGCATCGACCCCACCCGCCGTGGCGACGTCAGTCCGGAACTGGTTCTCGATCGCGACGGAAAGGTCGTCGCGCCGCGCCGCATCCAGGCGGTCGATCCCGACGCGGGCGAAACGACGCGGCCCAATCCCAACTCGGCCGCCGTCTGGAAATACACCGGCCACGACGCCGACGGCGACGGAGAACTCGCCTTCGAAGAGACTATGCACCGCACTCTCAGCATGGCGGCGATTCGCGACGGGCTTCTGGTCATCGGCGACTTTGCCGGCCTCGTCCATTGCCTCGACCTGAAAACCGGCCGACCGCACTGGACCTACGACATGTTGGCTGCCTCCTGGGGCTCGCCCATGCTGGCCGACGGCAAAATCTATCTCGGCAATGAAGACGGCGACATGGTCGTCTTGGCCCAATCATCCCAGCTCAAGCTACTGGCGAAGAACAACATGGGCAACGCCATCTACGGCTCCGCCGTTGCCGTCGGCGACACCCTTTATATCGCCACGCGAAGCCACCTCTTCGCCATTGCCAAGCAGCCAATGGCAATTGACCAATGACAAGAGCCTCCTCGGTGGAATTCGTCGGTGAACATTGGCTCAGGGATGGCGCCGAGGTTGTGATCTAGGGCCGTTTCGTAGGCGTCTCGGGTTCGGAAACGGATCTCCTCTGCATCGCGCCGAACGATACGCACGCCGTTCGAGGCGGACTGCGACGGTCCGCTGAGGTAAGCCAGCGCGGATGAGAAAGAAGGCTCCTCCGAACCGAGAAGACTGCCATAGAGAAACCCGTACTCGGTTCAAGTACGGGTTCCTCTTCTCTGTTGCGGTCTTTGCGATACAGGAAAACCACGTACCGCATAGGTGAGACTATCCAAGTTAAGCTTACCCACAGACGCTGCGGAAGAGGCAGAAATCGTTCCGCACCACCGGACACCGGTTGATTTCCGATGCGGCGCCGGCAACACTAGGATGTATCGGGAACCGATCACTTGCCGCATCCGCCGCCTTCGTCGCAAAAGATGCTATGGGAGGAACGATACCATGCGTGGCAACCGAACGCCCCTTTGGCTGGTTTTTGTGACCGCGTCGATTGTCTTTCCCTGCTCATCCATGCAGGGAGCTGTCGCTGCACCGCCCAACGTCGTCCTATTCCTTGTAGACGACATGGGCTGGATGGACAGCGGCGCGTATGGCAGCCAATACTATCAAACACCGAACATCGACCGGCTCGCCAAGCGGGGCATGCTCTTCACCGACGCCTACTCGGCCAACCCTCTCTGCTCCCCGACACGCGCCAGCATCCTGACGGGCAAATTCCCCGCGCGCCTGGGGCTGACGACGGCGGCGGGCCATCTGCCGCCGCAGCCGAACGACGCGCCCCGCTATGCCGACAAAACGCCGCCCGAACGGCCGATCCTTATGCCCGAGAGCCTGCACTATCTGCCTGCCTCGGAGTATACGCTCGCCGAGGCGCTTCGCGACGCGGGCTACCGCACGGGGCATTTCGGCAAGTGGCACCTCGGCCTCACCGAGCCGCACTGGCCGGAGCAGCAGGGGTACGACGTGGCGTGGCACGGCAAGCCCGATCCCGGCCCGCCAGGCCCCAACGGCTACTTCTCCCCCTACAGTTTCAAGGCCGGCACGATCACACCGGGGCCCGAGGGCGAGTACATCGTCGACAGGCTCACCGATGAGGCCATTCGGTTCATTGAGGCAAATCGCCGGCGGCCTTTCTTCACGAGCGTGTGGCAGTACGGTGTTCACGGCCCCTGGGACCACAAGGAAGAGTACACCAGGCAGTTCGTCGGCAAGAAAGATCCGCGGGGGCAACAGGGCAATCCGGTGATGGCTTCGATGCTCAAGAGCGTCGATGAGAGCCTGGGCCGAATTGTCGCCAAGCTGGAAGAACTGAATCTGAGCGAGCGGACGTTGATCCTCTTCACATCGGACAACGGCGGCAACGTCCACAGCAACGTGCGGGACGACCGCCGCAAGGACAACGTCAAGCCCGGCCATCCGCAGTGGCGGTCGGTCTCCAGCTACCGCAAGTACGCGGGCTACCTGCCGCCGACCAACAATTCGCCGCTCCGCGCGGGCAAGGGGACGCTCTATGAAGGCGGCGTTCGCGTGCCGTTGATCGTCGCCTGGCCCAAAGAAATACCGGCGGGAGCCCGGTCGTCGGAGATCGTTGCCACGATCGATTTCTATCCGACCATTCTCGATCTTCTCGGATTGCCCAAGCCGGCCGCTGTCCAGTTCGACGGGATCAGCTTTGCCTCCCTGCTCCGCAATCCTTCCACGGCTTTGGATCGCCAGACGATGTTCAACTTCTTTCCGCACGGCGGTCCCACTAGGCCGGCGGGAGTGACGGTCCGTCGCGGCCCGTGGAAACTGATCCGCTGGTATGAGACGGGGCCGGACAACCGTACCCTCCACGAGCTTTACAATCTGCAAGACGACCTGGGAGAGACGAAGAATCTCGCCGCCGAGCAGTCGGAGTTGGTGAAGGAATTGGATCGGCTGATCGACCAGTTTCTGGCCGACACCGGCGCGCTGGTGCCGAAGCCGAACCCGGCTTACGATCCCCGGCAGGCGATGCTGCTGGGCTGGGTGCCGAAGTTCTGTCAGGCCGAAGTCAGGGGTGACGCGCTCGAAGTGATTGGCAACGGCCGCATGCCGTTTATCGCCAACGTGCGGTTTTCCGCAAGCGGGCCTTTGGAAGTGCGGTTGCGGCTGCGGAGCGATTCCGCGGGCGAGGGTCGTGTCCAATGGCGAGGGAAAAATCAACAAGAATTTCCGGCGACCGGGCAAACCTCGCCGTTTCCATTGCAGGGCGGTAATTGGCAAGAGGTCTGTGTCCCGGTTGCTGAGAATGGTCCACTGGCCCATCTGCGGATTTGGCTGCCGGCTTCCGGAAATCCGATCCAGATCGACTGGGTAGAACTGTCCCGGACCGGTGTGGAAGAGCCAATCGAGCGTTGGGATTTTCGGGAAGTCCGCTGACATTCTCAAACTGTAAGCGGAGTTGAAAAGGGGACTGGCTCCGAGCGTGGTTTTGGCCCGGAATTGCCGAGGAAACGCCTACCGCTCGGTGCCTGTCCCCTTTTCGACGGGCCTAACTCTTATTCTGCAGGCACAATACCACGATCCGGATCTGCTCGTAGCCGATCTCGCCGCCGAGGCATTCGAAGATGGGCTTCAGCCGGTCAAGGCCCACCTGCCGCGCTGCTTGAGCGATCCGATCGGCGGCGGGCCCGTCGACCCAGGGCGATGGATCGGTAACTCGTTCATTTCGAATGAAATCCGCCAGGTAGCCGTACGCGGTCGACGTCGCCCGCCCCATCTGCTCGGCGACCTCCGACACACTACGACCCTCGCGAAAGTACCCGAAGGCTCGCGTCGCCGCCATGCGAGGACCGCTTTCCAGGCTTGCTGCCGGGGCGACGTCCGGCGGCGCGATATCCATCGACAGCCCATTGCCGCTGCAATAAGCGACCACCCGTTCCACAAAGGCTCGGCCATAATCGGCGAGCTTCTTCTCGCCCACGCCGCTCACCTGGCGGAATGTCTCCAATGTCGAGGGTCGGCGGCGGGCGATGTGGCGCAAGGTGGCGTCGCTGAAGACGATGTAAGCCGGCACGTTCTGGACTGCCGCCGTCTCGTGCCGCAGTCGCCGCAACTCGTCGAACAGCCCGCGGTCGACGCCCTCCCAAGACTCGGCCGCGACCGCCTTGGTGGCTTTCCCCGCTCGAGCCGGCCGCAGCAACCGCGGCGTTGCCTCGCCCCTGAGCAGCCGGCGCCCGGCGGCCGTGACTTCGAGCACGTGATAGTCGCCGGCCTTCGCCAAAAAGTCCTGGCTGACAAGTTGCTCGATCCAATCGCGAATGGTGCGCAGGTTTTCGCCGGACAGCAGTCCCCAAGTGCTCAGTTGATGGTGCCGCTGCTCGACGATCCGCTGTTCTTCGGAGCCGTGAAGCACCTTGGCCGTGTAGTCGGCGCCGAACCGCTGCTGCAAACGCAGCACACACGAAAGGATCTTCTGAGCGGTGACCAACGGATCGTCGACCAGGTCGAGCTGCCCGAGACACACGTCGCACGCGCCGCAGGAGGCGTCGTCGAACTGTTGGCCGAAGTATTCGACGATCGTGCGGTGCCGGCACTGAACGCCGTTGCAGAAGTCCATCATCGCCGAGAGCGACCGCATAGCCCCCTCGCGTGCCGCGGGCTCGGAATCCTCGAGCATCCGCTTCCAGACACCGTAGTCCTGGCCGGAAAAGAAGAGGCAACATTCAGCCTCCATCCCGTCGCGGCCCGCTCGGCCGCTCTCCTGCTGGTAGTGCTCCAGCGACTTCGGCATGCCGGCGTGGATTACGTAGCGGACGTTCGATTTGTCGATGCCCATGCCGAAGGCGACTGTAGCGACGATCGTGTCGGCCTGGTCTTCGATAAAGGCTTCCTGGTTGCGACGACGCTCCTCGTCGCTCAGGCCGGCGTGATAGGGCAGCGCGCGATGACCGACTTCCTGGAGCGCCGCGGTGGTCTGATCCACGTCTTTCCGCGTAATGCAGTAGATAATCCCCGATTCGCCGGCGTGCCGCCCGAGTACCTCCTGAATCTGGTTCAGGCGGTTGGCCCGTCGCTGCACCTTGTAGATCAGATTGGGCCGATCGAATCGTCCGACCAGAATCTCGGGTTCAGTCAATTGGAGCTGCTCGGCAATGTCGCGACGCACCTGCTCCGAGGCCGTGGCCGTATAGGCGTGGACGCCGGCCTTGGGAAAAGCCTCCTTCAGTGCCCGCAGTCCCCGGTATTCCGGGCGAAAGTCGTGGCCCCATGAACTGATGCAGTGCGCTTCGTCGATCGCCACCAGCGATACGTTCGCCGTCTTCAAGAACTCCAACGTCCCGTCGGCAAGCAGCCGTTCGGGCGCCAGGTACAACAGCCGCAGGCGGCCCGCCCGGACATCTCCGGCAAGGCTTCGTCGCTCGGCCCTCGACAACGTGCTATTGGCGAATGCCGCCGGCACCCCGCAGTTGCGCAGCCCATCCACCTGGTCCTTCATCAGCGCGATCAGCGGCGAGACCACCACCGCCAGCCCCGGCAGGCACATGGCCGGGGCTTGAAAGCAGAGCGATTTGCCGCCTCCGGTGGGCAGGACGACGACCGAATCGTGTCCCGCGAGCACGCAGTCCATCGCTTCCCGCTGCAAAGGCAGAAAACTGTCGTAGCCCCAGTATCGCTGCAGCGTCTCAAGCAGTGAGTCGCCGGAGGAGCCCCCGGGGCTATTGATGGCGGACATAACTGCTCCTCATATCACGCGATTCGACGAGAGAACAAGTGGAGAATCCATTCAATCACAAGCAGCGGCACACCGCAAGTTCGGCCTTAGGATCGGCGAATCAATAACTGTCGGAATATTCCCGCGTGGAAGGGGTCGGGAGTCTTTTTTCCATGTCGGCCGCGCAACGCTTTGCCATATCGATAGAACTTTTTCCGGCCGACATGGAAAAAAGACTCCCGACCCCCTTGCGCTCCACACCCCGGATGAACGCGACGTTGATTTCTTCGCCGATCCTTACCGGAATCGCGCCGCGGTCCCTCAATCCAGCCGCCAGCAAGGATCGTCTTCAAAATGAAGGTTATTGACTTGCAGCCAGTGCCGAGCCGGCTCATCCGCTTCCCCTTTGAACGGACGCGTCAGGCCGACGCCGAGAATCACTCCGGGGGCGGTTTGCAGGCGATACGCGGCGCGTTGCATCGCTTCCGGATTGGGAGTTACATGGTCCTCTCCGTACAAGCGGATATCGGTCACCGCCAACTCGAAATCATACGCGCCGGACGTGAATCCGATTCGAATGCGTCCGCGGCTTGATGGATCGTGGCGTTGGAAACACAGACGCGGCCGGTCGCTGGGAACGAAACAACCCAACGAAGCGATTCCTCGCCCTTCGTCGACGGCGCAGCAGTGCAGGCCGCACGGCAAGAGATCTTTGCCGAAGATCTCCCCCAGCTTCCGCTTGGCAAACCCCTGGAGCAGGGCCCAGAATTCGCGGGCCGGCATGTCGCCCAACACGCGGGCGTCGCCCGCATGAAACAGGTAATCTTCGGTCTCCGGCCTGCTGCCCACATAGCGGGTCCAGCCAAGGTCGACGATCCGACCGATGTCGAACGGTCCGCCGTAGCGGGCCAGCAATGCCTTCCGCATCTGCGAGCGCAGCACCGGTCTGACGTGTTGCCGGGTCGCCAGATCGACGCCGGCCACGCAAATAAACCCCTTCTGCATTCGCGTCACGTGACTGATGACGATTTTCACAGATGTACGGCTCGCACGTCGCCCCAATGACGGTTCAGATACTCCAACACAAGTCGCCGGTGGCAATGCTCTGCGGTCCGCTCGCTGCACAACAGCACGGCCGGCACTTCAAACAGGCTGCGGGTGATGGCGGCTTCGATCCGGCGGTCGGCCAACAATTGCAGGAAGCGGACCTCGTACTGCTGCCAGCTTCCTTTTCCTTTCTTGTAGGCGTCGAGAATCTCCTGCGAGGGGGCCAGTCGCGGCTCGTGGATATAATCGGCGCCGCAGATTTCAGCCAGGAAATACTCCAGATCGTCGCGCTTGGCGAAGCCCGCCAACTGCGAGCGGTTGTTCAGCCGCACGTCGACCAGCCGCCGGACGCCCGCCCGCTTCAGCTTTCCAAAGAACTCGGCGGCGCCGGTTTGGGTAAAACCGATCGTGTAGATCTCCATGGCTGCTCCTCAAGCTCTTGAAACAACAGCTTCTGCCGGTCGTCGCCTGCGCCGGATTCGCGATCGAGGTCCGCTTGCGACTGCAGTCGCCCGTCGCCGCGAATGTGCGACACTTCGACGCCGCGCCCGCCCAGCACGCGCCCGACGAGCAGATTGCGGTGACATTCGGCCGGATTCTCTTCGCTGCACATCAGAACCACGCGGAATTTGCCAATCCCCGTTTCCAGCCGCTCGATCCCCTCGAGAAACGCCGCCGACTCCGCGACGCAATCGTACCGAACGTGTCCCTCGGCGTCGTAGAACTCCGCCGCTGCCGGCCTTCCGCCCAACTCCCTGCCCAGGAACACGTATTGCACGCCCGCCTCGGCCAGCGCCGGTTTGATCTGGTCGGCGTTGAAATGGGTGGCATATTTCGCATAAGGCTGCGA
Organism: Rhodopirellula sp.; assembly: GCA_012728855.1. Classification (GTDB taxonomy): domain Bacteria; phylum Planctomycetota; class Planctomycetia; order Pirellulales; family Thermoguttaceae; genus JABWBD01. The sequence goes on along the minus strand of JAAYEH010000330.1, from coordinate 9,388 downwards.
CCGTACATCGGCCACCACGTCGATTTGATGCTGCCGCAACAGCCCCACGAAGGCCGGCTCGGCATGGTTTGAGTGGCCGATGGTAAAAACTCGCCGCTCGATCGTGTCTCGCTGCAAATTCATCCCGAGAAGCACCAAGAAAGAAAGCGACATTTCCACGAATCGACGCCACCTCCGGCCCAATTAGACCCCATAGCCCGCCCGCCGCCTAGTGTACCCGCATTTTACGCTTTCTGTTTCCTGACAGCCATTTTCCTGACCTAACCTCTGCCCCCAAAAAAACATGCCGCGGAGTTTCTTCTCCGCGGCATGACTCGCCTTTTGTGGATCAGCCCTTCTGGGCCGACCGTCAGTCTATGTCGGCTGAAAAGCCCGGCGAATTTTTTCGCTCAGGCCGATGTCATTCCACCGGCTGTCGTTCGACATCGACATCGACATCGACGTCCAGCCTTCGTTCGTCCGCTGTCTGCCAAGTGCGATCGGCGGAGGCAGGCCAGTGTTCTTCATCGAACCCCTGGGCCGTCTTCATGCGGTTCTTGTCGATGTTCAACGACGCGGCCAGTTTTACGTCGTCGCCTTCACGGTTCATTTGGATCTGGAACGAATCCCAAGGCACCGCCACGAGTTTGTCGCCGATGCCGAGGAATCCGCCCATCGAAACGGCGGCGTACTGGACCTTGCCGGTCTTGGCGTCGATCGTGAAGTCCTCGATTTCGCCCAGATCCTCGCCGCCGTTGCCGCGGACATCCAGCCCGATCAAATCGCTGGCCTTGAACAGCCCGGCTTCGTTTAGGCTGGCAGACTTGGCCTGCCGCGTCTCGGCCGGATTCATGTCGGTCGCCGCGGTTCCTTGCTGCCCCCAAGCCGTCCCCGTTGTCAGACCGGCGAGGAGTGCCACCGCCATCCATCGATACGACTGTCGCATTGCAAATGCTCCTTTACTTTGCGTGCGTTGGAGCAATAACTCCGTACGCACAATGCTCTTCGTCTGCCGATGTTGCCGCGGCGCCGCACCGCAGCTTCAGTGATGGCAGAAAGCAAAGCCCGTACCGGAATGAACGGGACGCTGGGCGATGCTGCCAGCGGGATCGCACCAAAAGAGAGTTTCCGATCCCAAGTGAAAGCTCGACAAGGGCTTGCGCGATTCGCGGGCCCCTCCGCGCAGGAGACCGCCGCGGCGGCTTGCGAGTCGGTAGCGGTTCGAAGCAGGACAATTTCGGCAGCGCTAGGCGTCAGCTTGTCGTTAAGCATCGCTTTCGCGGGTTGGCTGACGGCAGCAGTTTCGGGTATGCTGAAAACATCGAAGTGCGACCTGCCTGCGGCGGGCGGCGTTGCCGGCATTCTCCCATATCGCGTGCCATATCAGCATATGCGTCTCTGGCTAAGGTTGCTCCTGACGGTTGTCGTCGTCGCCGCCATCGGCTTGGGAGCGTGGGTCTCGGCCAACTGGAACCTGCTCTATCGACAATGGATATGCTACCAGGTCGGCGCCGCCACGAGCTATGAGGAAGCGAAAGCCGGTTTCCGCTGGTTTGAAACGGGTCCGGATCGCGAAGCGCGGATCGACGAATTGGTCCGGAAATGGGGAACCGGCAATCAGCAGTTCGATCTATTCTTGGCCCGCTACGTCGGCGAGACCGATAGTTCGGAAGCGCTCCGCGAGCGGTTCTCGCTGGAGTTCGGTTGGCGCGACGAGCTACTTGACGGTTGGGCGCACTACTGGACCTGGCAGGCCCAGCCCGATCCGGACCGGGAGATCGCTTCGATCCGGACGTATCTCGACACACTCGCCCTTGCCGATCCTCCCCGCGCGATCCCATGGCGCGAGGTGCTCGACCTGCAAGCGATTTTCTGGCTTACCGGACATTCCGACCTCGCTCGGCGTCTGAAACCATCGAACTGGTCCGCGCGATACCGCCAATGGCGCCAGCGGCAAACCTCGCCCATGCCGACCGTTCCGCGGGCGACGGCGCCGTTGAACGACTAGCAGCCCGGCTGCTGGTTGTCCGGCGATACCGCGGAACGACTGGCGAGGAGCGGTACCACGGTGCCCCGGGCGAGCCAAGAAACCTAAGCCGGCCGAACCCGTCTTCCTTGACGGATCCGGCCGGTACAGCGCTGTCTCAAGCGATGGCGGGCCTACGGGCCGATGGGACGCGGCGCCGGACTGAGGAAATCGCGCGGTCCCCGCACGGTGTAGTACGGATAGCTCACGGCCCCGAAGGGCGGCGGAGCGACCGGTGTGGCGAGATTGATTCCGCAAGTGTGTTGTCCGCAATTGGCGGCCAATCCGCCGGCACAGGCACCGCAGGCGCCGGGGCCGCAGGCACCGCCAAACCCGCTTGGGCATCCCCCCGGACCACCGGCACAGGCACCGTTGACCATTCCGTGATTCGCGCAGCCGGTCAAGCCAGCCAGTGCGACAACCGCAAAAAGCACCAACATGACGTGTTTCATATCCGCTATTTTCCTTTTATAGTGGTTCTGGGTCTGCTCCACCATAGAATCACATCGGTTCGGCTTTCGGCAGAGTCCAGAAAATCGGCAGAACTGCTCCGTTCGGCAAGACCGGCACCAACCATCGCCGCATAGTTTGCCAATAAAGCGGATACGCCAAAGACCACCGGCAGAAAAATAGGCATTATAGAAAAACAATGCGGCTGACGGCCGTCGCGCTCATCGGTCGCATCGCGAGTGCATCATGGTTGCTTCCATCGAGTACATCGAGCAGATCATCGCCACGTTCCAAGCGGCGGCCCAGGCAAACATTGCCACTCCGGGGAGGGAAGGCAATACAATCCTTCTGGAGCCGAACCTGGCTGCGGAAGTGATGGTAACCGGCGATCTCCACGGCCACCGCCAGAATTTCCATGCCATTCGCAAGGTCGCCGCACTCGACCAGAACCCGCGGCGGCACCTCGTGCTCCAGGAGGTGTGTCACGGGGGGGGCTCATACCCAAACGGCGGATGCATGTCGCATCTGATCCTGGAGGAGGTGGCGAAGCTCAAGGTGCAGTTCCCCGACCGGGTTCACTTCATCCTCGGCAACCACGAGTTGGCGGAGATGACCGACTATCCGATCCGGAAATACAAGCAACTGCTCAACTTGGTGTTTCGGTTGGGCTTGCAGCAGATGTACGGTCCGGCCACGGAAAAGGTGAGGCAGGCGTATTGCGAGTTCATTCAGTCCAGCCCTCTGGCGGTCCGACTTCCCGGGGGTGCGTTCATTTCTCACAGCGTGCCGGAGAACGTCGACAGGCAGCAGTTCGATACGAGTATTTTCAGCCGAAAGATCGATCGATCGGAGTATTTCGATCGGACAGGTGTTTTCGAACTCGTCTGGGGTCGCGATTACCGCGCGGAGAACGCCGATGCCTTTGCCCGGCTGGTTGGAGCCAATCTCCTCATCAACGGCCACGAGCCATGCCCCGACGGCTATTCCACTCCGAATCCGACGCAGGTGATCCTGGACTGCTGCGGGCAGCGGGCGTGCTTTGTGATCCTGACGACGGACCGCACCTGGACCCAAGCAGAAGTTGTCGAGCGAATCGAGCGGTTGCCTTGACTATGCCGGACAACGATCCGAATCCATCCCCTTCGCCCACGCGCCGGCGTTTCCAGTTCGGCGTGGCCGCGATGTTGATCGCTGCGATTCCCGTGAGCCTGCTGGCTGCGGCGCTGGGCGGTATGCTCGGCCAGAGCACCGGTAAGCCGCTGATGCCGACCGCCTTCTTCGTCGTGCTTTCGATTGCCACGCCGCTGGCGCTGATGATCTCCGTCAGCCTGGTCCGGCTGGCGGTTGCCTGGTGGCAGCGTCCCGGCCGCTGAGAATCGGCGAATGAATAACGGTCGGACTTGCCGATGGTGGTCGATTTCGGCCTTATTCCGGGGCAACGCCGTACAGCTCAGGCCGCCGGCACTTGAGCACGACCGCTCGCAGGTCACCCTGGGTTACGGGGCGGTTGAATCGTCCGTACATTTTCACGCGATCTTCAGCGGCGATGCCGCGTTTGACGGGATCGGGGTAGGTTCCGCCTCGGCGGACCTCCTCGGGCCACTCGTAGTACTGCGGACGATTGTCGAGGTCGATGGTGGCGATCACGGGCGGGTTGTCGATGCCCCGTTGCGAGGCGGCGAGCACGACGCCCCAAGGGTCGAGGATATAGGTCGGTGGTCGCTTTCGGCGCCGCCGCCGGCCGCCCGCAGCAGATAGTAACCGTTGTCCATCGCGCGATGGTTGTCGCGCAAGAGAATCGACTCGCTGTAGGGACCGGCATCCTGCGTGGAGAGGAGCATCAGGTCGACCTGGTGCAGGGCGGCGACGCGGTCGATCTCGTGCTGCGACACATCGAGGCAGATCTTCGTAACGACTCGGCCAAAGTCCAGGTCGAAGACGCCGACCCGATCGCCGGCGCGGTAGTACTTTGAGTCTTGGGACGTCGTCTGCGCGATCTTCGTGTAGCGTCCCATCTCGCGACCTTGGCGATCGAAGACGATCGCCTCGTTGAAGCCTCGTTCCAACTCGCCGGCGATGTCGACGCGTTTGCAGCAGCGCGTCGCCGGACGGAACGTCGGGCGAAAGCTTGCCGGCGACCGGCGGCTATGGTAGGTTCGATCCCGATATGAAGAAAGCACGTCTGTGCCGCGTCTACGGGAAGGGGAGGTTGCCATGGGTCGATGGCTATGGGTTGCCGGTTTGCTGGGGGCGGTTGTCTGCCCTTGCGGTGCGATGGCGGAAATCGTTCTGGAGAATCCGCGTTTGCGGGCGGTCTTGGGCGACGACGCGGTCTGGAAATCTCTGGTCGACAAAACAACCGGCAACGACTACTGCGCCGCGTCGAAGCCGATTCGTATAGCCGACGTTCGTCTGGACGGCCAGACGCACCGCGCCATCGCCGCAGGTTTCAGCGACGGGCAACTCACCGTTTCCTTCGAAGACTGCGACACGCAACTGGTCTATGCGGTCGCCACCGCCGCCGACTGGATCGCTTTCCGGATCGTTGAGGTACGAGGCTCGCGGCCCGCCGAGCTGACGCTGCTGGCCTTGGGAGTGACGATCACCGAACGAGGCGGCTCGCGTCTGAATGCCGCCTGGAACGACGACTATGCCGTATGTCTCCGCGCCATCAATCTCCAAACCCGCGGCGAGCTGAGCCGGCGGTCGGATCACACGCTGCTCACCGCAAGGACTCAGGACGCGCCGGGCCCGAAGCTGGAAGGCGCCGGCGCGGCCATCGTCGTTGCCCCTCCCGACCAACTCAAACCGATTCTCGTTCGCTTCGCCGAGGCGTTCGATCTTCCGCGGAACGAGGGTGAGGGGGTGGCCTCCCGAGACCTGCCGATGGCCCGGCAGTCGTATTGGTTTCTCGACTTCGGCGAGAAGGACGTGGACTGCGTCATCGATTACTGCCGCAAGGCGGGCTTTCGGCAGGTGATGCTCGGGTCCGGTTCATGGTGTGCGAGCGTCGGGCATTTCACCGTCAACACCCGCCAGTTTCCCGACGGCATCGACAGCCTGCGCCGCACGGTCGCCCGTTTTCATCAAGACGGAATCCTCGTCGGCATGCATACCTTCGCCTCGAAAGTCTCCAAGAGCGACGGCTATGTGACACCGGTCCCCGACCGCGGATTCTGGGTCGACCTGACCGCGACCCTGGCCGGCGACGTCGGCCCGTCGGAGACGTCGATCCGCACTACCAGCGACCTGAGCCAGTGGCCGGGCAGCCCGGTGTGCAAACAGAAGGTCTGGGAAGGCCACGTTTCCAAACATCAGGAAGTGATCATCGACGACGAGATCATCCGCTTCGAGTCGATCGGTCCGGATGGCGAGTGGAATACGTTTCTCGGTTGCCGGCGGGGAAGTTGGGGAACCCAAGCGGCGGCGCACTCCGCCGCTGCTGAATGCCGCCACTATGCGGTGGACGGCTGCATCAACGGCTACATTCTCGACCAGGAGTCGCCGCTGTTCCAGAAAACCACCTCGCGTCTGGCCGAGGTTTTCAATGACTGCGACTTCGACATGGTCTATTTCGACGGCAGTGAAGACGTCGACCGTCGCCGCTACGACTATTACAGCTCCAACGCCCACGCCACGGCGATGCGGAAGTTCAAGAAACGGCCGCTGATCCACATGGGCGGGGGACGAACGCACGGACTGTGGCATTCGTTCACGCGCGCCGGGACGATCGATCAGTATCCCGGCACATATCTGGCCTATATTCAGGCCGGCGGCGCGATTGCCAAGTGGCCGACGTGCAAGGATCACATCGATACCACGGTCCGCCGCGTGACGCTTTCCGAAGAGAACATGATGCCCGCCGAACTCGGCTGGTTCGGCATTGGCCCCAAGAGCGGCAATTACGACGGCCTGCAATTCGACGAGATCGAGTACTTGATGTGCAAATCCCTGGCCTTCGACGCTCCCATCTCCTTACAGACCAGTTTCTCCCGCATGGAGGCCCATCCACTCACCCCCGACATTCTCGAAATCGTTCGCCAATATGAAGAGGTGCGTTTGGCCCGGCGGGCGTCCGATTCGGAGTTGAAGCGGCTGGGACAGAAGGGCAAAGACTTCGTGATGCTGCCCGCGACGTTACGCGGCGAACGCGAACCGGCCGAGTTTGTCGCGGTGGATGAGGTGGCCGCGGTCGCCGGCGGCCATGATGTGCGGGCGTGGGTCGGTTCGCACGGCAGCGACGCGCTGGCTACCGTGTGGCACTACGCCGGCAAGGAGGGGAAGCTCTTTCTCGACGTGCCTGCGGCCGCCGCCTACGACGTCCGCGGCGAACCGGTGGCGGTCAACCGTACCGACGGCAAGTTCGTCATTGGCATTGGCCATCGTCGCCTCTTGTTGGTTTTTCCGGGGCTGGCGACCGAGGCGGTCCGCAAAGCCCTTAAGGAAGCGACGATCGAACTCCGCAAGCCGCTGGTCTTCTGGATGCAAGCCGAGGATTACCAGCAGCGGGTCGGTTCGATGAAGAAGGGCTCGGAGATCGGCGTGGAAGCCCCCGGTGCGTTGGGCGACGTGGTGCTTTGCGACGGACCAATCGACCGGTCGGGCCGAAAACCGTCCTACTGTCAATACCGGATCGAAGTTCCCAGCAAGGGGCGTTGGACTTTGTGGGCGCGGGTCCGCTATCCCACTGGGGGCGACATGTCGTTTGGACTCGTCCGGCCGGAGGAGGAGGTTGTGCTCTCCGGCGACCAGGTATTGGGGAATTGCGGAGTAAACGACAAGGCCTGGCACTGGACGGGACGCGGCGGAGGCATCACCACCGCGCCGCCCGGTTCACCGATTGTCTTCGATCTCGAGCCCGGTCCGTTCGTCTTCCGTGTCTATCCCCGCGAAGGGAGCGGAAAAGCGGCGACGACCCCGCGGGTGGACTGCTTCTGTCTGTGTGATGACGCCGACTACATGCCGACCGACATTGCTGCGGCGGCTGCGCTGGGTGAGTAGTGAGTGAGTTACTTGTTCGCCGATCCTTGGTAGGGAAATCGCTCGTCCAATTCAACCGCGGCGAGTTCTACCAGAAAGTCCGCCAATCGCTCGACGAGCACCGCCATCAGTCGCTCGCCCTTGCCGGCATCGGCGGCATGAGGGTTGCCGGCGCCGGCGTTGGTGGTCAGCAAATGCCACGGTCGCGTGATCGAGACCCAGCCGCGATTGACCGCCTCGAATCGGGTGAGGGCCTTTTTTCCTTCGTCCGCCGCCAGCGTGCCGTCCGGGTTGCGCGCGACGAGTTCCGGCCAGTAGGCCAAGGCCAACGAGGTTTCCATTTCGCCGGCATGATCGTCGCTCCGCTCAAAGATCTCCTCATAGACGTCCTGGCAGACCGTGTACCAGTTCGAGAGGAACAGTTGCGCTTCGGTCTTGCCGTACAGTTCCCGCAGCAGCCACTTCAGATCGTTTCCGCCGTGACTGTTCAACAGCACGATCTTACGAATCCGCTGGTAGACCAGGGATTCGATCAGGTCGGCGATGACGGCCCCCAGGGTCGTCGGCTTGAGATTGAGCGAGAGCGGAAACTCTCTCTGGTTGCTGACGGTGCCGTAGGGGATCGTCGGCAGGAGGACGACTTTGGCCCCGCGCCGCCAGGCGGCCTCGCAGATCTTCTGACCCACCAGGTCGCCTTCCAGCGTATCCATGCCGTAGGGGAGATGAAGGTTGTGCGGCTCGGTCGCGCCCAGCGGCAGCACGGCCACTTCGTACTTTTCGTGCTTGACGGCGCCGTAGTTCGTCGCCGCGAGGTTCCAGGGTTGCAAGGCTGCCTCCGTGTTCATGGGGAACGACTAATCGGACCACTTCACCACTTGAAAATCGTCGAATCGGAACCAGTGCTCGGCATCCGCCGGACCGTTGTAACACTGAATGCTCACCTCGTCGCCCGACGGCGGCGGCAACGGTCCGGCGCCGGCCGGCTGGAATTCCCCTTCACCGCCGGGCTGGAATTGCCCTCGGTAGCGATCGGCCGAGACGATCAGTCGCAGGCGAACGGTCGGGGTGTCCACGGGTACCTTGGCGGCCAATCCCCGCTTTCCGTCCGGATCGGTTGGTCCGCCCATGACGATCCACGTCTTGCCGTCGATGTACTCCTTGACGAGCTTGGCCAGCGGTTTGCCGTCGTGATACCAGGTGATCCCGGCCTGTTCGTACTGCTGCGTGGGCGGCGTCAAATTGGTGACAGTAACTTCGACCGCGTGTTGCTGCCGGCCGCGATCGGCCGCCTTGCGGACCAGCGCGCTCTTGACGTTGTGCGCCACGCCGGGCTGGACGCGGATTTCCAACGCGTTGTCCTTGATTCGCCATGCGCCGCCATCCTCTCGCAGCCAACTCCAGCCCGCCGCGAGCTTACCGTCGAAGTGATCGGCGTAACTCGGGTCCGACTCGGCTGCCGGCAGGGCGGAGGCAAGGGGGGAGAAGGCCGTTAGCACAAAGGCGATAACCGAAAAGCACTTCATGACAAAAACTCCTTCGTGTGAGACGGATGCCGACTCCGGACTTTCCGTCTATGTTAACGTGGCGAAGCATGCCTGGCGAGTGGTGCGGAGGATATGGACCACACAGACATCGGTGGGCAAAACAGGCAGGTTGCAAACCTGCCCCACGGTCTTTCCCCGCTGGCAGCTCCGAACGAAATCGGTGACAATACAAGTGCGGCAAGCAGGAATTCCAAGAGCACGTCGGGAGGGCATCTCTTCGAGCAGACCCTCAACGAAGCCTCCACCCTGGCCGATTCGATCGCGCCCGCCTACGATCTGATCCATGACGCTAAGGTTCTCTCGGCCGACGACCACCGCGCCATTCGCCAGTCGCTTATCCTGCCAATGCTGGAAAACATCGCCAAGTATCAGGCCGGCAAGAGCAACTGGCAGACGTGGCACAACGCCG
>JAAYEH010000329.1 GCA_012728855.1 Rhodopirellula sp. | reverse complement strand
TCGCCCTCCTGGGTCTCTGGCAGGTTCCCTTCCGCCAAAACTTTCTGCAACGCCTCGCCAACCTCCCGCCGCACACGCTCCTGAAATTCCTTGATGGTTGCCATCCCTGGCCTCCTCCATTGCGTATGTTCTCAATGAGCCGAATCCCACGGCCCAGACTTACCCCCCTCTTGATAACACAAAGTCCGTCACCGCGCGAAGTGCAAGGTGCGCCCATTCTAATACCCCCTCGCTCGTTCGTGTTGCCGATACCGGAGGTGGCGGGTAGAATCACTTGTAACCGTTCACGGGCGAGGAAAGGGCATTCGTGATGAGTCGCAGACGTCAAATCGCCGTAATCGCTTGGACTATCGGATTAATTGCAGCGGGTAGCGCGCTCGGGTCCGCCCAACAGCTCGGCGAGCAATCGCCCGCAACCGGCAACCTTCCCGGGCAAAGCAGTCCCGAGCAGCCATTACCTGGCCAGATGCCAGCCCAGGCCTCGCCGCCCGAATCGGTTCCTCCTGCGGCATCCGCGGCGAATCCGCTCTACATTCCCTCTGCGCCCACCCCGGGTGGCAAGGCTCCCGCGTGGTCGCCACTGCCCCAACTCGCACCGCGAATTCCGGCTCAGCAGGGCGTGGCCGGGCAGCAAGCCACGCCACCCGGACTGACCTATATCAACCCGTTCGCCAGTGCCCAGGGAACGGTGGTCCCGAGGGTGCCGACGATTCAAGCGGGTCTTCCCATGGCGCCGCCGCTACTGTCCGAGAAACCGTTTTCGACCTACCGTGCTCCGGCTCCCGTCAGCCCTTATATGAACCTCTACCAGCGGAACAACAGCGGCGGGGCCGTCAACAACTACTATTCGCTGGTACGGCCTCTTCTGGAGCAGAAGGTCTATAACCAGGAGGTGGAGCGTCAGATCCAATCGCTCGATGCGGCAACTCGGTTGCAGTCGCAGTCGCTCAATCAAATCAATCAGCGGACGAATTATCTCTACGGCGTCCCGCAGGGCGGTTCGTTCATGCAGTTCCAGAACCATTACCCGGGCTTCCAGCCGACCGTAAGCCAATAGACGGTGAGCCCCAGCGCAAGCCCCGTCAGATTCTCGACGTAGTCGAGCAATTCTACCGTGCGAAGCGGAATAAGAGCCTGAAGTGACTCAATGGCCCATGCGTAGAGAACCAAGGCGGCAATAAGTGCGGCGCGGCGTATGGGCCAGCGTGCGGCCGAGATGAGAAGGCCCAACAGCAGGAAAAGCATGAAATGCACGCCGCGGCCGCCCGGCGTCAGGGGCGGCTGTTGTAGCCCCAGAATTGCTGTCGGCTCGGGCACGAGCAGCAGGACGGTCAGCAGCACCCCGTAAATCACTCCGGCCAGACGCGCGAGCTGCCGATAAGTCGTGTCCCTGTCTAGGTCGTCCGGCGCTTCTCGTTCGGTACTCATCGGCTGTTCCAGAACCCGTCGTAATCGTCGCCCGTCTGCTGCATTCTACTTCGGACGTCGTGCCTTGTCCTAGCCCGGCTGCCTGCATTGCCTGCTGGGGGGGCTGCTTGGAGAAGCCGGGAGTTGAACGGGGAACGGTACGAAACGGTTGCGTTTCAGTCGAGCTGCTTGATATGCTGGTGGTCGGTTGAGTCTCTGGAAGCATGGGTCTGGCAACCCGGGAGGATCTCATGTCCGCAATGAATCGCCGTACGTTTCTCAGAGTTTCCTCGGCCGCACTGGGCGCCAGTGTCATGGGGGCTCCGCTGGCCGCCCGCTGGGCATACGGAGGTGTCCCCGGGGTCGAGCCTGCCAGGATGTACACGATCTTCTTTCCCACCGCGCCTTCTCCGGACGACACCGATGTCGTGCCCACCTCCAACGAGGAAACCCTACGGCAATTGCAGTCCGCCTGCGACGGTGTGGAGTTCGTCGTGCGGGATCTGACCCGCGGCGTGGGCATCGAGTCGGTGCTCAACGAACTGAAGGAGGCGAAGAAGCACTACGATGGCGTGCTCGTCTGCGGATGTCCTCGGCACTACGACGTGTTGCGAAGCGGGCTGCCGACGATCAATGCCGCCGTGCTCAACGACTTCATGAACATCCCCTACCCGCTCTACAAGCCGAATCGAGTCATCGGCGCGATGCTCGATCCGTGGGGCTTCTGCGCCGATCCGAATGTGACCGAGCAGATGTTTCGCGACCTCGTCGAGAAGGTCAAATTGGTCCGGACCCTGAAGCGGATGAGGCGGGAGCACATCTTGACGGTGACCGATTCTCCCTACGTCAACGTCACCTACGGCGATTTGCTGAAAAACATGCCGGAGGACTACAACGAGCGGCTCCTCGCTGCGATCGACGCGACGTTCGGTGCCCGTGTGACCAAGATCGGCACCCCGGAGGTGGTGGAAGACAAGGACATTCAAGCGCTCTGGCAAAACGACAGCCCCGAGGCCAATGAGATTGCCCGACGCTGGATCGACGGCGCCGAGAAGATGATCAACACGATCGAGTCGGAGGTGGTTCGATCGGCCAAGGTTTACCTGGCGATGAAGATGCTGATGGAGAAGTACGGCGCCACGGCGATGGCCTTCCATATCCGCACGTTGATCCCCAAGCGGCGGCCCGAGGAATACATTACGCCGGCCCTGGCGACTTCCGAGTTCCAGTTGAACAACGTCGTCGCCAAGTGCCAGTCGCATCTGAACATCATTCTTTCGGAGATGTTGCTGCAGTATTCCTACGGCCGCCCCAGCATGCTCGGCGACTACTCGGTCGACACCTACAACAACACCTCCTGTGTGCAGCATTGCGAAGGCCCCTGGAATCCTTGGGGCGATAAGCGGCGTGTGCCCTACATCCTCACCGACCATCGCGAGCGCCCGGTGCGGAAGCGTTCTCTGCCGGGAGTGAGCGCGGCCTCCTGGGTGCTCTACCCCGGCGAAGAACCGGTGACGATGTGGCAGATCGACGTTTCCTCCAAACAGGTATTGGTCCACACCGGCAACACCGTGCCCATGCTCGCCGGAGCCGTCAAGTACGACGACCACTTGTACGAGATGATGTGACGGACCAAGATTGTAGCGTCGGTCGACGCCCAAAAGGTTCAACGCTACGTTTATCCCGACAAGTATGGAGTCCACCGTTGTGCGACCTTCGGCGACTGGCGCCAACGACTGGGCGACCTTGCTGGGCTGATCGGCTTCGACCTGGTGGAGGAAGATCGCTGAACGCGGCAACAAACGAGCCGATCCTGACCGCACGACGCGTATGCGTTGCGGGTTACGTCTTTACTCAAGCTGTAAGTGCTGCAGCCCGGGAAAGGGGGCTGGCTCCGTCGCAAATGGAGGTTTTCCGCGAGGTTGGAGGTTGCCGCGAGGTTGGAGGTTGCCGCGACGGTGGCTGTCCCCTTTCCCGGGCGGACCAACTCGATGGCCCGTTGAAAAGGGGACAGGCACCGAAGGGCAGGCATTTCCTCGGAGTTCCAGGCCAAAACCACGCTCGGAGCCAGTCCCCTTTTCAACTCCGTTTACAGTTTGAGGTCTTTATTGGCTCACACCTGGAGAAGCCCCGCCATGCGACGCCCTCCCCTCCCTGCGCTGCTTTCACTATTCCTCTGCTTCACCGCCCCAGCCAGTGGCGACAACGTCCTCGTCCAGATCAACGGTGCCTCGGCCGATGGCCTCGCCGTCGTGCCGGTCGATCTCACCGGCGCCGTCCGCTGGTGCAAGCAAGCGCCCGTCCGGCTCGACACCCTGAAAGCCGCGTCGGCCGATGGCAGCGAAGTCGTCGTGCAGTTCGTCCCGTCCGCCGATTATGATCCGTCGGCAAACGTCGCCGGCACGCTCGTGCTCCGGTTCCCCAAGGACATCGATGGATGGCTGCGGCTGGTTTTCGACGGTGATCCCGCGCCGACGAAACCCTGGGATGGCGTCGTCACGACAGGCGCCTACGTCATCCACCACGATGCAAAGAAGCAAGGCGGGCTTCCGTCGCGGATCGAGTTTCCCGCCTCGGGCAAGGTCTTCGAGGACTTCCGCTGGCAGGATCGTGCTTATGAGCCCAAAGCCGGCAGCTTCCGTCTTGGTGACGACAACGACTCGCGAGTCGAGCGAATTTCCCAAGGACCGCTGGCGACCGTCGTCGAGGTCGGCGGACGCTACACGCGGGCCGACGGCACGTCGCCTCCGTCGCAGCCGCAAGCAATCTACCAGTGGTTCTATTTTCACGACCGGCCGCTGGTTTACGTTACGGCCCTGCAGCGCCAGGAACAGCCTTTCGCCTGGAAGGAGCTTCACTTTCTGGAACTGAATTTCCCCGGCGAGGACTTTTTGAATTGGGCCGGCGGCGAGCCGCAGCAACAGGGGCGATTCGAGGCGACCGGCAAAGGTACTTCGTTCAACCAGTGGGCGGCCCTGCTCAACGGCAACGACGCCATCGCAGCGATGCAATCCGGCGATCTGCTCTTGTACGACGGGCGTGGCGGATACGGAACCTATCTGCACGCGCATCGCGACGTCGCTTGGAGCGCGTGGGACGGCACGGCGCGGCGACTTGCGGCGTGGCTCTGGATCGGTTCGACGGAAAAACCCATCGAGACGATTCAAGCCGCGGCGCAAAGTTTGCCCTCGGCGGCCAAAGCAAGCGTGACCGTCGACGCGGTGCGGCGGCGCATCGCGGCGGCGGAGCAAATCGCGCAGCTTCCGGCGGACGAGCGGCAAGAGGCGTGGTGGCGAGTCCCCGCCGCGAAGCAACTGGAAGCCCTCGGTCGGCTCGACGCCGCAGTCGCAGCCGCCGACGGGAACAAGCCCGAGCAGTGGACGATCCTCACCGCGGCCGAACTGGGGGCGATTTTCGAAAAAGGCGACGGCGGCCTCAAGTTGCTGGGCCTTTTCGATACGGCGAAGCAAACACAGCTCACGGCCGCAGAGCCGTTGCCGCTGTTTGCCGTTACGCTTCGCCACGTCGGCGATGAGGAGGAGACCCAACTCAGGGCGGACTCCGGCTGGAAGCAGGTCGAACTAACGCCGAGCGACCGGGGACTTGCGATCCGCTGGGCGGAACCGGCGGACGATCGCTTGCGCGGGGTCGCCGTGATTGCCGAGGCGGTCGGCGACCGCTCGGCAAGTGCCCTCCGCTGGTCGTTTCGCGTTGAGAATGCCGGCGAGCAGTGGAGCGTCCGGCGGACCGTTTTCCCGCAGATCTCGGTCGCCGAACTGGCCCCTGACGCCAGACTTCTCGTCCCCCAGGCTGCCGGTACGCTGCAAGAGGGCGTCTGGCAGCGGAACTATCGTTTTGGCGGGACATATCCGGGCGGATGGACGAGCATGCAGTTCATGGCCGCATACGACGAAGCACGGCAGACCGGCCTTTACTTTGCCACGCATGATCCCTGGGGAAGCACGAAGGATCTTCTGGCCAAGAGCGATCCCGCCGAGCGAACGCTCCTGCTCAGCTTCGACCATCCCGCGCCCGACATGAATGTCGCCGGCAACGACTTCGAGCTGAGCGGCCAGGCCGTCTGGCAGTTGTTGCGCGGCGACTGGTTCGATGCCTCGATGATCTATCGGGATTGGGTCCGCAAGGAGGCGCATTGGTATCCGAAGCTCGGCCGCGACGGACGAGAGGACACTCCGCTGTGGATGCGGGAACTGTCGGCATGGGCACTGAGCGGCGGTTCGCCGCAGGAGTGCGTGCGGCCGGTGAAGGAGTTCGCCGCTTTTCTCGGCGTGCCGGTAGGATTCCATTGGTACAGTTGGCACCAAATCCCATTCGACAACGACTATCCCCACTATTTTCCCACCAAGGAGGGCTTTGCCGAGGCAGTCGCCGAATTGCAGGAGGCGGGGGTTTCGGTCATGCCGTACATCAACGGTCGGCTGTGGGACACGCGCGACCGCGGCACGGAGGACTTCCAGTTCACCAGTCTGGCGCGGGCGGCTGCCACGAAAGACGAGCAGGGCGAGCCGTACCTGGAGAGCTATTCCAGCAAGGAGTCGGACGGCAGCAGTGTGAAGCTGGCGGCGATGTGCCCCGCCACGGAACTGTGGCGAAACAAGGTGAGCGAGATCGTCTTGCGGTTGATGACCGATTGCCAAGTCAAAGGCGTCTATATCGACCAGGTGGCTGCCGCGGTGCCCAGACTCTGTTTCGACCGCTCCCACGGCCATCCGTTGGGCGGCGGCCATTGGTGGACCGAAGCCTACTGGGATCTGTTCGCAAAGCTGCGGCCGGCGATGCCCGCGGGGCAGATGCTTACCACCGAGTGCAACGCCGAGCCTTACATCCACTGTTTCGACGGCTACCTGACCTGGCATTGGCAGTACGACGGGCAAGTGCCGGCCTTTCCCGCCGTCTACGGCGGTGCGGTCCAGATGTTCGGTCGCGCCTACCGCGGCGGGCCGACCAAAGATCTCGCCCTGCGGATGAAGGCGGGCCAACAACTCGTTTTCGGCGAACAGATCGGCTGGATCAATCCCGGCGTGGCCAAGGAGGAGCATAACGCGGATTTTTTCCACCGCATCGTTCAGCTTCGCTGGGCCTTGCGGCGCTACTTCTATGCGGGCGAAATGGCCCGTCCGCCCAAGCTCGTCGGCGACATCCCGCGCCTGACCGCCGATTGGCAATGGCATGGCGAGTGGCCCGTCACGACCGACGCCGTGATGGCCGGCACCTGGCGACTTCCCGCGGAAGGGAAACTCGTAATCCTGGCCGTCAACGTTGCCGATAAGCCGGTGACGGCGAACCTGAGCTTCGACGCCCGCGAGTATGGTTTCGCCGGCCCGCAGATCCAGATTACGAAAACGACGCCATCGAAAACGGCCGAAACCTGCTCCAGCGGCCCGCTGATCCGACGCGACGTGGTCTTGGAACCTCGAACCGCCTGGGCCTGGGAGATTGCCTCGCCGCCAGAGCCGGGGAAATAATGAATCGATCGGCGGCAATAGTCCGGCAGCGAATTCTGCTTAACATCGGCGAGACAATAACTGTCGCGACTTCGCCTTCGCGTTTCAGCGTCAGCGATGGCACGAGGCTGCCGCAGGGCCGGGCTGCGATCACCTGGCCAATCTCAACGGCTGTCCGACATAGGTTACTCTGCGCGCATGAACACCACGTATTCGATCGTCGGCCTGGCCTTCGTGGTCCACGTCCTCCATGCGGAGGCGATCACCCCTGGCGCCGTTCGAGCAGGTGCGGATCGTGGCCTCGAAGGCCGCCGCCCCCGGCCGAACTTGCCACGGCCGTCAACGATTGGTCACCGGACCCGAAACGCCTCCACGACTACCGCGACCGCGTGGCCGGGGCCATCGAAACCGCCACCGCCGCGCTGCGGGCCGAATGAGAGAGCCCCATGTCCAGCGATGTGAACCCCTATCAATCGCCCCGCGTTCCATTTCTCCAGTATGAGACGGACCGCAAGTTTGCGTCCGACGCACACTCATGGCAGGGTCGACAATTCGCAGTGAGCGCGAAGATGATACCGCGGTTCTTTCCGCTCCTCTGCGCTTTCTACGTGACCATCGACGGGAAGGAAACGTTCACCTCTTCGCAGTTGCGATGGCGTGAGAGGTTCATTTTTGCGTTTGAGCACGGCGAGCGGTCTGTCACAACTCAGTTTGAGTCATACGGCCTGGTCTTTGGTGGCGAGCGGTATCGGCTATTCGTTGATGGTGTCTTGATCGCTGATTCACGGGTGAGGGTCGATCGATGGTGGATCGGGTTCTTTCTCGGCATCGCAATTGGGGCGGGGTGTGCCTCGTCCGTTCTTCTGTTGCTGTTCTGTCTGGTTGCGTAGTACCAACGAACCTCACCGAACCAGCGAACCGATATTCACGAAACGGCCAGGCGCTCTTCGGTTCGGAGCACGTTTGGGCACCACGCGCTTCCGGGTGGGAGGGCCGCCGACCGGCAGCGACTGGAGACTCCGCCGCAAACCGTGGGCGGGGACACTACGTGCTTGCCGCGCAGACTTGTCGTTCAAGAACGGAGACAGGCACCTCGCCAAGGCATATTTTTGACGTGTCCGCGGATTCCTGGCTGGGAGCCCGTCCCCGTTCTTGAACCATGCGCGAATTGTCAATGAACTTCGGAGCCGAAAACGCCCGAGGAGGATCGGATTGCCGGCTTCGAGGATGGACATGTGTCCAGATTTCCAGTCACAGCATGATGGGTGTGGCGCGGATTGTCAGGCGAGTTTCTCGGCGAGTGGCGGACAGCGGCTTACCAGGATGTAGGATGGACATTCCTGTCCGTCAACCAAAGACGGACAGGAATGTCCATCCTACGGGTAAGTGGATTCCTGCCGCTCGCCTTGGGCCACGGCAATCGGCTGCGGGCACCGGCGACGGCTGCGGCGGATGCTTCTTGGCGCGGCGGATCGCTGGGATGGGCCGGCGCGGTGGACTTCCGGGGGCTGTGGGACCGGACATGGGTCTGTTTTGACTGCGGCACGGTTCTCTCCTTCGTTTATGGCTGAGGCTTGGATCTGTACATTTCTGGGCATGGTTCAAATCTCGACGTTGGCAGGTAACCGAAGGTAGATCCCGCTTGCCGAGCGGGATCTGGGCGCCGAGTCGGCTTTCCGTCGCCGCACCGAGTGGAAACCTCACTTAGCCCTCAGGTTCCGCTCGGCAAGCGGGAACTACTTGGTGCGACCCGCTCTTGAACCAGGGGCACTTCTGAACACGCTTTCGCGGTGTTCAGATTCGCTTCTTCGGGCGGCGCGGCGACAAGAGATCGAGGATGAGCTTTGCCATTGTTGCGACCTGCGCTGCGACTTGTTCGGCCGTGAAGGTCTGCGGGGGGCGAAGCGCGAAGTCGGCGGGGTTGCGGCGTTCGAGCAACCAAGCGGCGGCGACGGCGCGCGGCTTCGCCGACAGGGTCGTCGAAACATGGGACACGCG
>JAAYEH010000328.1 GCA_012728855.1 Rhodopirellula sp. | reverse complement strand
GGCCCGTAACAGCCAAACTTGACCAGGGCCAAAGTTCCGCACGCGCCACCAGGTTCGCGCGCAACGCGTTTCGCTCGGCGTACCGAACGACTTGATAAAAGTAGTCGTCGGTTTCCACAGGGAACGATTTGTACCGCCCTTGGTACAGATGGCCGAAACCAATCTCGTGACGGTGCTCCTTCCATCGCTCTACGTGGGTGTTCGTCAGTTGCTGCATAAAGGCCGCCAGTTCACCATCGCGCTCCGGCCAGACCACGAAATGCCAATCATTGGGCATCAGGCAGTAGGCACAAATTCGCAGCCGGCGGATCCGCAACGTCTCGTCCAGAACGCGTTCGAACGCCTCGTAGTCGGCATCCTTCTCAAACAATGCACATCGCCTCACGCCTCGATTCAAGACGTGGAAGACCATTCCGCCGGGAGCCAGTCTCCGTTTTGTCTGGAGCTGTTATTCAAAGAGCCTCCAGCCAGCCATCCTCCAACTTCGCTCCGTAGACCTGCGGATGACCGTTTCGCCGCGCAGCGAAAACGAGCCACTTGTTGTCCGCGGTGAGGTAGGGATGGGCGTGGCTCCATTGCTTGCCGTCATACTCCGTGCGGCTGAAACAGGCCCGCTTCGCGCCGCCCGTGGCGAAGCTGCCGATATAGAGGGGAACCCCTTTCTCACCGGTGTCGCCGATCCAGTATTTCCCATCGCGCGACACGCTGACGTGCCCGAAACGTTGGCCCTCATGGACCAGCGTCGGTTGTGCATCTCCCACTTTCGCTCGCCAGATGTTTCCTTTCGTGGAGGCGTCCGCACCCGTGGAGAATAAGATGCTGCTCGAATCGCCGATCCAGGCCTCATGGCCGGTGGGGCGCAGGGTAAAGGGTTGGTCCGCCGGGAAGGGCCGCTCCACTGGGCCGATTTCCAACTCGCTCAGCAGCACGACCTTGACGGCGGGCATCTGGTTGAGTTGAATCAGCACCCGGTTGCGGCCGTCGCGAGAAAACTGCTCGTGCTTGGCGTGGTAGCCCGGCTTGTCGAGCAGCACGCTCCAGCGGTTGGTGTTCAGGTCGAGCAGATCAACCTTCGACGGTCCTCCTGTGGGCGGCGCAACGCTCACGGCATAGTAGCGATGATCGGGGGAGACGGTGCCATAGCTGTAGCTGCCCCGGTCGGCCGGCAACTCGGCCACGTTTTCCAGCTCCAAGGTTAGATAGTTGCAGCGGCGCAGCAGTTTCTTGCCGTCGATCGTCTGCGCGTAATAGAGCCATTCGCCCCAGGCATGGAACGCCGGGAAGGGCGGCTTGCCGGAGAGGATTTCGTGAATCGAGCCGTCCACCAGGTCGAAAATGCTCAGCCCGCCGGTGCGGTCCGCAAGAGGATAGTAACGGATGGCAATCCGGCGTCCCGTAGCATCGCTGTAAGGCTGCTCGCCATAAATGTTGTCGGCGGGGCGAGCGTCGGCACCCAGGAGGTAGATCTCGGCGCCGCTTTCGCTGTCAGTCTCGATCGGCTTGCCGAGTCCGTGGACGCGGACGGGTTGCGCGCAGACGGCCAGAGCGATGACAGCCGTTAGAATGTACAGGCAACGCATGATAACCTCCTTGGCCAGTTCGTATCGAGGGAGCCGCATCTCAAGGCATCCCAGGACGATTCCGGAGATGCCCTTGTTGTTCATGTTGTTCAACCCGTGTGTAGTGTAGCGACACCGAGGGGTTCTGTCCAACGGGCGGTTGGGTCATTTGCCACTTCGCATTTGAGGCTCTCCCAGAAGCAGAGCCCCACTCCGTTTCACCGGCTGCCGTGCAGTATACGGAAGATGAAAGGGGACTTTCAGCGCTTCTGGAGACACGCGAGGCGCTTGTAATTCTGCCGGGGACGGTGTACCCTGCGGAATTGGTGGTCCTCGCTTTGGAGCCGATGTGGAGGCATTCTACACGATACCAACCAAGACCAAGACCGCTCGCCACTTCAACTAGTCATTGGTTGCCCAACACAAATTCTTCCGTTTATGGAGACAATGCTCATGTCACGAAATGGCAAGCTGACGGGAAGTTCAGACGTGTCGCGACGCGAGTTTCTGCAACGCGCGGCGGTTCTGGGGACGGCGACCTGCGCAGGCCTGTCGTTGGTCCGCGGCGTCCATGCCGCGGGCAGCGAGGCGATCAAGGTCGGATTGATTGGCTGCGGCGGACGCGGCGCCGGAGCGGCCGCCAACGCCATGAACGCCGGGCAGGACGTTCGCGTCGTCGCCATGGCCGACGTGTTCGCCGAACGGATCGATAGCGCCCGGCCGCAACTGAAAGAAAAATACCCCGACCAGTTCGTGGTGGACGACGCGCACGCGTTCACCGGTTTCGACGCCTATCAGAAGGTGATCCAAAGTGGCATCGACGTGGCGGTCATTGCCTGTACGTCGCATTTCCACAGCGCCTTCGTGAAGGCCGCGGTCGACGCCGGAAAACACGTCTTTGTGGAGAAACCGGTGGCGGTCGATCCCGTGGGGGTGCGGACTGCCATGGTTGCCGGCGAAGAGGCGAATAAGAAGAACCTGAGCATCGTCTCGGGCTTCTGTTGGCGTTATGACGACGGCGTCGCGGAAACGATCAGTCGCATCCGCGACGGAGCGATCGGCGAGATCGTGGCAGTGCAGGCGACACGGCTTGGAGGTCCGTACGTCCTCCGCTCGCGGCAGCCCGACTGGAACGAAATGCAGTACCAGTTCCAGAACTGGTATCATTTCAATTGGCTTTCCGGCAGCGACCCCGTGCAGAACCTCGTCCACCAGATCGACAATGCGTCCTGGGTGCTGGGCGACGCTCCGCCGGTCGCGGCCTGGGGTATGGGAGGGCGGCAGGTTTGCACCGACCCCAACCAGTACGGCGACGAATTCGACCACCACGCGATCGTCTACGAGTATGCCAACGGGAAGCGGCTCTTCGCCCACGGCCGCCACATTCCCGGCTGCTACAGCCAGGCTGCGGTCATCGCCCTGGGCACGAAGGGCCGGGCGTTCATGCCCGCCCGGCCGCGAATCGAAGGCGAGAACCCCTGGCATTTCGACAACAAGACACCGCAGTCGATGTACGACAATGAGCACAAGGTGCTCTTCCAGGCGATCCGAACCGGCAAGCCGGTCAACGACACCCGCACGATGTGCCATAGCTCCATGCTTTCCATCCTGGGCGAGATGGTCTGTTGCACCGGCGGGCAAATGACCTGGGACGAGGTGATGAAGTCGCCGTTGAACTACGCCTTGCCGCGGTACGGTTGGGACGTGGAACCGCCGATCAAGCCCGGCCGCGACGGCCACTACCCGGCGATCCTTCCCGGCGTAACGAAACTCGGCTAAGAGCCTATCCCAAAACCGCCGGGGACTGGCTCATTTTGCGGAGTCTTCGGAGCAAAATGTGCCTGTCCCCCTCTCCGCCAAGGTTTTGGGATAGGCTCTAAGCATCGGCTGGGGAATGAAGGTCGCCGGTCGCCCTTGCGGGGCAAGTGGGCCGGATAATCCCCTATCGTCCGATTGAGGTTGGCTTGAAGAATGTTTCCGTCAGCTTGTCTGCTTCATCGCAGGCATTCTTCGCCCGATCGGCGCAGAAACGGGTCAGCAAGGCCCGGGCGGCATTGGGATCGCTTGGCCAGAGGGAAAGGGCCTCGGCCTCGATCCGCGTCTGCTCGTGCAAGAGACTCGCCTCCATTGCCGACCAGGATTTCTGGACGGTTCCGATCCGCGCGGAATACGACCGGTCGACCGTTTCGGCCAGCCGCTTGAATTTCCACCACGCTCGGGAAAAGTCGGGCTGGAAGATCTCGGCCGGCGCTTGGAAGTGCTGCTCAAGCGAGACGAGTCGCTGCGGATCGCCGCGCCGGGCATACATCTCGAGCGTGGCTGTCACGGCGACGTGCCAGGGCGTCAGGACACTGATGTCGGGCCGGCCCGTGGTTCGCCAGTAAACGCAGCCGATCTCAGCGGGTATGCCCGGGCGGAGCTGAAAGACGGCTGCCTCTTGAGTCGTCTTGTTGAAGAAGGCGGCAATGCCGCCCGGATCCCGCAGCACCGCCGCCACGTCGGCCACGGACAATGGCTTGCGCGGGCGGACGGCAAAGGTCAACGCCTGTTTGGGCGGCCATGAGCCCGGCTTGCCGGAGACGATTTCCTGTCCGCGGAATTGGCGTCCCTCCGGCGCTGTCCTGTCGGGGGTTTGGTAGGCCAGGCGGAAGTTGAACGGCCGACCGCTGCTGGGGGCGAACCAGCCGCGCTCGGTGGCGTAGCGGATCAGGTCAGGCGACGCACGGAAGTTCGCTGGGTCGGCCAGATCGATCTCACCGATGACGTGCCGGGCCGGCAGGACGACGACCATGTCGTCCGGCACGCGTTGGGCAACCCATCGGCGGCCCCGAACCACTTCGACCACCCATGCCTCTTGCGGGTCGGCCAGGGCGTAGGTTCGGCCCGAGTCGGCATAGCCGAATCGCTCGACGAGTTGACCGATCAGCTCCATGCCCTCCCTGGCCGATCGCGCCCGCTCGGCGACGAGGCGACGGAGCATGTAGCCGATTCCGCCATCGCGGATTTCGCCGCGCGCCACCAGCGCGTCGTAGCCGTCTTCGCGCGACGTGCATTGGATGCTGACCACGGCCACGCCCCACTCGTTGAGATAGCCGTCGCTGTACTCGAGGCCCGGGTTCTCGCTCCACAAGAATGCCCAGGTTTCGGGCACGGCGTCGAGTTGGCCGCCGCGTTTGAGGTTCACCTTGCCGGGCAAGTCATGACGCAACCGAGGTATCTTTCGGAACTCGATCACGCGATCCAGCGCGTTCTCCTCGTTGTGGCCCAGCAGCACCGAGCCATCAGCCGAAGCCAGGCGGCCCACGACGACGGCATCGCACGCCGATGCGGCGGCACCTGTAGTGAGAATCAGAACGCTTCCCAACAGAACTTTCCAAAGATCATTCATGGCTCTCTCCGGCAACCAAGAGTCGACTTTCTACTCTGGCAACCAACTCACTTTAGCAAGACGCACCGCAACAGGCAATGAAGTTACTCAAACTGTAAGTGCGGCAGCCCGGGAAAGGGGACTGGCTCCGTCGCAAATGGCGGTTTTCCGCGAGGTTGGAGGTTGCCGCGACGGTGCCTGTCCCCTTTCCCGGGCGGACCAACTCGATGGCACGTTGAAAAGGGGACAGGCACCGAGCGGCAGGCGTTTCCTCGCCAATTCCGGGCCAATACCACGCTCGGAGCCAGTTCCCTTTTCAACTCCGTTTACAGTTTGAGAAGTTATCGATTTCCTCCTGTTTCGCGTCGCGCGGCGTGTTGGCGACATCCTTGACTTGTGACATGGGATCGCTTACCCTCAATGTTCTTCCACTCGCCCCACGCCCGCCTGCCCTGAACACCGAGAGACCCCACCCATGCCCCGGTTCGTATCAGCCATCCTCTGCCTGGTAGCCCTGGGCAGCGCCGACGCCGGCCAGGCCGCCAATCCCGCTTTCCGCATCTCGATTACCGCCGACACGTGGCGGCAGTTCGGATGGCGATACCCGGTCACCTACGTATTTCATCTGCCCGCCGCGGTGCAGCAGCTCAAGGTCAGTCGCCGCGATGCGGCGGGCGATCCCTGGACCTCGCTGCCGTCCGTGACGCGCGGAGAGTTGTTCAACGGCGTCGAGTGCTTTCGCCACGACTCGGAGGCGAAGAAGGTCTATGTCTCCGTCGGCTTCAAATCGAGTCCGAAGATCGACTTGGATTTCTCCGGTGCCGAGAAGGTGGAGTTCGTCGAAATCGCCCGCTATTACGACGGCAGAAAGGCGGCCTATTCCCTTTCCATCGACAACTGGGGTTTTCGGGCCGGGGCGCATCCCGGCGCGCCTTGGAAAGGCGCCGACGACGATCAGTCCGACAACTATCAGGCGGCCCTTGCCGTCTGCCGGTCCCACGGCTTGCCGGTGTCGATCGCGATCAATACGCGTGGCGCGGGCGGCGATTCCTTCTGGGGAGCGCTCCAGGCGGAACTCGACCGGGGCGATCAAAGCTGGGAGCCCGCGGTCCACGCCCAGACACACCCCTGCAAGGCCTCGGCCTACCTGATCCGCGGCTACCGCGACGAGATCCTCGGCTGCCGCGACGAGCTTCTCGCCAGGTTACGAAGAATTCCCTGGGGACAATGCATTTTTGAGCACATCCTGACCTGCGGTTATCACGACGCCTCGGTGTTGGGCACCAGCGCGGGGCAATTCGTTCTGGTTCGCGGTTATAACTCCCACGACAATCCGACCAGCGTCGATTTCGCATCGTGGAACTCCGATCACGATTTCTACGGCGTCGGCGGGCTGAGCTACAAAGCTTACGACGCGGTGTTCCAGAGCCGTCAACCGGCCGGTCTCTATTACCGCGAGGATGTCGCCGCTCTCGACGCGGCCTTTGAGGAGGTGTATCGCGCGGGGCAAATCTTCTATGCCATGTGGCACCCGGACCGCTACCGCAACAGCGTGATTCACGATGCGCGGCCGCCTGTCGAGGGCGTCCAAGGATCCAGCCTGATCCAACACCTTGGGCACGTGGCCCGGCGCAAGGATGTATGGTATGTCGCGAATGGTTGGCTGCACTGTTATCGTTATGTTGCCGAGCACGCCCGGGTCGAGCGGCAATGATGAGGTTGGTACGGCCACGAATTTTCTCGGACATCAGGAGACGATCGGATGGGTACTCGTATTCTTCACGCCGGCAAAGTTGACGGGCTTCTGGTGGGCTTGATTGTGGGCCTGAGTCTGGCGCGGTTGGCAACACCGGCGCCGGCTGCCACTGTGGACGCCGATCTGCTGCTTCGGGGAGGCGCGATCCACGACGGTTCGGGCGCGGATCCGCAGGTCGGCGACGTGGCGGTCCGCGAGGGGCGGATCGTGGCCGTCGGCAAGGTGACGCCGGGCAAGGTCGGCCGTACGATCGATTGCCGGGGCCTGGTCGTTGCCCCCGGCCTGATCGATCTGCACACGCACACCGACGGCACACTCGCCCAACCGAGCGTTCGTCCTTCGCTGAACTACCTCATCCAAGGCTGCACTACGGTCTGTACCGGCAACTGCGGCGGCGCGCAGGACGTGGCGAAGTTCCTTAAGGACGTCGATGCCAACGGCGCGGGCACGAATATCATGCACCTCGTGGGGCACGGCACGGTTCGCCGGGCCGTGCTGGGCTCCGAACGCCGCGCGCCGACGGCCGAAGAACTCCAGCGCATGAAGGTTCTGGTTGACCAGGCAATGCGCGAAGGGGCATGGGGCATGTCGACCGGCCTGATCTACGCACCCAGTTCCTACGCCCAAACCGAAGAACTGGTGGCCCTGGCCAAAGTGGCGGCGGATCACGGCGGCATCTACGTCAGCCACATCCGCGACGAAGGCGACTATCTCTTGGCGGCGGTGGAAGAGGCCATCGGCATCGGCCGCCAATCCGGCGCGCCGGTCCATATCTCACACTTCAAATCGATGCAGATTCCCAACTGGGGCCGTGTCCGCGAGGCGGCGGCCATGATCGAAAAAGCCCGCGCCGAGGGACTGACGATCACGGCCGATCAGTATCCTTATACGGCCAATTCGTTCTCGCTGGCCGACGCGACGCTTCCCGACACCCAAGTCCGATGGTCTCGAGCCGATCTCACCAAGCGTATGGCCAATGAACCGGAATTCGCCACATTGGTCCGCCGGGTGATCGCCGACCAACTCAACCGCACCGAGAAGATCGAGATCGCGGCCAGCAAGAAGTTCCCGAAGTATGTCGGCAAGAGCCTGAAGGACATCGCCGCCGAAGAGAATGTCGACACAGTCGACCTGGTGCTCAAGATCCTTGCCCAAGAGGCCCCGCAAATCGTCAGCCATTCGATGTCGGAAGCAGACGTGCGCTGGGCGATGACGCTGCCGTGGGTGGCGACGGCCTCCGACGGCGCGGCGCGGACTCAGAATCCCGACGAGCACCACCACCCACGTAATTTCGGCACCTTTGCGCGCAAGATCGGCCGCTACGCCATTGAGGACAACGTGCTCTCTTTGCCGCAGGCCATCCGCAGCGCGACGGGACTGCCGGCCGACATTTTTGGGATTCCCGAACGCGGCTACCTCCGCCCAGGCTATCACGCCGACATCGTGGTCTTCGATCCGGCCATCTATCGCGACCAGGCAACGTTCGAGAAGCCGCAGGAATACGCCACCGGCGTCCGCTACGTCTTCCTTGCCGGCCAGATGGCCATTGACGACGGGAAGCCCGGCGCGAAACTGTTGGGGCGCGCCCTGCGTCATCGCTCCACGGCCGGCGGCGAGGGAGCTGACGCCGCGGCGCCGTTTGACGTGCAGGTTGAGGTCGAAGAGACCGTCTGCGAGCTTCCTGCCTATGAGGTAACCAACAACGGTTCGGGAATGTTCTGGAGTTCCGGCAGTGCGCAGATGGTGCGTGTGGGCGATCGGCTGTTCGTCAGCGCCTTCGAGGCCGTGCCCGAGGCCGCGCCGTTGAACAACGCCCGTTGGGCGTTGTATGAACGCCGTCCGGACGGCTGGAAGTTCTGCCAGCGCGACCGTAAGGATCGCACCCGCGAGCCTTGCTCGCTGGCCACCAGCCATGCCGGCCGGCTGATGATGTCGGTCAATCCTACGCTGGCGCCGCTGGTGCCTGCGCCGGGCAAAGCCGCGGGAGGGCCTGCACGGCCGGAGTTCCTGGAGTTCGATTCCGCGCACCCGGAACAGGAACCACGGCATCTGGTTCCTCAGTGGAGCGAAAACCCGGCTTTCACGGAGCACTCCTACCGCGCCTTCGCGGGCGACGGGAAGAATGGCGAGTTCATCCTGTTCAACAAGGTCGGCACTGCCCAGACGGCGTGGGCCTTCCTCGATCGCGACGGCGTCTGGCAGACCGGACTATTGAACTGGCCCAAGGGAGAGGATCGCAAGCACTCCGTCTCGCACGACGAATACACGTCCGTCAACTACGCCAATGTGATTCTCAGCGATCGCCAGGCACACTACCTTGGCCAATCGCCGATCAACATCTGGAACCGGATCGACCCGGCGAAAACCGAGACATGGGGCCGCGGCAACTGGGGATGGCGGATGCGGAAGCTGCACTACGCGTGGACGCCCGATATTACGAGCAAGCCGTTTTCGGAGTGGATCGTGCTGGACGACACAATGGACGACGGCGGCACCGTCGGGCTGGGCGACTCCTGGCTCGCGCCCGACGGCCGCCTGCACGTCGTCTGGCAGAAGGAGCCGATCCATCCGAAACTCCGCGACACATATTTCCCGGACATCAAACGGGATTGGCGGATGTGCTATGGGGTATTGAAGGACGGAAAGATGATCGAGAAACGCGTCCTTCTCGCCGGCGGCGAAACCACCGGGCCGCTGCGTCCCACCGGCTACATCGGCCATCCTCGCTTCCACATCACCCCGGACCACACGGTGTATATTCTCTGCAATCTCATCGACGCCGCACCGGAGACGAAGTCGCGGACCGGAACCTATGCCCTGCGGATCGAAACGGATGGTTCCGTCTCAGCGCCCGTCCGCATCCCGTTGGCTCGTCCCATTCCGAGCACGTTCTTCACCGCCACGCCCCGTGCCGGAAATCGGCTCACCGAAGCGGCGGATCTGCTGATCGCCGACAGCGTTGACGGCAAACCGGTGGCCCGCTACGCCCGCATCCGCTTCTGTTTTGCCAAGTAAAAACTCGCACGAGAGGCAGAAGACCCCAGGAACCACGAATCACACGAATCACGCGCGTCTACACCAAAGGGCCGAGATTGGAACTGGCGCCGACAAGTGGTTTTCCGATGAGACTCACAGGCGAAAAATTTGACAACTTGCACTGGGACCAAAGCCATGGCGTGCAGGAAGCGATTGTCACTGCCGATCGCATCGCCTTGGACTGGATTGAAAACGGCGTGCGGTATCATCTTCAGGCCCACTCCCACGATGGCGGCCTTACCTATCAGGGCAATTATGGGATGTTCCGCCCCGAAGAGGATTGGGTCGTGGAGATGACCTGCTATACTGCAGTGGACGGGTCGGCCATCTTGTTTTGCGATTGGCATGAGAAAGACTCCGGGCGGGCGGGCTCTTGGATGTGCCGGCTGCAACCGAACCAAGCATAAGAAAGGATTGGGAGTTCCCGATGTCGAACAACACTGGCAAAGCCCCGTCACGTCGCGATTTTCTGAAGAAGACCGGCTCGATCGTTGCGGCTTCGTCGCTGGCGGGCGTCGGCATCCCGAAAGTCCACGCGGCCGAGAACAACACGATCCGGCTGGCTCTGATCGGTTGTGGAGCGCGCGGTACCGGCGCCGTGGCCAATGCCCTGATGGTCAAGCAAGGACCAGTCAAGCTGGTTGCCACGGCCGACGTGTTTGCTGATCGGATCGAACACCGGCTCAAGTACCTCCAGGGCAGCATCGAGGCGAGTTGGGATCGAAGCACCGCCAAAGGGTTGGGCGCGAGGATCGACGTCCCGCCGGAGCGTCGCTTTGTCGGCTTCGACGCCTATCGCAAGGCCATGGACTGTCTGGGCCCGGGCGACGTCGCCATCCTGGCCACGCCG
>JAAYEH010000327.1 GCA_012728855.1 Rhodopirellula sp. | reverse complement strand
GATAACCAGAGACTTTGATCACGTCGTCGATGCGGCCAATGATCCAGAAATAACCGTCCTCATCCTTGCGCGCACTGTCGCCGGGAAGGTACCAGCCCTGCTCGTCGTAGCGGCTCCAATACTGCTGCACATAGCGGTCGGGGTCGCCGAAGATGGTGCGGAGCATGGCCGGCCACGGGGTCTGGATGACCAGATAGCCCTCCTCATTGGGGGCGACGGATTCACCTTCTTCATTGACGACATCCACCTTGATGCCGGGGAAAGGCTTTGATCCCGAACCGGGTTTGAGCGGCGTGGTGGGCAGGGGCGTAATCATGAACATGCCCGTTTCCGTTTGCCACCAGGTATCGACGATCGGGCAGCGCTCGCCGCCGATCACCCGGTGGTACCACATCCAGGCTTCGGGATTGATCCCCTCGCCGACCGTACCCAAGAGCCGCAGGCTCGACAGGTCGTGCTTGGTGATCCAGTCGTCGCCCCATTTCATGAAGGAACGGATGGCCGTCGGGGCGGTGTAGAAGATACTGACCTTGTACTTCTCAATCAATTCCCAGAAGCGGCCTTCATCGGGAAAGTTCGGGGCCCCCTCAAACATGAAGACCGTGGCGCCGGCCGCCAGCGGACCGTAGACGATGTAGCTGTGGCCGGTGATCCAGCCGATATCGGCCGTACACCAATAAACATCCTCGTCGCGGATGTCAAAGACCCATTCTACCGTCTTTTTAGTAAAGAGGCTGTAACCGGCGGTGGTGTGCTTGATGCCCTTGGGTTTGCCGGTTGAGCCGCTGGTGTAGAGGATAAACAGCGGGGTCTCGCTGTCCAGCGGTTCGGCGGGACAATCGGACGAAGCGTCTGCCACCAAGTCGTGCCACCAGAAATCACGGCCTTCTTTCATGGCCGTCTTCGTGCCGGTGCGACGAAGGACGACGCATTTTTCCACCGTGGGCGATTTGTCCAGCGCGGTGTCGACTGTGTCTTTCAGCGACAACTCTTTGCCGCGCCGCCAGGCGCCGTCGGAGGTGAGTTGCAGTTTGGCCTTGGCATCGTTGTTGCGATCGGCGATGGCTTCCGCCGAAAACCCGGCGAAGACGATCGAGTGAACCGCGCCGATGCGGGCACAGGCGAGCATGGCAATGGCCAGTTCGGGGACCATCGGCATGTAGATCGAGACGACGTCGCCCTGCTTGATTCCCAGTTTCTTCAGCACGTTGGCGAATTTGCAGACTTCCTCGAGCAGATCTTTGTAGGTCAGCCGGCGAACGTCGCCCGGTTCGCCCTCCCAGATAAACGCCGTCTTGTTTTCACGGTCCGTGCCGAGGTGGATATCGAGGCAGTTGTATGAGACATTGGTCTGGCCGCCCACGAACCACTTGGCAAATGGTTCATCCCACTGCAAGACCTTTTCATAGGGCTTGAACCAGTGCAACTCGCCCGCCATCTTCCCCCAAAAGCCTTCGATATCTTCCGCGGCCTCGTTCCACAGTTTCTCGTACTGCTCCCTAGAACTGATGCGGGCCTTCGCGGAGAACTCCGCAGGCGGCTGGAAGAGCCGTTCTTCCTTCATCACGTTGACGATCTGACTCGACTTCGCTTCTGCCATAAGGCTTCCTCCGGACCGTGGTACGCGGCTTGTCACAGTTGTGGCAACTCGCCACTAAATAAACCCGCATTCTAGTGGGTGGATTCCAGAGCGTCAACGTACCCCCGCGGCGCCGGAAATTACTATGGGGGAGGGCTTGCGGCCAAAAGTGGACCAAGGAGGGGCGAGGCGATGGATCGGAGGAGGGTGATTGGCCGGAGAACGGAAAGCAGCAGCCCGGCCGCTCTGCCACAGCCAACCGTGCTCAATCGGCACGATCGTTGAACCGCCGGCCTGGTACGCCGTGAGCCGGTGGACACGCCTCGCCCGCCGGGCTCGGGGTTCAAGAGGATACGCCGAATTCTGCCGCAGACGGTATTCCTGAAAACGTGCCGAGGAACGATCCGGTAGAATAACCTGGAAAGCCCCGACCGGGCTGCTTCTTTGCCGTGGAAAGGATAGACATCCAGGTGTTCGACCTTCGCTCGCATGATTTCGACTCCCGAAGGCAACGTCTCGGTAACCGCAGCGATGGGTGCGTGGATGCTCGCCCAAATACGCACTCCATCAATCCACCACTCCGTCACTCCATCGGTGCATCCATCCGCTGGCGACCGCTTCTCTGAAGACCACCTTCCGGACGCCAGCGTAGTCAGCAAGCACCTACCATCGCCTCCTCATCCATCATCCCGCTATTAGGCATCTGGCAACGGGAGCATTCGTTTGCAGCAAATCGGGTGGATTGCCAGTCGCTTGCCAGAATGTGCGTTTCCTGTTGCGGTAGATCCAGCAGGTGGAAGGAACGTATCCCGTGACCCCGCTGGCGGCCAATACCCTCCCTCTCTGGACGTGAACCAGAGTGCAGAACGACTGTTCGACGATTTCTGTTGCGACTTATTCGGCGCCCGTTCCACAAGCAGGTTCGGCAGCTCGATCTCCCGGATCGTTTTCAATCGTGCCTCTTTCTCTCGGAAATCCGCAACAAATACGTCGGCGTCGACAACGCCCTCCGGCAGCGGCTTCACGGCATCAATCGCTTTTTCGTTTTCATTCCAGTTGGCCCTCGCATCCAATAGCTTGTCGAGAAGATTGTCCTGGGGCTCGAATTGCCGCTGCCAGCCAGCGAGTTGCTCGACAGCTTCCTTGACTCCCTGCCCCCGGGTGGCTTGATCCGCTTCGAGACGCCCCTTCTCCCCGGCAATTCGGGATGCAGATGCGCCGGTGGTCTTGGCTGACGTAAGGGTCGATCAGGAGCGTCCCACCATCAGTTGTGAATTCAAAGCCGTTAATTCCCAGGAATCTCACCGTCATCCCACTATCCACGGCAATCACACTGGTACGCCGCCAGCCCGCTGGTTTCGCAGTACTGACCGAAATGGAGTGATTCGCGGTGGAGGTACGCCGATCCTACTGCCAGCGTCCCATTACGGCTTGACTGCCAATGAGTACGAGTTTACCAACAGGGACAAATCCCACCTGCACTGGGATTGGTCCGCCGACTGGAAGCTCGTGAGCTGCATTGTTAGTATTATGGGGAGACCGTTGCTGCTTGGAGCGTATCCGAGTGGAGCCTGAATGGAGAATGCCGGTTGGAGTACGTTGATGAAACCGACGTTTCGGGCGATTGTTGTCTTGTTGTTCGCCAGGCTAACGATCCCCGCCGTAGTGATTGCTGCGGCTGCTTGTCTTGGCACCACGGCTCTCGCGATCGAGACCGAGGCGCTGTCGCAACTCCGGCAGCAGCGGTCCGAAGCTGCACGGCGCGTGCGCCGGGTCATCTTCAACAACGACGGCGACGACCACCTGCTCGACGGACCGGCATCGGTCGAGGCATTCCTCGCCAAACGCACCACGCCGTTGTTGGACTCGCAAGTGGACACGATCGTGTATTGCACGTCCCGTCCCTTCGGCATGTTCACACACAACACCAAAGTCGGCGACGTGCTCACGACCAAGGTGGGCTTCGCGGGCAACCGCAACAACATCGTTGGCGACCTCGTCGCTCAGGGCACGGACCCGCTGCGGATCATGGTGGACTATGGCCACAAGAACCGCAAGGAAGTGTTCTGGTCCATGCGAATGAACGACACGCACGACGCGGCACACCCCCCCGACAAACCGCAATATTACTGGTCCACCTTCAAGGAACAGCACCGCGATTGGCTCTTCGGCTCCTGGACGAAGCGGCCGGCGCATGGCGCTTGGTCGGGGGTCGATTTCGCGGAGCCGACGGTGCGGGATTTTCTGTTCCGCGTGTTCGAGGAGATTTGCCGGAACTACGACGTGGACGGAATCGAACTGGACTTTTTCCGCCACCCCGTGTTCTTCAAGACGGTTGCCAACGGAGGCCGGGCCACGACGAAAGAAGTGGCTATGATGACCGATCTGTTGCGTCGGGTGCGCGCCATGACCGAAACGGAGGGCCTGCGCCGAGGCCGCCCCATCCTGGTCGCGGCGCGCGTGCCCGATTCCGTTGGCTACTGTCGAGACATGGGGCTCGACCTTGACGCGTGCCTGCGGGCGAAGTTGATCGACCTGCTCGTCACCACGGACTACTTCCGCCTCAATCCTTGGGAGCACAGTATCGCGTTGGGCCGCGAGTACGGCGTGCCGGTTTACCCGTGCCTGACTGACTCGCGCGTGAAGGGCGAATCGCGGTTCAGCCGCAGCGCGAATGAGAGCTACCGCGGCCGCGCCATGAACGCCTGGGCGGCGGGCGGCGACGGCATCTACATCTTCAACTGCTTCAACCCACGGCACTCGCTCTGGTGGGATCTGGGCGACCCGACCAAACTGCGGACGATGGACAAACTTTACTTCGTCACCGTGTGCGACGGGAGCCCCGATCGCTATCTTGCCAACGGCAGACAGCACCAGACCGTGCCGATCCTGACGCCGGGGCGCTCCGTATCCCTTTCGGCCAGCCAGCCGTGGATTGTACCCGTCGCCGTCGGGGACAATCTGGCACTCGCCCAGCAAAAGGGACTGAAGCCAGCCCTTACATGTCATCTCCAAATACCCGGCGTCTCTCGCGTCGAACAACTGCGGGTCAAGTTCAACGGCCATGCGCTGGCTGACGGCGAGGTGAACGGCGGCTGGGTGGACATGCCGCTTCAGCCCGCGTGGGCAAAGCAGGGCATGAACCAACTGGAGGTCTCCGTTCACGCGGCCGAAGTCGCGTCGAAATCGTGGGATCTGGAGTGCGTCTGCACCGAGGAGCTGTCCGCGCCCTGGGTGCGGGGGCGAGGTACCAGCAGCACTTCCACGGCCATGCGTGACGGTGCGCTGGTGATTGCCGACAAAGGCACGGAACAGGGCTCGTACCTCTATTACTCGTACCCGTGGGGCGCCGATCCCGCACGGACGGCCGTGGTTGAAGCCACGGCGAAGGTCGTGGCCGACAAGAGCGCCATTATCGTTGCGAATGGCGTCGCCGAGCAGGAGGTTCGACTCTACCCGGATCAGATCACCACCCGGCATGCGGGACTGACCTACGCCATGGACACCACCGACGCGTTCCACACATACCGCATTGAAATCCAGGCGCAGGACATCCGGGTGTTTGTCGACGGCGTGCTGCGGCTGGACGGCGTGGGCAAGTTCACCCACCCCGCCAGTTCGGCTCGCAACGCCGTTTTGTTCGGCGCGGCAAGCAGCAACGAGACCGGCGAAGCCAGCTGGCGTGCCATCCGCCTCCGTTCTGGTAGCCACCTTCTCAACGATGTCGTCCTGTCGGTCCGGTACCACTAGCGAGCCAGGGCAGCGAAGTACGGCGAAGGGGCAAGCAGCGTCTGTCCGCGGCGTCAAGGTCAGGTCATCCGGCGGTAGCTGCCCGACGACGGGTTCATCTTCACCTGGTCGATGCCGCCGAAGGGATTAGGCGGCATGGTGCCGGGCTTGAGAAACCAGCGGCGGTTGAACACGTGCTGGGCGGCGGCGATGAAGTAGATGCGGACGTTCGCATCGACGCCGGCATCCTGCTTCCCTTCCACGTCGGTGTGCAACAGCGACGCGACCCGGCTCCAGTATTCGGCGGAGGTCTGCGTGAAGAAGATCTTGGGCAGCGGTCCTCGCGCGCGCGGCGATAATACAGTAGCGCGAGGAAGACGTTTCACGGTTGCCTCCTTTGGCAGCTACCCGCCAAAAAAGAATCGCGGACACGATCAGTGGGGCACGATGGTATCGTGCCTGACACGTTGGAGACATGCCCCTCTGGATTCCAGTGGCTCGCTTCCGGCATGTTCACCAGGGCCAGCGATGTGGCGACGGCGTAGTTGCACGTGCAGTGGCGCATGGCGTGCGGCGCGCTGAGGATTCCGCCGGCCGGGATCACGTTATTGGTGCAGCCGCTGCGAATTCCGCGGAAATACAGGTGCCCGCCGTCGGTCAGATCGTAGCACGAGAGATGAGCGTCTCGCACCGTAATCAAGCAGGG
>JAAYEH010000326.1 GCA_012728855.1 Rhodopirellula sp. | reverse complement strand
GTCCGCTTCAACTCTCACCTGCTCGACTATCACCTGCTCTCGGCCGCAGGCCGTTTCACCTCTGGCTTCTGTCGCCCGCGCGCGGAGCGCTGGCTGCGTCCTGTTTTGACCGCTCTGAAAAACTAGCTGCGTCGCTGCGTCCCCGTTTCGACCTCCCGTCAGGCCACATCGACGAGTGACTGCCGGACGAGTGGAGGAAAAGGCAGCGCACCCTCAGCACAGGATTAGGTGACGCCCACGTATAGACCTCACCCCGGCCGCCCCTGGCGCGATTCGTTCAACCGACACCATCCCCGTGTTGAAGAACGCCTGAACAGGCGATAGGCTACACACTCTGAAACCCGCAGTACGTTGCGAGCGCTCACATGATCAGAACGACTCACGTTGTCCGACGCGCCGACTCTCGCGAGCTATCGTTTATTCAGAAGGAATCTGTTCACCTCGTCGTCACGAGCCCGCCGTATGGATCCTTGAAAGAGTATCCGGAGGGGACGGGCCAGTTGGGTAACATTCAGGCCTACGAGCGGTTTCTCGATGAGCTGGATAAGGTATGGGCCGAGTGTTTCCGCGTGCTCGTGCCCGGCGGTCGCGTAGCGTGCGTCGTCGGCGACATATGCCTCTCTCGTCGCCAAGCTGGACGCCACCATGTGCTTCCGTTGTCGTCCGACATCCAAGTCCGCGCACGCCGCCTTGGGTTTGACAACCTGACGCCAATCCGTTGGTGGAAGGTTGCAAATATCAAACTCGAGGCTTCGAAATCTAGTCGCTATCTGGGAAAACCCAACCTCCCGAATGGTGTTGTAAAGAACGACTTGGAGCACATCCTGTTCCTGCGAAAGCCCGGCGGCTATCGCAAACCGACAGCTTTTCAGGAGAAGATGAGCTTTATTCCTACCGATGATTACGCGAGCTGGTTTTCGCCGTTCTGGACGGATGTAAGCGGCCAAATCCGCCGGGACCACCCGGCGCCGTACCCTGTGGAGATTCCAAGGCGGTTGATCCGAATGTTCAGTTTCGTCGGCGATACTATCCTGGACCCATTTGCCGGGACAGGAACGACTGCCGTCGCCGCAACTGAGTTACAGCGGAATTCCATTATGGTAGACATAGAGCCGACTTACGTGGAACTCATGCGCAAGAGGCTTGTGCAGACCGAGCAGACCGGTGTCGAGGTAAAGTTCATCTCCGGGCACATGGTGCCATCAAATCGTGCGAGGCAGGGTGCCTAAGATGGTCTTCAGACTTTTGGAGGCATTTCGCGGCCTCTTCGAAGGCACGAAATACGAACACCGCAGATCGAACCTGGGCGACTACGTTGCTTCCTTCCTGTTCGAAGATCTATTCGCCATAGGGCGTTCAGCGAAGCTGGTAGAACGAATTGAGGCTGGGCGCTCTGTTGTGAACACCGCTAATGTCACGGTCGGGCGTCACGCGCGCCGGGGAGACGGCACGTTCGGCGACGCCGTGCCCGGTGTTGCATCAATAGTAGTCCCGGATTGCCGCGTTCACCGCGGGCGCATAGCCTCGATTGATATTGGGGCGGAGACCAAGATATTGGCCAAGGCTATGATTAAGCAGATCGATCGTGTGATCAACGATCTGACGAAGCAGGTTGCACATTTCCGGCGCAGCAATCCACGAGCGATCTGCGTTGCGCTTGTTGGTGTGAACCACGCCCGCCAATATCTTTCCTTCGAGGGCCACCGCGAGTTTCCAACAGATGGCCGAAAGTACAAGCACCCCGT
Source organism: Rhodopirellula sp. (assembly GCA_012728855.1). Lineage (GTDB taxonomy): Bacteria > Planctomycetota > Planctomycetia > Pirellulales > Thermoguttaceae > JABWBD01. The sequence continues at coordinate 993 of JAAYEH010000326.1, read as the reverse complement.
CCAGGAGGCTGCCGAAGCTGAGGACCGGCTCGTCCGGCGGGCGCTGCCTGAGTTCGACGAGTTCATCCTTTTGCGTTTCAGAGCTGCGAATACGCCGCCCTATCCCTTCGAATGGGTGAGCGAGACAGAGACGCGCGTCGAATACGCCGCTGCGCTCGCCAGGATCTGCCGCGAGTACGAGGCGCGCTTTTGATGCTATGCGCATCGATCATCTCAACCACATCGTGCAGCGGAATGTCCAGCCCACAGCGCAGCTTCTCGATTGCGCCTGACCCCGATCCGTAGGTGGCCAGCTCGCGATCGCGCTGAACTCGACTCCACCACCACTCGGACCCGCCCCGCCCTGCTGCTCAGCCGCGCCGGCGTTTTCCCTCACAGCCGCGCCGGCCATCCACGCCACCCAGCACCAGCGCGGCCGGCATTGCCTCACCGCTGGCCGCCGGCGTGCAACGCGAACCAGCCACTCCGCCATCGTCATCAAAAAATCTGTGCACATCGGTGCAATCTGAGGAGTCCCCGCCGCCGCCCGCCTCGCCCCCGTATTTCAGGGAGCTCAAAGCCCGCCGCCAGCCACCCCTTTGTCACGCCGTCTGCCAACTGCCCCGTTCGCCCCGCCCACTATCCACTGGACACCGCCCACTAGCCGTCTAGAATAACTAGCAGAACCGCGCGCCACGCGCAGAAAGGCGTCCACCATGCAGCATTCGAAACGTCCCCACCGCTCACCTGTCACCTATCCTCCGTCTCCGCGCAGCGGCCTTGGCCACCTGCGCGCCTGTCACCTATGGCCTCTCTCCGCGCAGCGGCGGGCCTCAGGTTATCAAGATCGGGTGCACATAAACCATGAGCTTCTGATCACCTGCCCCCAAGGCGCGATTCCGCACGACTTTTTATCAGACCGCTTGAGCACCTGGGGTAGCACCGCGCGCCGCCTCTGTCCCCCTCTCCTGTTCACCTTTCACCTCTCTCCTGGTCTCGCGCAGCGCGTTATCG
>JAAYEH010000325.1 GCA_012728855.1 Rhodopirellula sp. | reverse complement strand
GGCTACACGAACGGCACGTTTTGCTACCTGCCCAGCGAGCAGGAATACCTGGCCGGCGGCTACGAACCGGCGACCACGCCCTTTACCGCCTCAGCCGCCGGCCACCTGAGCGCCGCCGTCAACCGCCATTTACAGGAGATTCACACCGCGCCCTGATGAATGCCGGCACGGACGTAACCGTTCACGCGGCGGGGAAGAGGGGGACAGGTCCATGTTTTCGGGCAACGTCTTTGCCGTCAAAGAACATCAACTGGCCGAAAAATGGACCAGTCCCCGCCCGCCCCGTGAACAGTTACGCACAGACCGATGATCTGGATTCTCATTCGATAGACGAAAGGAAGGTCCATGGCGAAACCGAAGTGGTGTCTTCTTACAGTACTCGCTTTGCTGGCGACTGCCGTTTGCCTTCCCGAGTCTTCTTTCGCCCAGGAAGCGAAAGAAAACCCGCGCGCTTGGCAGGAGCAGGCGGTCCAATACGCTCGCATCCTGTCGCGAGTGAAATGGACCCCGGTTGCCGGCGGAATGCCGAACCGCCTTGGCGGTTCTTTCAAGGAAGGAACCGAGTACACCGGAGTACCGTATTCGAGTGTCAAGTCGGCAGGGCGGTGCATCGGCTTCGATATTTATCTGAAGACGTTTTTGGCCGCCGTGGAGAATCCCCGGAGCGTGCTGTACACCGAGAACCTCTCCGGCAAGGTATCCAATGCCGCGACGTACTACGGAAAGGTCTGCTCGTCGTTCACCAGCTATACCTTGCAGTGCGCTCTTCCCTACCGGAGTTCGCATCACGGCCCGGAGTTTCGCAAGGGTGTCGTTCTCGTCGATCCGCAATCGGCTCAGTCCGCCGAACCGGGCGATGTCATCTACACGCCGCCTGCGAAAGCGGGTGGGGGCTCTCACGTGGAAATCGTGACGGAGGTGGAAAGAAGCGGAAATCGTGTAACGGCCGTCCGTGTCGAGGATAGCTGGCCGCCAACCATGCGAGACCTCCTGCGCAAGGCATCCGACTTCGATTCCCATATTTCATCCCGAGGAAGAAGACTGTATCGGATCACCGACTTCGATGCCTGGCGCGAGCACAACAAGGCGGAATCGTTCTTGTTTCCGAACTACCAAGAGGATTCCGCGACGCCTGCCATCAATCGTGTTTTGCTGCTCGACCGCGGAGACTGGGTGCCCTATTTCAAGGACCAGGCCGTGAAGTTCCATGTCATGGACCGAGACTCCCAAGGCGTCCAGGCCCTCGTCGTCAAGCGCGGCGATACGGCTGTCGCGGAGATCGCCTTGCGCGGCAGGGGCGTGATCGAACGCCTGTTTTCCGACTGCGGCGATTACACCGCGCAATGCGTCATGAGCGACGGTTCCCGGAGTCAGGCGTGCGAGTTTTCCGTGTGCGATCTTGATTTCCGCCTGCCCGCGGAGACGCCAACGCGGGACAAGCCGTGGGAAATCCGTTTTACCGCCGGCAACTTGAACGTCATTACCGTGCAGATCATGAGCTCGAAGCCCCCCTACGGCCGCTACAACGTGTGGCTTACCGAGCAAGACCGCCGCAGCCGAAAAGTGACGGTGCCCGCCGGCCTGATTCAAGATCCAGGCCTCGTACACGTGTGGTTGATCGGCGAAAACCGATACGGCCGATTGACCAGGCAAGAAGAGGTCGTCTTTGTCGACTAGAGGTACGCGTCCAGGGATCGACCTGAATCCAGCACCTTGCGCACGCGGCCCACAGAATCATAGGAGAGGCTATTGATAACCGGTCCACTTGGTTCTTCGGCTTGGCGTCCGCCGGTTCTATTGCTTCTGGTTGCGGCGAATCTCTCCGCGGCTCTTGAGTTTCCAATATGGAGCGAACAGTGCGATCTCAATTCTCTTCTTACGCCGGCCCGCCGAGGGTTGCCTCGGTGCCACGAACCGTTCTGAACCTGCGGCGCTCGCCGCGACTGGGCCGCCTGTGCCTGACGGGCGTAGGCATGGTCCTTCTGTTGGCAGTCGGCGGCCATGCCGCCGCGCCGCC
>JAAYEH010000324.1 GCA_012728855.1 Rhodopirellula sp. | reverse complement strand
GCAGAGGCGGACTTCGAGAAGGCGGAGAACATCATGCGGACGGTCGGCTAAGATGGCGGTTGCGTGGTAAATCGTGCGTCGGTCACTTGAAGGCGCGGTCAGGGACGCCGCGCCTCCCATAAAAAACCTGTTCACTGGGGCGACCGCCTCGGTCATGGACACTAAGGACAGGGCGTTTCCCTGATCGAAGCGTTCCCTCCGGCAATCACCACCGTGTAGAAGCCGGCAGGCAGCCTCTCGCGTAAGCGGTCCGCAATGCTCCGAAGTCCAGGAACGCCGGCCAGCAAATCTGCCATCGCGTCACCAGGCCATTGTACGCAGCCAATCGGGGTGATGCCACGTTGCTCTGCTACGTCGCAATGCTCATCGGCCTTCTGTCCACCCCCTTGGCTCTCCAGGATTCCGCGAGCTGTATCGTCGGTTAGGTCGAGCAGTAGCACCGCGGGATTTCGCATCCTCTTCTTCTTCGCTTTCAGGTAGGCGACTTCGATCATCTCCTTGGCCTGCTTGAACAGCGTGTCATGAAGATCTCTCCAATTTGATTCTTGCATTTGCAGCCTTTACAAAACGGGTGTGTGTGAATCGGTCATGGGGATGCACGGTCGCCACGTCGCCTGTGCAGGCCCCAAGAAAGCATGGGTTTGCGCTCGCAGTTCTACTGCTGGCACCTCCATAGGTCTATCGGACGTGGCACTTGAACGAAATCACTTCAACAGCTTGCGGTGTCCGATATGAGGTCGCAGACTTGCCGCAATCAGCAAAAGCGGAAACCAGTTCGAGAACATTCTCAGGTTCCCTTTTCCGGGACCTGGCGCTGAGAGGTGCGGGGGCCGCTAGCGCAGCATCTGCCTTCTTCATGGCCCGTCTTGTGCCCGGACCAGCCTCGCTGGCCCTCTACGGTCCCCTAAGAACGCCGCTGCAGCCCTCGACGCTCGCCCTTGGTCTGGAAAGCCGACCCTGCCCGCCGAATCCGCCACCGGGCCTGCAAGAAGCGCAGGCGGGCATCCGGGCTCCCGGACCCAATCGAGGCGGCAAGGACCACGGGCGGAATTCGCCTAAAATCCGCCGGCGCCCGCGGCATGATCCATAGTGGGGGCCGTTCCCGATTTCTTGCGCCCAATTCCGGACACGGCCGACCAGTGTCCGCTGACATTTCCGCGGTGCCAGGAATCCTCCGGCTGCCGGATTGCTTCCGGCGGCCCACCCTTTCTCCAGGAGTCCCCCGATGTCCCAACGTACCCGAAAGCGGCCAGCGTCCACCCGCCGCGAACTCACAACCCCAGACGGCCTGATCACCGTGCCGCCCGGCAGCCCCAAGATCCTGATCCACACCCGCCAGGGTCGGTGCGTTGGGATCTACTGCGACCAGCCTGCCAAGGTCCTCGTCGTCGAAACCCAGGATGATCCCCGGCTCGCGGCCCGTCCGGCGAACCTCGCCATGCTGGCGATGATCAGCCCGCAGACAAGCGTAAAGCTGGTGGGCGGCCACGGCACTTCCTTGGACCACGTTCTGGCGATGCCGTTCGACGATCCGTCGATGGACGACGACCTCCGTCAGACGCTGCACGCGCACGAAGTCCTGCTGGACGGCATGTGGCCGGACATCTGGTAGTGCCGTATCCGGCGAGCGTCTTCGATCACGACGGTCCCCGCCTCGTTCCGGCTTAAAGTCACCGTTTGGGTTCATGCGTGGCAGAGTCTCCCAAACGGGACCGTTGCCGCCACCCGAAACACGTCGTCGGGTGGTTCTCCCCTCCAGATCAGGCGGATGCCGGCCACGGCGAACCGCTCACGCCTCCGTGTCGGGCGACTTCTGGGCGTAAAGACGCAATCAACGTGGGACGGAGATTTAAGTTGAATTTGAATTCAACATTCTGCCTAACAATGGATGGCGCCCTAAGTTGACGGCATGACGGACAAGCCCGCCTACTACAAGATCAAGGTCCGGGCCCTGAAGACGCTGAAGGACGTACTGAAGTAGCCATCGCTGGCCCACGACCCCGCTGCCGACCTGCGTGGCATGCTGCGTTACGGCGTCCGCGAGCTGCTCGGCCAAGTCGGCGTAGCAGGGCGCGAAGTCCAGGAACGCCAGGACCGCCCCGCGGAAGTCTTCGACGTACTCGGTCTGCTTCCGTTCCCGTCTGGCCACATCTGCTGCCCGTCGCTTCGCGTAGGCGTCGGTCGAGCGTTCCGCCTCCAGCTCGGCGCGAACGGCGGCGATTCGGTCTGCTGGCGCCCGGACGCCCCGCGAGAACGTCTTGCGGCCCTTCTTCTCCTGGACCGTCCAGGTAGGGCCGGCCGCCTTTACGCGCCGCGTGAGGCCGGCATCGCCGGGTGGCAGCAGCTCCCAGTCGGCGGAGGCGTGGAGGATCTGGCCATCGCCGGTGCGGACAGTGCGATCACTGGGGCCGGGGGCAACGATCCGTGTCTGGTTGGGCATCCGTGGCCTCCGTGCTCGACTCAGGAACTCCCTCCACAGGCCGGGCGGCAAACGAGATCGGTCCTTGCAGGCGTCACCATCCTACCTCATCGCGAAGCTGGGGGCGAGCGCTGTGGAGTGCTGAGGATGACGGATTGCCGTCCTCAACCGCAAGCCGCACACGGAGGCCGCAGACCGCAAGCCTTTGATCAGCGATTTGGACATGTTGATCGGCATTTCTCCGTCGCTCCCGCAGGACCGGCAATCCACCGCTTCGCCCCTGGGTGTTCGGACTCGACCGCCGGTCTCGCTGCCCAAGCAGACGGCCACGGATGCCGACGCCGCTGAATCCCTTGCCTGGATGCCGGCCGGCCCATATAAATAACGATCGTTATATATTGTCGAGGCCGAACAATGGTCAAGGCTGGAGCTGCTGACGCTTGCGACATGGGGAGCCTTTTGAGAGGCGAAATCTCCCGTCGTCGGCTGAGCCAATACCGAATCGCGAAGGACACCGGCATCAAGCAGCCATCGCTGAGCCGGTTCCTGAACGGCGGTTCGCTCAAGCTCGAAACGGCAGGGACTCTCGCGGACTACTTGGGGTTCGAGTTGGTTCCCAAAGTCGATGGCCCCAAGGCAAGCCCGTCCAACGAGGCTTCGTCCAGTGGGAAATCGAATCGTCGCCGAAAGGGCCGTCACAGCTTGCCCAACCACCCCAAGCGGCAGAAACGGAAGGTTCGGCAAGTCGGGACTGCCGGGTAGCCGATAGCAACCTATTGCGAGCAACGGAGATGCAGAATGATTGATAGCCGTCCCACAGTAGTTGATTTATTCGCGGGCGCGGGCCTGTTCAGCTACTCGTTCAAGCAGGTCGGCTTCCGCGTGACGCAAGCCATCGAGATCGACGCTATCGCCGCTGCCACCTACGCGAACAACCTTGGCGATCATGTGGTCGCGGCCGACGTCTCACGAGTCAAGCCGAACGGTCACTGCGACGTCATTATCGCAGGCCCCCCTTGCCAGGGATTTTCTACGCTTGGGGCACGACGCGCTGACGACCCCCGAAACTCTCTCTGTCTTGAGGTCGTCCGATGGGCAAGAACGATGCAACCCAAGGTCGTGGTCATCGAGAACGTGGCTGCGTTTCTTGAGTCGGACGAATGGCAGGGTGTCAGACGAGGACTACGGCGGTTGGGATACGAGGTCGAAGCCATCATCTTGGACGCTTTCGACTATGGCGTGCCCCAACGTCGTCGCCGTTCGTTCACCTTCGCCAGCAGGGTCGGCATGGTGACCGCACCCCGGCAGCGACGTTCCCTGCGCTCGGTTCGAGAGGCCTGGGAAGGGCTACCGTCCGAGGCTGACGGGCGGAACGACCACTACGCGCCGACGCCATCGCGGATCGCCTTGGAGCGGATGCAGATCATTCCGCCGGGCGGAGACAAACGAGACGTCATGCGCAGGGCCCCACACCTTGCTGCGCCATCTTGGTGGAACGTATCCAGCGAGGTGACGGATGCTTGGGGACGAATGGAGTGGGATCAACCCTGCAACACGCTTCGCACCGCCCTGCAAAACGCCTCGAAGGGGCGATACATTCACCCCGAACAGCATCGGGTGATCTCGCTACGCGAGGCCGCACGTCTGCATACGATTCCCGACTCTTGGGTGTTCACTGGGCTCCCGACCCAAATCGCTCGGCAGATCGGCAACAGCGTCCCCCCCAGTCTCGGACGTACCGTGGCGAGAGCGGTCAAAAGGCTGCTTTGAACGACTCATGTACGTTCGGGTCTGCTGCCTCGGATTCGGCGAGTGCACGTGCCAGTTCAAGGATCGTCGCGTGAGCTGACCTGGTGTCTTCAAGCACTCGCGTGTAACTCCGTATCCGATGATCGTCGCCAGGCTTTAGCTTATCAGCCTCAAGGAGAAATCGCCGATGCTCTCGCTTGCCGGAATCCCTTGGAGGGGGAGTGCAGATCAACTCTCCCCGGACTGCGACGCGGGAATGACCGTTGTCATTTAGCCACTTCCTGGCAGTGTCAATGTACTCCCGCAGTTGCATCAAATCGTCCAGTTCAGCGGGCTTATTTGACGCCTTGATCTCCACTATCACAACGTAGTTTAACGGATCGTCGCCAAGCAGAAAGAAGAAGTCTGGTTCCCTCTGAATTACCGCCTGGACCTCGTCCGAGACAACTGCTGTCTTGATCCCAAGAGCGTCAGCCAAGAGCTTCAACGTGGTGTTCAGCGACTTGTCGGCTGCAAGGTAGTCGTGGTATAGCGGATCAATGAGCCAGGGCGCGACTTCAAACAGCTTTTGAATTTGTCGCTCGTTACGACAATCGTCGCCCTGCGACGTCCTCCCAACCTCCTTATCCAAAGCATCGATCGCCTTTATTCGAGATCGAACAACCGAAGTACTTCGGTCGAGTTCCATTCGATTGAGCCGAACTACCTGCACAAGAAGTTCCGCCACGTCAGGTCGATCTGTCTCTGCCAACTTTGAAAGCCTCTCATACAGATTGCCCTGACCAAATGAGAGAACTAAATCTGGAAGCAGTTGCCGGTACTTTTCATCTTCAACCCCCTTCTTAGTTATTCGTGCCAAGCTGACCGCCAGACGTTCAACGAGGGTCTTCTCACGAGCGCTCAGCGGTTGACTGCCTATCACTTCCTGAGTAAAGGCATCATCCTTTACTTCGCTCTTCTTCGACTCGTCGCGGACCTTCTGATACTCCTTGCAGGCCTCTTTAATCTGCTCGCTTAGGAAATCCTTCAACGGGGTAAGAAGCGGCGTATCCCAGCGGAGCGACTGTCGGTCAGTGGCAATGTAATCCTGTTGCTGATCGTCAATGAAGTCGGCTCGCACAACTCCGTCCATGTAATCGGTCATCCGAAATCCATGCATGTTGGTATCGGCATCAAAGAGCGACGGCGCCGCCGCCATTCGATTATGCGCATATACTCGAATTCCGCGTTTGGCCGCCGGAAGAGCTCGCCGATCGCGCCGGAAACGAATGCGATAATCAAATGATATGTCACCATGTTCCGTTTCCAGCTTGCACCGTACGAGGTCATTTTTCGGCGCATCTGGGCTTGGCCACACAAAAGCAAATTGTCGCCGAGGGGAGGGTATTCTATGCTCGTTGAGCCAAATGGCGAAATCAGATGGATCGATAAACTCAAACTGCTCGGACAGTTCATGGGCGACTGTCCCGCTCCTAGATTTCACCGCATCGAAAGCCAACCGCCTCAGGCGGATTATCGTGCCTTGTTCACTTCGCGAGAACTCTTGACTTACCTCTCCCCCCGGAACAGGAACTTCGGTAAGGTTGTCTCTCTTCAGGATTTCATCATAATCCAGCGTAACTTTGAGTGCGTTCTCGTCCCCCTTACGTTTCGTTACAACTTCCATGATTCTCGCCACTCCGAAACCAGCGAGCTTACCAAGCCCCTTACGCCCCATCAGCGGCCTTGAAGCCTTGGATCGTTGAACTGGTTCGAGACTGCGCCGCCGCCGCGCTGTCCAAAGAAATCGCTGATTTAGGTCTTCCTCTGTCATACCAAAACCATCGTCCCGAATCTCAATCTGTGTGGCATCCGGCAGGAAGCGATCCGCCAACGGTATCAAGAGTTCTGAGGAAGAAGCCTCGGCGGCCTCATTCTCAAAGTTCTTACGCATTAGTTTTCGTAGATCCCTAATCTTCTTAAAGTCAATGGAGACTTCGACCTTCGAGGCATCTGCGTCATAGGCGTTGGCGATGAATTCTGCTAGGACGCGGGGGAAACTTGTGTAGAGGTTGCTGCCGAGATCTTCAATCGCGTGCGGGGCAATCCGAAAAACAAATCGGTCATCTGTGGCCATCTGTAATCCCTGTGTAAGTGTGACTTCGGTGGTAGTGCTCACAGAAGCGGTACTGTGAGCCGGGCCAACAATCGGGGCGGCAAGCGATTTGAGGTGAGCTGGCACTCCCAAACAGTGTACACACTGTATCCGAGGCGCCTTAGTTGCCTCGCGACACGCTGATCCCTTTGTTGGTTGATTGTGATCTTTCGTCTCCAATAGGAGCAGTTCGACTTTGGACGGGACCGGCCCTTCGCGCAATGCCGGTGGCCGTGCCAGAAACAACCGTGGATGAAAACCGCCAAGCGTTGCGTGGGCACGTAGAAGTCCGGACTGCCCGGCAAAGACCGGACGTTTCGCCGGAACTTCACGCCGGCTTTGCGCAGCAGCAGGGCCAACGCTTCCTCTGGCCGGGTGCGCTGTCTTCGGACCGCCTGCATGATGGCTCGGCGTTTGTCCTTCGTGAATGTGTCCACTTACGTCATTCCCTGATGCAGTCCCGTTTGAGCCATAGAACGTCGTCAGTCAGTTCGGATCTCATCGTCTAACCCCAGTTCCTTCAGCCCCAACCGCGCTTCGTTGGCTTTGGCGTCGGCCTGGTCGGGGTCGAGGGGGACCTGGAAGGCGACTTCCAGCTTCAGCCCTGGCGTGGAGGAAAAACGGGTCAGCACCTTGGTGTAGAAGTTCATCCACTTCTGCGGCGGGACGGTCCCTCGCCAACTGACCAGCCGCTTGCCCTGCGGCTTCGTTCCACCGCCCTTGCCGTCGCCCTCATCCTGTTTCGTTGTAATCCGGACCTCGGCGATCGCCTCCAGGCTGCCGGCTTGGGCGTGGACGCTGTAGACGCCGCCGGTTTCTCCGGCTGTCAACACTCCCTCGGACGTGACCGTGCCGCCCTTGGCTGACCACTGTACGGCGGGGGTGGCGAAGGGCTGGCTGTACTGGTCCTGCGCCGAGATCGAGAACTCGGCCCGCTCGCCGACCTTGATGGTCGCCTGCTCCGGCCGAATCACCAGCCGGGCCAAACGGGGCGGTTCCAGCAGCTTCTGGGCGTCCTCGGCCTTCAGGATGTACACGTCCTCGGAAAGCTCGACCTCGGTGTCGAACAGGCTTTCCCGGAGCTTCTGGAGCTTGACGTTCCCGCGGGCGTCCTTGGTCGCGTAGCCCAGCAGTCCCTGAGTCACGCCGTCGCAGATCGCCCGCTTGATGATGTCGGTATTGAGCAGGCGGGGCAGTTGCGGGGAAGAATAGAAGGCGTCCCGCACGCCGGCCGTGGACCACTCGGTCATCGCCGGAGGCCAATACTTGACCAGCTTGAGGGGACTGACCCCCTCGGTGATCTCGTCGTTGCGGCGAAGCTCCCGCAGGTAAAGGCCGACGATGCCATCGCTGGGCGTGGTGGCGCTGGACGTGATTTGCCCCAGGTCGATGTGCCGCAGGGCGTTGTTCTTGTCGAGCAGGTAGATGTGCCGATACGCGCGGAACAGGTCTTCCTTTAGCGCCCGCCGAGCGCCGTCCAGGTTTCGTGCGAGCAGCTTGAGCTGTGATTCGTCGATCCGCTTCTTGGTCTCCTCGTCGTCGTCGATGTCTTCCCAGGCCAAGGCGTTCCGGGTGGCATCGCGGACGTTGGTGGTGCCGTCCGGTGCGGCGAAGATCAGAGCCGATTTGTACGTGCGGCCTGACGAGCCGCAATCCCGTACGATCGCCTCCATCATTTGGAGCGATGTACGGGCCTCTGCGGGCGTGTCCTGGCCCAGCACCACCATCGTCAACACGGCGCGATTGGGCACGTCGTTGCTCCGCTTGGGCCAAAAACGCCGATCCAGTTCCTTGCTGCCCGGCTGGAAAAGAGCCTCCGTATCCTTCTTGATCCGTTCCTCGATCCGCTTGTCCTCGACGGCTCCTCGCCGCGTCACAAGGATTTGGTTCAGGTTGGGCGCTAAGCCGAAGCGGTAGCGATTCCGCTCCCAGTTCAGGTAGAAGCAGGAGCCGGCCAAGCCCTCCAACACGTTGTCCACGTCGGCGGTGTTCAGGTCTGGGCCGCTGACGCCGGTGCGGATTTCCGGGAGCGATGCCTCGGCCTTCGACTGCGACATGCCGCCGTTGGACTCGAAGAAGATGGTCGTGGCGATCTTGCGGTGCAACTGAGCCTTGCGGATCGACTCGGCGGCCTCCTTGTCCAATCGCGAGGCATGGGCATCGGCACGGCCCACGATGTCCGTGGTGACGGGAATCTCCAGCTCGGAGGAGCCAAGCTGCTCGAAGAGCGCGGCGCGGAAGTGCTGGTTCTCGAAGGGGGCTAGGCCCAACGTGATCAGCGGCTCCCTGGCGGCCTTGCGGTGCTGCTCCTGGTAGGCGTGGGCCACCCACAGTGCCAGCATCCGCAGCACGCCCCGGGTCCGCTGAAACCGGGGCAGGCTCTGCCATTTCCGTTGGAACACAGACAGTACGGACGGGTGGAAGGGGTACGCCGCCTGGAACTGCTCGTAGGCCGTGTCGGCGGTGATGCCCGACAGCTCCTGGGCATGATCGACCGCCCATTCCGCATAGGCCGACGCCGTCTTGCGCCCGTCTTCGGGCATCCCGTGCCACTCGAACAGCCGGCGGCGGATGATCTCGGAAATCTCCTGGTCCACCGACATGAAGATCGCCTTGCCCACGCGGTTGAGCATCTGCTTGAGCGACTCGTAGTCCCGCCGGTCATCGACGTTCATTTCGATGTCGGTGGACGACGGGATCGAGACGCACAGCACCGCGTTGTTCCGCGCACAGATTTCCCCGGTAAGGTTGTGCAGAAAAGTGTAGAACTGAGCGGCCAAACCCAACTTGCGACCTGCGCTCATGTAGCTGAGCAACTCGTCCACCAGGATCAGCAGCGGGCCGTCCGGCAGCATCTTGCGAATCACGTCCCCGGCGGGGCTGATCTCCCGCTCGTCGTGTTCCCGGACGGCCTCAAACGCCTTCGGCCCGCCGAGTTGCCAGGCAATCTCGCCCCACGGGGTTCTGCGCACGGGTTCCCCGTCTCCGCCACGGCCTTTGAGCACATCGAACTCGGTGCCGACGAACACCGCCACGTCGGCCGTAGGGATCTTGCTGATGCCGGCCTTCTGAAGAATCCTGTCTACGCCCTTCCAGTTCCTGGCCTTGTCCCCGCTCTGCGCTAGGTGATAGACGGTGGCCAGCGAGTGCGACTTACCCCCGCCGAACTGTGTGGCCATGTTGAACACGGCGGACGTCTCGACCTGGATGCCGGAGAGACGCCGCACGGTCTCGACCGCCAAGTCCAGCAAGCTGGCCGTGAGATACGTCCGGTCGAAGAACCGCTCCGGGTCGAGGTAGTCTCGGTGGACATTTGCCCGCTTCTGGTGGATATGATCGAGGTGAACTGCGAACTCCGAGGCGTCCAGCGGGCGGTTTTCCCGCAGGTCCTCGCGCGGCGTGACGACTTGGTACCAGGGCTTTAGGTTGGCCATATTCCGTCTTCTCACTTTGTTTGGTCAATGACCACAGGAGCGTGATCGCTTCGGTGGTCAAAACCCGTACTTGTCATGAACTTCATCGGCGAATCCGATCAGACCCGCCTTCTGCCGCATAGCCTGCACGACATCTTGCCAGGTACACCAATGCAGTATTTCAGGGTTCCTGAGGGCCGCATGTACCGCATCGAAGGCTCGGCGGCCATCGCCATCCCGCTGAAACGCTGGATTCCGTTTATCGACTAGGAGCACAACGGATCTCCCCTCGGTCTGAATCCTTCCATCGGCCCGCACACAGGCGGCCAGCACAGTGCGGACGAGTTGATAGGAACAACGGATCGGGCACGGCACCTGGTCGATGTCATTCCAGCCAAACAGGCCGGGAATGTACTGCCAGTAACCGATTCCTCGTGCAGTCAGTGCGCACCGAACTTGGCGGCCCATTTGGTGCTCGTAGTTGCCGTTGCAGTGATCGGGGTCTTGATCGGCGAGCCGCGGTCGCGAGCAACCGCCTACACCGTCCTCGGCGAGTTTGCACTCGACGTAAACATGCCGCTTGCCGCGGAGAACAACGTCGATACTCGTGCATCGTCGAGGGTCCTCTCCCAGGTGATCCACCTGATACTCCAACTCGACAGCAGGATTTTCGGCGTCCAGGCCGGCAAAAGGGTAGTTGCCGCAATCGCTTGTCACGTGGCTCAGACATGCGAGCGATCCCGACACTGCCAGGTTGCCAAAAACCGTTTGGGCAAGTGCCTGGGAACTTCTCATGCTCTGAAACCACCGATGACGGCGCGAGGCCGGAAGCATCCCGCGAACGGCGGATTGTTGCAGATCGGACAGGCTCGGTGCCAGTAGGACATTGTGGATAGCATCGCGCCAGTTGAATACCGGAGGCCGATGCCCCTCACGTTGGCACCGATCGAAGAGCGCATCTTGGCCCGCGAAGGCAGCCTTTCGGTACTGCCAGAGACAGGTCACCAGATCGTTGAGGTAAGTCATAGCACGTTCCTCCAATACACGTCAGAGTCCGAGTCCCTTTTTCCTTGCCAATACGCCGTCCACCCAGCGTTTCTCGTCGGTCCCACGGGGGTAAAGAGCCGAGAAGGACTGCGCCAGTTTCCAGAAGCGTGCGTCCGTGCCGACGCCTTCTTCGGTCAGGAATCGCTTGAGCAGCTCACCGCGGCCGGCGGCGAACAGGATCATCGCCTGGTGCAGCCGGTCGAGCACCGTGCTGCCTGGCGGCGGCCCTTTCAGTTCTCCCCACCCAGCCTCGACGACATAGGCCTCGTCGAGTTCCTCGAAGAACGTCAGTTGCTTCTGCTTTGACTTCTTCTTGCCTCGGCCAGTGGGCGCGGCCTCCGCGTCTTTGCCGAACAGGTGCTGTGTCCGCTCGGAAACAGGGAGCAGTCGGGCCTTGTCGCCCTTGACCTCAACAATCGACTCGCTCTTGTCCAGGTGGATGCCGAGTCCCTGGGCGATCTTCCGGGCGGCGTCGAACTCCAACACATACCCCGCGACTTTCGCGCCTTTGCCTTCGTCCGCGTCGTCGTCCGCGTCTTCGCCTGCCTCGTCACCTTCGTCTGCCTGGCCGTTGCCGTTAGCCCCAACTTTCCCGCTGCCGCCTCCTAGCGTCCAGAGCCACATCGCCGTCAGCCGGGCGTCCGGTTCCAGGCCAGCGGCGTCGGCATCGTCGAAGATCATCGACAGGGCCTCCGTCGAGACGGCCGCCCAGACGTACTCCAGGTATTCCCGGAGCATAGCCTGTTCGCCACTGGCCTTTTCCACCCGGCTGTAGCGGCTGAAGATTTCGAGTGCAGGCCCCAGGCAGGCGAAAATGGCGTCGGCACCGACGACTCCCTCTTCCGCCAGCCGTGGCATCCATTCGTGAATCCGTCCAGGCAGTTCTGTCAACACGTCACGCCATTCACCGACCTCTGCCTGGATCGCTCCTTCCGGCGTCTCACGAGGACGACAGACGAGATGCACCGATGACGCGAGCCTTGCCTGCCCTTGAGCCGCTACACGGTTCTCCAACTCCGTGTCGATCGGCCAAGATCCAGTGATTATCCAGCCAGCGCCAACGACTGCTTGAAGGATGGCCTCCCAACTTGCCGTTGTCTTGCTGGCGAAAACAATCACTCCAACCCCATCAGGGCGAAGAACTCGCCGCCCTTCAGCAAACGCCTTAGATAGCTCTCGTTCATAGAACGCAACATCCTTGGTCGAGTTACTCAGCTCATGTGGATGATCAACCACGATTTCCTGGGTTTTCGGGACAAGAGATTGCGCAAACAGATCACCATGGACTTCCCGCAAAGCCCTGCGCAACCAGACGTAGAAGAAGTCCGATAGGTGGGCATAAGGAACGGCATCATAGTAGGGTGGGTCAGTTACGAAAGCGTTTGCGATATCGTCGGGGAGTGGATGCGTGGTAGCAGAGGCGGACGCAACGTGAGCATCGCAGTCAGTCTCGACGCAACGCTCCACCATGTTAAGCATGGTACATAGCGTCACATTGAAGTTGCCGGCCGCCTCGGACAAGACATTTGGCTCTGCAAAATCCCAAAGCATCCCCAGCGCTTGTCTAGTAAACGCATGCCGCACCTGAGTCTTGCTTGTTTCCCACATGCACAAGGCGTTGCAGATGTCCGTGAAACGGCTCACAGCCACGCCGCAGAAGGTAACGACAGCTTCAGTGAAGTCAGGAGACCCTTCCGTGCTGAAGTGTTTTGCCGCAGCCTGAACCAACCGGGCCAAGGTGGCAATCGCCAACGCTTGACGGGGGGAGAATACGTCACCCCAAGTCTCCATTCCGTAAATAGGGATGCTGATTCTTCTGATCTCGTTTAAGCATATTTCTTCAGTTGGAATCATACTGAGTGGGCCGCGATGTGCCTTTTTAAGGCGAGTCAGTTCCTGTGCTGCCCTGCTTGCAGCCTGCAAGTCTCGCTCTGTCGGAAGGCGGTATGAGCGTCCCTGCTCACTCGGTCGTGAGGTAACGACACAGAACATCCGGGCATCCCCAGCGCCACCGCGACGTTTCTTTAGTTGCTGCCGTACTGACGCCACAGGTGTCGTGTAGCCACAGACTGGGCAGGACGCTGATCCGCGTTGTACTGTGCCGTTGCCAATCTCGTTCGCCTTGGCGTTCTCGATGATCTCAAAGTCCAATCGCTTTGCCCTGGGGCGGGGCACCAATCGTAAAGCAATCGAACTGCCACGTTTCTTTGCCAGCCAAAGCGAGCGGATTAGTGGAACTTCAGCCCCGCACCCCGGCCCTTCACACTGAATGGTCCTGGCCCAAAGGTATGCAATCGGGGTTGCGCCGTCCGGGTCTTTTGGGTAGAACTTCCCAAGCTCCTTTTCGGTCTCTCCTCTGACCCATTCTCCCCACTTGCGAACCTCGTCGGCAAGGCGTTGTCCGTACTTGGGAATGTACTCCAGAACGACCTTGTTCAAGAGCACGGCGACAGGGTTGAGGTCAGAGGCGAAGACATCGGCACCGACTCGTAGGGCCTCAAGGGGAATCGCTCCGCCGCCAGCAAACGGATCAACCACCAACGGCCGTGTGCCTGGTTCGCCGCCCAACGCCTCGTGGGCCGCCTGGGTCAACGCCCGGCTTGTCGCAAGATACGGCAGGCTGGTGGAGTTATCCCAGTTGGCGAAGTCGGCGATGAAGTCCAGCAGCGCCGCCCGCAGCGTAAGCAGGTCGGTCTCATCGGTCGGGCTGTCGCTGATAGGCGACTTCACCAGCGCCGCCCAGTGGGCCTTGCCCTCCTCCGACGAAGTTGCCAGCAGCTTCATGTCCCCGTCTGCCCGGCGGGCGAAATCCATGATCTGCCGTGCCGCCGCGTCCCGGAACGCCTGCGGGCAGTTCGGATCGGCCGGGTCCGGCCACAGCGCCGCGCAGATCACCGCCCGGCACGCCGCCAACGGGCGTCTTGCCCACCAGATGTGCAGCGTCGAGATGTGCCCATGCCGGATCGACTTCTCCCGCCGCGAGTGCGCCGAGATGCGGGCGATGGGCAAGTCAACTTCGATCAGACGTTTGGGGTAGGTGTTGCTTGAACTCATGGTACGGATCGGTTACTCGGTAGCTTGTCAGATGTCCACGTTGAGCAGGAGACTCGGCCCGCTGAACGCGAGCATCTTGGCTCGTTTGTTTGGCAGTCGCTCGAACGTAAGCCACTCCTCGTCGCCAGTCAATCGGATCGTAGAGAGGAGGGCCGCATCGCCATGATCCTTTTCTCGACGAAGGAGATAGAACGGACGCCAGTGGATCAGGGCAAACGTGACATTGCCGTTCGACAGAATCAGGTTGAACGATCCTTCTGGATCGGCGTCCAACAGGGCTGCGAACGCTTTGCGGCACGCCTCGATCAGACTGTGCTTTGGATTGCTGTCGGCGTAGTCGATAATCCGTTGGCACAGGAACTCGAAGACGCGGGCGGTGTCGTTGTTCGATTCTGTCAGCATCTGGTCGCCGACCGGGACCAAGTCGTTGCGACGTGCGGTTCCGTTGTGGATTAGCAACCACTCGTAACCCAGAAAACGAAGCGTGAATGGGTGGTTGTTCTCCTGCCGGGTTGCACCTCGTGACGTGAGCCGCAGGTGTCCGAGAAGAACCGGGCTGGAAACGGCCTCGACGGCGGTGAGGAACTCTTGCGCGGGACTTCCGCCGTCAGTGGCTGGCGTAGCACGACGAATGACTCGTGCCTGCTGTCCCCGATACCAGCCTATGCCCCAGCCGTGGACGTTACGGGCTCCCAAGTGGGCAAATGTCGGCAGCGCCCGATCCGCCGTGTAGGACTGGTGGCTCGTGAGAAGGAAGAGGTCACACTCGTGCGAAGGCGATTTCTTCACCGTCTTCAGCTTTTCGATTCCCGTAGGTTCTGCCATGTCTCTCACTCCTCGGAATCGTCAAGTTCGTCCTGGACCTCGGGACGCACAGAAACGACATTCTCCACATGCCATCGCCCGATGGCCCAATCTACGATCTGCTCTCGCCTAGCGTCCACCACCTTCGGATTCCAGTCGGCGATGCGGCATAGCGCTCGCTCAAGGAACAGATTTGAGTTCGCGTAACAGGGAGTCGTATCGCCTGGATTTCCCTTTTTGTCGGGGAATGACTTATTGCCAAGAGACCCGTTATGGGACGTCAGGCAGAGGTTGCCGATGTCGTGCGTCCAGCGGCCGATTTCAGCTTCGTTGAAACGATCAATCCAATACGAGTCGGTTGGTGTTTGAGGGAGGATGTGTTCAACCGACTTCTCCAAGTCGCGTTTCTCCAAGTCTTCCCAGGGAAGGCGGATCATCTCCCCCTTAGCCAAGTATTCTTCGTACTCATAAAGGAAATACTTGATCCCGTACCAGTGATACCAGTCGTCACGACTGTCGCACTCGTCTTGAAATCGCCGCGTGGGTGAGTAGTAGAAAAGGAGTCCCCGCAGCTCGGCCAATGCCTGCTCCAAAGTAATACTTTCGGAGTACAGCAGATTCGCATACCGGAACAAACTCGATTGCCCGGTATGGGAGCGTGCCCGGTGGAATCGGTACACTCGAAATGCAAATATCTCACAGAGCTTAACCAGGTCTAGGTAGCTAGCGACCTCGGCGGGGAATCGCAGCCTTGTTGCGATCAACAATGGCAGAAACGGCGCAAGGACTCGAATCCGGCAGAGCTTCTCGCTCCACGCGATGACTTCCTTGCGCAGCTTGGCGTTCGACTTCCACGCGCCGAACGCTTCGGTACATCCCGGACGATGTGCTTCGCAAAAGGCCAGTGACGCCTTTTCCAGACTTTGCGTGTACTCAATCAAATCGTGCAATAGCATGAGATGGTTGTTGAGGTATTCCGGACGTCTCAGGTTAAACCGGGCCTTGATGGACTTGCTTCCGGCCCAGTTCTTCCGCAAATGATCGCGAGCCATCAGCCAATGGGAACGGAGCAACTGGTCTTCATCATCCCCGGAAGTGAGGTTCGCCTGCATGAGCCTCTCGAAGATGAGTGTCCAGGCCCGGTTGACTTCTTCAGCCAAGTGGTGTTTCGGAAGGTTTAGTTTCGACGCCAAAAACAGCAGGTAGTTTTTGACCTTCTCCAGCTCGGACAGCGGCTTACCGCGATTATTGAGCACCTCAAAGATGACGCCCACCTCAGCTTGATCTTCAACTGTATAAAGCGTTACCTTCAAGTGCTGGACGATCTTGGATCGCAGATCCTTCAGCCAGTCTTCATAACCTGATTGAAGCGTTTCCCGCTTCTCTGATAGATATTGAGCGAAGAACTGCTTGGCGGCCGAAAGGCGACGGTGAGACTGAATGGAGGGGCCTTCAGGACCGGGTTGGTCGCTCAGGACGTTGCGGGCGAAGTACGCCCTGCAATCGCGGTTGAGAACCAGCTTCTGCATCGGCTGATCCGCTTGATCTTTCACCTCGATGTAGGTCTTGCGGATGCCATCTGCCAGCTTCTGGAGCGATTCACTTCTTGTCATCTCGCGGCGTATGGCATCCAACAAAAGGACGACAGTCGTCAGACGCTGTTGCCCATCCACGACATCTGATAGACCATAGTGCTTTCCTTCTTCATCGACCCAGGCCGCCCCCTCTTCCCTCTCGTACAGGACGATAGTCCCGGTATAATGGTCTTTTCCGGGGGGCAGCAACTCGATGTCTTCCATGAACTCGGACAACTGCGGCTTTTCGTCCCAGGCATACCCGCGCTGATAGTCTGGTATTTGGAAAACCCGGTCAGCGAACAGCTTTTCGAGACTGAATACGTTATTCACGATCGTGTCTCCGCGCGGCGCAGAATCTCGTTGGCGCTTACCTGATAGTGCTCGATGGTCACAATGGGCTTCCACCCCAGCCGAGCCGGGTCTTGAAGGTCATTCAACTGTGGGGTTCCCGCACAGTTGAACACCGCATAGAGCCAGTAGTCATTCCCGAGACGGGCCGCCGTGTCGTATTCATGCTTGGTCAGGGCGACGGCGCCCACACCCGCCCGGCCCTTGACCTCGATGAAGCGGACCTCGATGAACGTCTTCGGGTCCTCGGGATGCGGACGGCGGGAGATGAGGTCGAAGCCGCGGTTTTCGGATTCGACGCTTTCGACCTGCCAGCCCCGCGCCCGCTCGTGGGCGATCGCGGCCTCCACAGCGATCCGTTCGATTTGATCATCGCGGACCATCGGCGCGATTTGCGGGTTGTTGCGTTCGGGGTGCGGTAGAACCCAGGCGCGGCCCAGATGCTTGATGTCGGCCACGGCGCAGTGCCGCTCCAACTCCAACTCCCGACGCCGTCGCTCCAGTCGGTTGTTCAGTTCGTCGAGGTGCTGTTCGGCCTGGGAGATCAGACCGTCCAGGCCCTGAATGGTCTGACCCTCGACTTGCCGATTGAGCAGATCGCCAAGCTGTACTTGCTGGCGGTCGATCAGGGCGTTGAGGCTGATTTCGACGTGCTTGGCGACCCGCTCAACCTCCTGGATGCGGTCGGCAGCCGCCTTGACGCCCCAGGGCTGGAGCGTCCGCTGGTAGAGGAACTGCTCGATGGCCTGGCGGTGCGGCACCGCGGGAACATCGTCAGGTACGGGGGTACCGCACGGTGCCGGAACGATCTCGTGCAACACGGTCGGCTCATGGACAACCATTTGTCCCGCGCCGTTGGTTTCGACGGCGAACAGTCTGCGGTGAAGCGTGTTGCCGTGACCGTCCTTGATGGAAGCGGCGAAGATGTCCAATAGCCCTGGCGCGGCGTGGTTCAGGTCGTAGAAAACAGCACCGCGCCGCAACTGGCTTTCGGTGCGAGCAAGTACGTCACTGCGAACAACCTCGAAGAGCGGATGCCCCGGTGTGACCCATTCCAGCGTCGGGTCCTTGGCGAGCGCAGTTTTGGCAAAGGCTACAGTGCCGTACTCTCTGCCAAGGCGTCCAAAGCGGTGTTCTTGCTGGTCGCCGACCGAAACCAGATTCCGTGGGACCTTGCCGATGCGGTAGGTGTGGGTGTCTTTGCCGATCGACCGGGGATTCAGGCCGGTCTCGGGGGCAGCCTCCACGAAGAACCCTTCGACGACTTCGGGCACCAGCCGCCGTTCCTTGGCCTCGGCTGACCGGCCGACGATGGCCGAGAGGTTGAGTGACTTGCGCGCCAAGCCCTCCAGCGCCGATTCGGTAATGGCTCGGAATCGCTCGGGGCTGACGTCCCGAACGATGCGGTCCTGAATCTGACGCTCGTCGGTCTGGCGGGCGTACATCTTCCGCAACAACTGCTCCAACAGGTTGGACGGAAAGACCTCGCCCACCACGTCGAAGACTTGATCGGTGCCGAGATCCTTGCGGATTTCGGCCAGCCGGTCGAGCAGCTTTTGCAGGACGCGACCTTCGCGCGTGTTCTGCGCCACGAAGTTGATGACCAGGCAGTCGTGTTCCTGGCCGTAGCGGTGGATGCGGCCGACCCGCTGCTCCAAGCGGACGGGATTCCACGGGATGTCGAAGTTGATCAACATCCAGCAGAACTGAAGGTTGATACCTTCGCCGGCCGCCTCGGTAGCCACGAGCACCTGGGCCGCCTCCTTGAACTCCCGTTCCGCGCAGATGCGGGTGCCCGGCATGTCGCGGTCGCCGATCTTCATGCCGCCGTGGATCTGCGTGACCGTCAGCCCCCACTCGCGGAGCTTGCCCAGCGGGCGCTGGTCCCGGCCATCGCCGACGAGGTAGTCCAGGGTGTCCTTGTGTTCGGTGAACACCAGCAGCTTCATCTTGGGATCGCTGAAGATGCCCTCGGTG
>JAAYEH010000323.1 GCA_012728855.1 Rhodopirellula sp. | reverse complement strand
GCAACCGTTAATCAAAACATTCGCCTACAAAACGCCGATCAAACGATTTCAAGAGTGACCCCCTTCGACTGACACTTTTGACATCACGCAACAACGCAAGCGACCCCCTTTGACTGACACTTGGCCGCTTAGAGCTTAGAGTTTAGGCTGTTGAACACCCTAAGTTCTAAGAACTAAGAACTAAGATCTCTCTTCAGTTTGGTCCGCTCATGCCGCCGTCTTTCCGTACCCGCCACAAATGCAGTGAAACTAGAAAGGCGGCAACCAGCGGAAGGGCTACGCAATGAAGGACATAGAAACGGTTTAAGGTCTCCTCGCTCACCGTCGGCGAACCGAGCAGCAAGTAGCGGAGGTCGGAACTGCCGGTGATCATGTCGACGCCGTCGACCGTGAGCAGTTGCTGCCCGGGGCCTTCGTGGCCCAAGAGCGGCACGGCGCGGGCCATGTTCGACCCGACGGTGACCGCCCACATCGACAACTGATCCCAGGGGAGCAGATAGCCGGTAAACGACAAGAGAAGCGTCAGCACCAGAAGGACGACTCCGATACACCAGTTGAATTCCCGTGGCGGTTTGTAGCTGCCGGTGAGGAAGACGCGGTACATGTGCAACCAGACGGCGATCACCATCGCGTGCGCCGCCCAGCGGTGCATCTCGCGGAGCACGCCGAGAGAGACCACGTCGCGCAACGCGAGCATGTCGTTGTAGGCCCACTCGACAGTCGGCCGGTAGTAGAACATCAGCAGCACACCGGTGATCACTTCGACGAAGAAGAGAAAAAACGTGATCAGGCCCATCCCCCAGGTGAAACCGAACCGCAGGGCGTGTTTCTGGATCGAGACCGGATGGACGTGCAAGACGAGGTTGGTGAGCACGACCATCACGCGGTTGCGCCGGTCGACCGGCGCGGGGTGCCGGAAGATGCTTTTCCAGATCTGCGAGTTGCGTATCTTGTCGCTGAGAGGCATGATCGCGATCAGGCGGGGACGTAACAGCTAGGGTCGCTCCATTGGCCCAGCTCTTCCTGAAAAATCCGGCTGGTATCGACCTCCAATTGCCCATCGTCGGCCATCCGGATGGCATAGCGTTCGAGGGGTCGCGGGGCCGGACCTTCGAAGTTGACTCCGTCGATGGAGAAGCCGCTGCCGTGGCAAGGACATTTGAATCGCCCTTCGCTTTCCTGCCAGATCGTGATGCAGCCCAGGTGCGTGCAAACCGTCCGGAGTGCGTAGATCTGGCGCTTGCCATGGTAGACGGCATTGACGATCCATACGCCATGCTCTTCTTTATAGCGGGTTTCCACGCGGCCGGGCGGAAAATCGCGGGCGAAACCGACCTTGAATCGGTCGGACGGCTTCGTCACGACATTGGGGAAGAGGAATCTCGCCGTGCCGGCCGCCCACAGCCCGCTTGCCGTGCCCAACGCCGTGAAGCCCAGCCCCAGCGC
Organism: Rhodopirellula sp.; assembly: GCA_012728855.1. Classification (GTDB taxonomy): domain Bacteria; phylum Planctomycetota; class Planctomycetia; order Pirellulales; family Thermoguttaceae; genus JABWBD01. The sequence continues at coordinate 10,281 of JAAYEH010000323.1, read as the reverse complement.
TGATCCGAAGAGAGTTCGCAGCAGGCTCCGGCGCTTGGGATCGGTCTGGGGGTTGGCGGGGAGGCCCGTCGCACTGGATTGGGGATCGAGCTTGCCTACCATAACACGACTTTCCGAGACGCGAATCGCTGCGGTGGGAAGCGATGCTCGTATAAGGGGGACTTCCCCGAGCAGCAGAGGAAGGTGGGCCGAATCGGTGGAAGCAACGGCTGCTACTTACTTTATGGTCGGGCGGAAGAGCGATGTCAACCTGCGACTGCTCCGCAGCGGCCGTGCGGCTATGGCGGGCTGGTCGGGGGAGGCCCTTCCGGTTTGGTGCGGAGAGCTTTAGAATCGCCGATTCATGGCACGCGGCGTGGAGAGAGAATTCATGAATGTTCTGATCATCGGCGGCGGCGGACGCGAACATGCTTTGGCTTGGAAGATCGCCCAGAGTCCGCGAACACGGCACGTTTTTGTTGCCCCGGGCAACGCGGGAACGGCGGCGGATGCGGAAAACATCGATATTCCGGAAAACGATTTCGCCGCGTTGATCCGTTTCGCCAAAGAAACGAAAGTGGAACTGACGGTCGTCGGCCCGGAAGCCCCTCTGGCGGCCGGGATCGTCGACGCGTTTGAAAAGGAGAAGCTGCGGATCTTCGGCCCCACCAAGGCGGCGGCCGAATTGGAAGCCAGCAAGGTCTTCTGCAAGGATTTGCTCCGCGGCGCCGATGTGCCGACGGCCGACTACCACACGTTTCGCGATCCGGCGCGGGCGATCCGCTTTCTGCGAGAGCGCGAGGACGTGCCGGTGGTGGTCAAGGCGGAGGGACTTGCCGCCGGCAAGGGCGTGGTCGTTTGCGAGAAGCGGGAACAGGCGGTGGAGGCCGTCGAGCAGATTGCCCAAGAGAAGATATTCGGCGAAGCGGGTAACCGGGTGATCATCGAGGAGCGGCTCCACGGCCAGGAAGTGAGTGTGCTGGCGATTACCGATGGCCGCACGATCGTCACACTCCAGCCCGCCCAAGACCACAAACCCGCCTACGACGGCGACACGGGTCCGAACACGGGCGGCATGGGGGCCTACTCGCCGACGCCGCTGGTCGGCGACGAGTTGATGCATTGGATCGAGGAACACGTGCTCGTGCCGACTGTTCACGCCATGAAGCGGATGCGGCGGCCGTTTCGCGGGGTGCTCTACGCCGGGTTGATGATTACCAACCAGGGTCCGAAGGTGTTGGAGTACAACGCGAGGTTCGGGGATCCGGAGTGCCAGCCGCTGGTGATGCGATTGAAGACGGATCTGGTCGATGTGCTCGACGCGGCCGCCCGCGGTGAACTCGATCAGATCGGACCGCTGGAGTGGGATCCGCGGCCCGCGGTCTGCGTGGTGATGGCGAGCGAAGGCTACCCGGGTAAGTACTCCAAGGGGCATCCGATCCGCGGTCTGGACGAGGCGGCGGCGCTGACCGACGTGAAGGTGTTTCATGCCGGCACGAGCCTCCGCGACAAGCAAGCGGTGACCTCCGGCGGGCGCGTGCTCGGTGTGACCGCGTTGGGCGACAGCATCTCGAAGGCCAAGCTGCAAGCCTACACCGCCGTGAAGAAGATCCGCTGGGACGGTGCGTGGTGCCGGAAGGACATTTCCGACAAAGCGATGCGCTAGGCGGACGTCTCTGCAGTGCGCACGACTTGTTGTCGCTTTCTTTGTTTTCCTTCCTTCCGTTCTTTCTCTCGTGGCGGCACGACGAAGCCAACAAAGTAACGAAAAGGAAAGAAAGCGGTGACGAGTCACGCGCACTCCAAAGAAAGCCCCCGCCCATAAGCGGGCGGGGGCGGGTGGGCGGAGTTCCGCGGCTGTCGGCGATTATGCGCCATTGAGGATCCGGTCGGCCTCTTCCATGCCGTACTCCATCACGTACGGGATGCCGGAGACCTTGGCGGCTTCTTCGGTGAGCGCGATGATGTCGCCGCGCTTGAGCGTGTCGAGACGGAAACTGCGGGCGCCGGCCATCAATTGCGTCAGCCCGGTCCGCAGCTTGTCGACGTAGGTGTACATGGCGATGGCGCCCAGCGGCATACGATCCATCGTCGCCTTGCCGTATTTTTCGGCCAGAGTCTCGTAGGTGGCGAAGATCTGGTCGGGCTTCTCGCCGAAGGCTTTCACGGTGGCCGGCAGTTCCTTCCACTTGGTGCCGTTGCTTCCGCGGATGACGCCTTCGATGTTGTCGCCCACAAAACCGGGGATCATCAGGGCTCGGCCCATGCAGACGGCGCGGAAATACGGCGCGCCGAGGGCGAGCACTTTGAAGACGTGATCCTCGGTCGAAAAACCGCCGGCAATGGCGAGATGAGGAATCCACTCGCCGCGAGTGGCAAGTTTCTTGGCGAAGTTGCTGGCCATGCACTGCAGATAGAAGGTGGGAATGCCCCATTCCTGCATCATCCGCCAGGGGCTCATGCCGGTGCCGCCGCCGGAGCCGTCGATGGTCAAGAGATCGACCCGCGCTTTCGACGACCACTTGATCGCCATCGCCAACTCACGCGGCCCGTAGGCGCCGGTCTTCAGCGACACCCGCTTGACGCCGATCTGGCGGCGGAGGTACTCAACCGTGCGAAGGAACACCTCCTCGTCAATGAAGCCCAGGCGGGAGTGACGCTCGAACTCCCGAATCGCCCCGGACTTGAAGGCGGCCTGCACAACCGGGTCTTCCGGATTAGGCGTGACGATGTAGCCTCGCCGGCGCAACTCGAGTGCCCCTTCGAGATCCCGCACCTTGATCTCTCCGCCGATGCACTTGGCCCCTTGGCCCCATTTCAGCTCGATCGTTTCGACGCCCAACTCCTTGACGACGTATTCGGCGACGCCGAGTCGCGTGTCTTCGACGTTCATCTGGACGATCACGTCGCCGTACTCGTCTTTCCACTCCTTGTAGAGCTTCACTCGCCGTTCCATTTCGGGCGAACGAACCACTCGGCCGCGTTTGTCCAACTCCAGCCCATGATCGATGCCGCAGACGTTTTCGCCGACGACCAGCGAAATGCCGCAGACGGCCGCGCCGGCGGCCAAGCCGTTCCAATGTTTCCTCGCGATGTCGGTGGAACCGAGCGCCCCGGTGAAGATCGGCATCTTCATCCGAACCGGATTCATATGACCGTACACGGTCGTGGTATCGACGTCAGGAAAGATAGCTTTGTCGGGATTTGCCTCGTCGATCGCTTCCGCTCCGAGGGCGTAGCCCATAATGTTCAGATGCGAGTAGTCGACCGGATACTCCTTGTCGCCGCCGGCGGTAAGTTCACCGAAAGGCTCGGGATAGATCACCTCGCGACCGCGCAGCGAGGACTTGAATACTTCGCAGTTGCCGATGCAACTGTCGAGGCACCGCGTACACAACCCCGAATAGGGCGCCACGTTGCGCGAGCGGTTCTTCGTTTGCGAGATGTCGTTCCCGCCGGGAATCTGCAGGTTCATGGGGATCTCCAAGTTCTCGGAATACGGTGGGTGATGCCGTCCACGGCCTGGATCTGGCCGACAAGAGCCCCGATTCTAACGCGCCACAGATTATCAGGAATGGCCAATTTTCGTTATAGATAAAATTAGAAATACTTATACTCATTTCCGGCCCGACATGGGGCAGCACAGGAGCCAGTGACAGAAACGGTCGATTTCCACGGATTTCGCGTAACGCGATAACTGCCGTGCGAATTACATGGTCGAATAGAGCCGGCGGTTGTTTTCGAGGGGCTTATACGCCACCACGCCCACCCATCGCCCGCAATGAAACCCAGATTACCGCTCTGGTTCTTCCCGTGGTTTCGAATCGAGTTGGTTCCCATCGTCGGCGCAAAGGAGATCTTCGCCGTATCCTGGTGGGAAAGGATTCGCGAGACTATCGGTTTCGTCGATTTCCCTGGAGGTGGATCGGCGGTTCGCGGGTTGGTCAGCGGCAAGCTTCCGCTGCTCCATCCGTTTCGCCGGCGGTGAATCGGCGGCGGCACCGAATTGCTCCAACCAGTAGGCCAACTCATTGTCGCTGAGAGGGCTGACCGGTTTGGCGGGGAGGTTCTCGGGACGCGGTTGGCGTTTTGCGCGGCGGCGAGCCAGCTCCTCCCACCATGCTTCGCTATCGGCCACGCGGGCTCGGCGGCGGCGGGCGGCGCGCTGGATGCGGTGATCGCTGGAGACGACGGTAAGGCGGCGCGGCGCGGAATCGCGGCGAATGAGTTCCTCCAGCAGTGCGTCGGCGCTTTCGTGTCCGACGGCGAATCGCACCGTTACTTGACGATGACGGTAGATGCGGGGCAGGCCGCCGGGGGCGTCGGCGGCGTCGAATACGACGGTGGTGGTAGCCGCTTCGTCCGGGGTAAGCGAAGCGGCGAGGAAGTTGAGCAGGGCCATGCGTGCCCGCTCCAGTGTGCCCGGCCCAACACCGCCGCCGAGGATCCCGACTGCGTAGAGCACGTTGTATCCGTCGACAAGAATGGCCATTGGGCGACCGCAGAACCAGGAAGGGGTCGGGAGTCTTTTTCCGTATCGGCCTCATCACCGCTCGGCGCATCCAGCGTGGTCGGTGGCCGATACGGAAAAAGACTCCCGACCCCTTTGCGCTCTCATTACCGCTGGAACTTGATCCGACCGCCGACGATTACGGTCGTCGCCCGGCCCCGCAAAACCCAGCCCGTGTACGGGGTGTTCCTGCTTTTCGAGCAGAACTGGGCAGGGTCGACCGTCCATTGGACATCAGGATCGATCACGGTCACGTCGGCGTCGGCGCCAATGGCCAAGGTTCCCTTCGCGATGCCCAGAATCCGCGCCGGATTGACGGTCATCTTCGCCAGCGCCGTGGACCAATCGAGGTGTCCTGGTTCGATAAGCTGCGTGACCACGAGTCCGAGACAGGTCTCCAAGCCGACGATCCCGAAGGGCGCCCGGTCGAGTTCCTGCATTTTCTTTTCTTGGGCGTGCGGCGCGTGATCGGTGGCGATGGCGTCGAGAGTGCCGTCGGCCAGGGCGGCAATGCAGGCGTCGACGTGGTCCCGGCTCCGCAAGGGCGGATTCATCTTGTAGTTCGAGTCGAAGGTCCGCAGCGCCTCGTCGGTAAGAGTGAGGTGGTGAGGCGTGACCTCGGCCGTGACCCGTACGCCCCGCTTCTTGGCTCTTCGCAATGCCTCGACACTGCCGGCGGTGGAGACATGCATGATGTGCAGCCGTCCGCCGGTCGCCTCGGCCAAGGCGATGTCGCGACTGACCATCACGTCCTCGGCCGCGGCGGGAATCCCCCCCAGGCCGAGTTGGAGCGAGACGAGTCCCTCATGCATCACTCCGTGCTGGGTCAGCTCGAGGATCTCGGCGTGGTTGAGAATCGGCTTGTCGAACATCAGGCAGTATTCAAAGGCTCGCCGCATCAGCTCGGCGTCGTAGACGGGGGCGCCGTCGTCGGTGAAGGCCACCGCGCCCGCCTCGTAGAGCTGCGCGATCTCGGCCAATTCCTTCCCTTCGCGATTCTTGCTCACACAGCCGAGGACGAAGACGTTGCACTGGTCGGCCCGGTTGGCCTGGTGGCGGACGAATTCGACGGTAGCCTGGCTGTCGATCGGCGGCTCCGTGTTGGGAATGCAGGCGATCGAAGTGAATCCGCCGGCCAGCGCGGCGGCCGTACCGGTGCGGATCGTTTCATCCTCTTCGCGGCCCGGCTCGCGGAGGTGGACGTGCATATCGATCAGTCCGGGCGAGACGATCTTGCCGGTTGCGTCGATCACCGTATCTTCAGCGGCGGGCTGCACGTCGTAGGCGGCGATTTTGCCACCGTCGATGAGCAGATTCATCACCCGGTCGATCTGCTGACTGGGGTCGATCACTCGTCCGTTTTCGATCAGGATGCGGGACATGGCGGAGCCTGTCGTGGTAAAGGGTTGAGCGTGTTCCGGAGCCGCGCTACGGCCGCCCGGCCAGCAGCCAGAGCACCGCCATGCGAACGGCCACACCATTCGTGACCTGTTGGAGGATCGCCGAATGGTCGCCATCGGCAACGTCGGGCGTTACTTCCACGCCGCGGTTGATCGGTCCCGGTGCCAGGATAAGGATGTCGTCTTTGGTCTTGGCCAGCCGCTGAGAGTCCATCGCGTAGAGGGTGGCGTATTCGCGGACCGAGGGGAACGGTCGCGTGAACTGTCGTTCAAACTGAATGCGAAGCAGGTTCAAGACGTCGACGCGAGGCAGAATCGCGTCGAGGCTGTACGAATATTCGACGCCCAATTCCCGCCAACGCGGCGAAACGAGCGTCGACGGACCGCAAACGATCACCTCGGCGCCGAGCGTCTTCAGGCCCCAGATGTTCGAGCGGGCGGTGCGACTATGGGCGATATCGCCCACCATCGCCACGGTCAATCCGGCGATGCGGCCAAGTCGCTGGCGGATGGTCAGGATGTCGAGAAGGCCCTGGGTGGGGTGTTCGTGAGGGCCGTCGCCCGCGTTCACAATCGAGCAGTCGAGATTCTGGCTCAATAGCCGCGGAGTGCCGGGTGTGCGATGGCGGACCACCATGACATCGACACCCATCGCTTCGATATTCTTCGCCGTATCGATGACGGTCTCGCCCTTGGAAAGGCTGCTGGTAGCGGCGGAGAAATCGACCGTGTCGGCCCCCAGCCGCCGGGCAGCCAGAGAAAAGCTCGTCCGGGTCCGTGTCGAGTTTTCGAAAAACAGATTGACGCAGGTTCTGCCGGTCAGCAGCGGGAATTTCCGATGCCCCTCGTCGATGGCTTTACGAAAGACATCGGCCTTGTCGAGGATCAGGGTAAGTTCCTCGGCCGTCAGATCCTCCAAGCCCAACAAGTGCCGCCGCGTCCAGCAGTCCGGAACGGGACCGAGGTCGACCAGATCGCTGATCATTGTCTTACTCGCTTCGTGGAAGTATTCGTGGCGTTGGCAGAGGCGAACCGCCCGTGGCAGAACCCAATTTCGTTGATATAGGAAGCTTGGGCAGTATGCGAGGATTGTTTTGCGGCCTGCCTCGCAGGATTACCCCTGTGAATCTGAATATGACCCTTGTGGGCTGATTCTAGGAAGCGGGCCGCCGGTCTGCAAGCACCGGCAGCCCACGTCTCAGAAGACAACGATGCAAGGAGTCGTTCCCAACGCACTGGAGTCCCGTTCAGGACACCCGAGCCAGACTGTTTTGACAAGGCGTTCGGCGGCGCTACAATGGGGGGGAGTCGATCGACTCCGGGAATTCACACAGTTGCGCCCACACATGCGAAAGTGAATCCCCCAATGAACAGAACGAGAAGATGCATTCTCGCGGCCTTCATGACTGCCTTGCTGCCGGTACCGCTGGTCGCGCTGCATGCTGGTGATGCACCGGCAGGCGTCGGCAAGCCCCGGCGCCGGGAGTTCTGAGAGCCGTAACCGCTGAGGTCGTGCCAAGTATCTATACAGATGTCCATATTGAACCCAATGATTAGGACGGGCTGTACATGAACCGGCAAATGACTCACCCGCGCGACCAGATCATGCGTACGATGGAACGCATCTATCGGTATCGCATGACCACGACCTCTGGCGGCAACCTGTCGATTCGCGAGCCGGATGGCGACATCTGGATTACACCCGCCCGGGTGGACAAGGGCAGTTTGACACGCGACGTCGTCGTTCGGGTTGCACCGGACGGAGCGATCGAGGGCCCGCATCTGCCATCGTCGGAGTTTCCCTTTCATCAGGCCGTGTATGAAGTCCGGCCGGACATTCGCGCGGTGGTCCATGCACACCCGGTTGCCCTGGTCGCCTTCAGCATTTGTCGGCAGACGCCCGATACGCGACTGTTTCATCAAGCGCGCTTCATGTGCGGCCGGACGGGCTTCGCGCCCTACGCGGTGCCGGGCAGCCGCCGGCTTGGCGGCAACATCGCTGAGGCTTTCCGGGCGGGCTGTGATAGTGTCATCCTTGAGAACCACGGCGTGGTGGTCGGCGGCACGTCCCTGTCGCACGCCTTCCAGCGTTTCGAGGCCTTTGAATTCGCCGCAAAAACGGTGGTGAAAGCTCGGCAGATGGGCGACGTTCGCTACCTGACTGAGGGCCAGCTCGACCAGGCTTACACCCGCAGCGTCACGCTGGAGTCCTTCGAGCCCGGACCTCCAACCGCCCACGAGTTGGAGTTGCGTCGCCAGTTGTGCCTGTTCCTGCGACGTGGATGCCGGCAGCGTCTGCTGATCAGCACCGAAGGGAGCTTTTCCGCGCGACTCGGCGCGGATTCGTTCCTGATCACTCCTACGCAGCAGGATCGCGAATCCCTCGACGTTTCCGATTTCGTATTGGTCCAGGGCGACCGGCGCGAGGCCGGCAAGAAGGCCAGCCGCGCCGTCTTCTCGCATCGAGCCATCTATCGCAAGCACCCGCACGTGCAGGCCATCGTCTTTGCTCATCCGGTCAACGCGACTGCCTTCAGCGTGACGGAATCAACTTTCGACTCCCGTACCATTCCCGAAAGTTACGTATTCCTCCGCGACGTCCACCGAGTGCCTTACGGTGTGCAGTACCGGCAAGACGGCCGCATCGCGGATTTCGTGACCGCGGCATCGCCGGCCGCCATCCTGGAAAACGACGGCGTTCTGGTGACGGGTTCCAGCGTACTGGACGCCTTTGACCGCCTTGAAGTTCTCGAATCGACGGCCGAAGCGGTCATTAATGCTCACGCGATCGGTGAAGTGTCGGCCATGCCGGACGCCGTGATTTGCGAGCTGCGCGACGCATTTAGGATAAGTTGACCGTAAAGTTCGCTGGCGGCAAGCAGAAATGGGGCAACCGTTCACGAGGCGGGGAGTAGGGGGACAGGTCCATGTTTTCAGACGACGTCTTTGTCGCCAAACAAATCAACTGGCTGAAAAATGGACCAGTCCCCGGCCGCCTCGTTAACGGTTACGAAATGGGGAATCGGCGTTGATGCCGGTGTCGCTTCGTGTTGCGGGAGGGCAGGCTCCGTGCGGAGGTTGCTCAGATCGCAAATCATATCGAGTTCTTTGGACGGTTTGGTCGGCACGTATTCAAACCCGCATTTCTTGTAGACGTGTCTTGCCCGGAGGTTCGTCGCCATGACGGGCAGCCAGATCTTCTCGAAGCCCAGTTCGCATCCCAGGTGAATCACACTCCGAGTGAGTTCCGTGCCGATGCCCAAATTCTGATGCCCCGGATCGACCACCACGAGAATCTCGCATTTCTGCTCGTTGATGGGAAACAACGCGCAGTGGCCGACAATCTCCGGCCCGGTGGAACGGGCGACGATATGAACGCCCGAGGCGAGCATTTCATCGACCCAGCGGATACAGACCTCGTCTCGAATCGGCGGCAGTCCTTGGAAGGAGTTCCGAGGCTGATAGGCCAGGTACATGGCCGCCAATTGTCCTCCTTCGTGCGGATCGAGCAAATGGAGCCGAACCACCTGGTCGGTCTTGCTGGTGATCTTGCGAGGCAGGCTGCGCACTTTGGACCGGTCGTAGGGGAAACTCATGGGGCAACTCCCAAGACCACTGCGTTCGGAGAAACGATCCACCGTTATCCGTTTCGCCCGATTCCCGTGAAAACTTGAACGCGTGGTCAGGATTCTCGATGGGACGAGGGGGCATTCTTCGGGATTGTCATGTGCCGGCTACATTCGCTATACTCCTTGCTCGGCTTAGAGACACTATTCGGTGGGCCAGGCGGGGTGTTCCTTCGGGACGTATTCGACCATTTTGTCCCTTCGGATGAATGAACAATGGGCATTGAGGCATGGCTGACTCTGGGAATCGTGATTCTCGTGTTCGCCGCTCTGGTGAAGAATGCGGCCCCGCCCGATTTGTTGTTCTTGGGGGCAACCGCTCTTCTGGCTGCCTTGGGCATCATTACGCCGGCCGAGGCATTCGCCGGGTTCTCCAACTCCGGGATGCTCACGGTTGCCGTATTGTTCGTGGTAGCGGCCGGCCTGCGAGAAACCGGCATCTTGGATTCCATCGGTCACCACATTCTTGGTCGCGCAAAGACTCCGAACAGCGTGCTGGGGCGAATGGCGGCGGTGGTAATACCCATGTCGGCGTTTCTCAACAACACGCCCATCGTGGCGATGTTTGTGCCGGTCGTCATCGATTGGAGCCGCCGGAATCAGGTGTCACCTTCCAAGCTGCTGATCCCGCTATCGTTCCTTGCGATACTCGGCGGGACTTGCACCTTGATTGGCACTTCAACCAACCTTGTCGTCAACGGACTGATGATCCAGAACAGCCTGCCGGGGATGCACCTCTTCGAGATTGGCATGGTTGGGGTGCCGT